>JBJKSH010000229.1:0-39201 GCA_046704255.1 Ignavibacteriaceae bacterium | reverse complement strand
TATAGTTGATAATATATTTTAGGCTTAATGAGCGAGGAAGACAAATGAAAACATCCGTTAAGTTAGCTGTTTTATTGGGGATAATTGCCGCAAGCTTAAATCTTTCATGCTCTTCAATAATTTACAGGTCGGTGTATCCGACATTAAACGACGGAAAATACGACAGTGAATTTCCCTACAACAATGCTTCAAAACAACTTGATGAAATTTCAAATTCACTTGTTAGAATAAACTCAGTAGCTTTTTACAAAGCTTATATTTTTGCGGACAACAGCAGGCTTAAGCTAAAAGGTTTAACGGATTCGGTTATACAAAATAAATATGTTAAAACTACTTTTGTAGACAGATCCAGTGCCGGTACAGGTACGATTATATACAATTCGAACGGAACCGTAGGCCTGTTAACCTGCGCTCATGTTGTGAATTTTAAAGATACTTTGATTACTTATTTCAGCGATAAGGTTGGTACTTATACCGATGAGGTACAGAGCATTGCTTTTAAATCCAGCCAGTCAATTTATGTTGCCGGATTCCCGGAAGGCAGCAATGTAAATGAAATTCTTTCGGATAAGGATATTGATGTTGCTATACTGGGCAGGCATTTTGGGCTTAAATATTCTTTAAGCTTTCCCGTATTTTCGTATCCTCTTGGAAACGCTAAGGAACTTGAGTGGGGCAGCTTTGTTTACGTTTTCGGTTTCCCGCTGAATTATAAAATGTTAACTACTGCAATTGTCAGCAGTCCGAATTATGATCAAAAAGGATCTTTCTTTATTGATGCTGTAATAAACAGGGGGTGCAGCGGCGGAATTGTTCTGGCAGTTAGGGACGGAGTTCCGAATTTTGAACTTGTAGGAATTGTAGAATGGGTTCCGGAAAATTCAAAAGATGTTCTTGTGCCGGCTTCCTTACCGGAATCACTGCAGTACAATCCTCTTGTTCCATACACCGGGGAGGTTTATGTAGAGCATCAAAAAGAAATAAATTATGGAATTACAAAAGTAATTTCTATTGAAACTATAAAAGATTTTTTACTAAAAAATAAAGACTATTTAATAAACAAGGGTTACTACTTAAGTATTTTTCATTCTAAAACGAAGAATGAGTAAAATATAAATTAAGCCGCTTTTTGTAGAAAGATAGAAAATTCCGTAACGCCATTAGGGCTTGAACTTGCATAAACTTCCGCATCGTGCCAGGTTACAATTGCTTTAACAACGGAAAGCCCGAGTCCCACGCCGCCGGTACCGCGGTTCCTGGAAGATTCAACCCTGAAAAAACGATCGAATATTTTTGGAATTAATTCTTCGGGAATTCCCTCACCTTTATTTAAGACACTTACTTTAACCTTACCGGGCTCGGTATTTTCTCCTTTAATTGTTATTAGGTTGCTGTCTTCCCCGTATTTAATTGCATTATCAATAAGATTGGACAAAGCCTGCGTCATCAATTCTTTATCAATTTCAACAAAAGAATTTGTATTGGAATTAACCTCTATATTAATATTTTTTTCCAATCCTAAAATTTTAAGATGGTTTACCGTCGCAGTTAAATATTCATCTAAAAATACTTTTTCTTTTCTAATCTCAATCATAGAATGATCTATTTTGGAGATGAAGAAAAGGTTGTCAACAATCTTTGTTAACCTGATAGTTTCTTCGTAGTTGCTTTTAAGAACTTCAATATATTCTTCCGGTGTTTTGCGGGACTTCAGCGCAATTTCGGTTTCCCCGCGTAAAATTGTAAGAGGAGTTTTAAGCTCGTGTGCTGCGGAAATTGAAAATTGATTCATATATTCAATTGATGTTTTTATCCTGCTTATCATTTCGTTCATCTTTTTTACAAGCCTGCCGTATTCGTCGCTGTATTTTTCCCCGCCGATTTTTTCGCCGAGGTTTAGCGCAGTAATTTCCTCCGTCTTTTTAATTATGGCATCAATTCTTGATAAAGCCTTCGCCGAGATAATTCCGCCGCCAAGAATGGATACTAGAAAAAATATAGGTGCAAGTGTTACAAATATATGAACCAGGCTGTTTAAAGTTTGCGTTATGCTCTGGACGGGGAATGCAACAAAAACTTTATATTTGTCCGAATTTAATTTTACACATCTGATTGGCTTTTCAGATAAGGTAGTGTCTGTAAAATTAAATAAATTAATCGGCGCTTTTTTATTAGGAAAGGCTAAAACATCATCGTTGAGGTTTGCGGTTCTAAAAATGATTTTATTTTTTAAATTAATCTGAATAAAGTTGTTTCTTAAGTTGAAGGCTATCTCGTTATAAATAATATCCCACACAAGGTCCGAAGAAGATGAATAAATTGAATCGGGCACAAAGTGTTCTATATCCATGTGTTTTTCGGAGACCACTCGAAGGATGGCTTTTGCCTGGGATTTTAATCCTAAATCCAGGTTATCCATTAAGGTATTATAAAGATAAAAATAAATGAAAATCCCCAGAAGAATTTCCAGGATTAAAAATAAAGAAGAATACCAAAGAGTGGTTTTAAATCTTGTGGAAGAAACGAAATGTTTTAGTTTGTTAAACATAAAATTCACAATTTTAAACACACACCATTAATTTAACCCGTATCAATATCGTCGTCATCTTTAATTATATAGCCTACGCCGCGGATTGTATGAATAAGATTATTTTCGAAATTTGCATCTACTTTTGAGCGTACCTTGTTTATATAAACATCTATAATATTAGTTTCGGTATCAAAGTGATAATCATACACATGTTCAATAAGTTTGGTTCTGGAAACAACTTTATTAGCATTTCTCATAAGGTATTCCAGAATAGAATATTCTTTAGGCGTTAAAAAAATTTCACGGTTGTCTCTGTTTACCCGGTGCGATTGAAGATCCAGAATTAATTTACCTACTTTTAGTTTCGTTGGTTTATTGGTATCTTTCCTTCTAAGCAGTGCTCTAATCCTTGCTAAAAGTTCTTCAAAAGCAAAAGGCTTTGTTAAATAATCATCTGCGCCGGCATCAAGTCCTTCCACTTTGTCTTTTAAACTGTCTTTAACTGTTAGCATTAAAACCGGTACGGTAATTTCTTTTTTCCTAATATCTTTTAGAAGAGATATGCCGTCTATAAAGGGCAGCATAATATCCATTATAATAAGATCATATTCTTCCGAACAAGACAGCTTTAAGCCTTCTTTACCGTCCGGAGCTATATCAACAGCATAATATTCTTCTTCCAGCCCTTTTTTAATAAAGGAAGCTACTTTCTTTTCATCTTCCACAACTAAAATTCTCATGGAAGAAAAATAAACAAAAAAGGAGAGTTAAAAAAACTCTCCTTTTGCCTAATAAAATCGATAATTAATTACTTCTTTTCCGGAGTTACTTTCTTTTCGGTTTTCTTAGCTTCCTTTTTATATACTTTCTTCGGTTCTTTCTTTTCGGCTCTTTTATTAACTGCTTTCTTTGTTGTAGTCTTATGAACACCTTTCATTGTTGTGTTTTTATGAGCAGTTTTCATTGTTTTATGAGTTCTCTCTTTTTTGCCAAGAGTAGTTTTTTTCGCGGTTTTTTTATGGTTTGTTTTCTTTTCAAGTTTCTTGTGCTCGGTAGAAGCCATGGTTTTATGTTTTACCGCAGTTTCTTTCTTTTCAACTTTAGGCTTTTCTGTTTTATTTTGAGGTGCATTTTGTGCAAAAGCCGCACCTATTCCCATTGTTACCAAGAAGGTTAATATTACGCCAAATGATAAAATTTTGGATTTCATTATGGATACCTCTCATCCGTTTATTAATAAAAATAATTTTGTTAACGCAAATTCATTTTAAATTTGCGCAGTAAACATATTCTATGATTATTAATATTGGCTTAATAAAAGATTAAAAAAAATTAATCTTCAAAAAGAGGTATTGAAATTAAGATTTAGACTAGACGGCAGAGTATTATAGTTCTTCACCCCAACCGAAACGTTCCAGCTTAATTTTTCGGCACTCCTTTTATTATAAGCTGCAACCAGCCGTACTGCGTTTATTATGCTTGCAATTCTATTTAATATTAATGCACCAACAACAAACCTTAAGCTGTTATTAGCCTGCTCACCGTTTACCCACATGTTTCTGTATGTTTTTCGGTCGGTATTAGACTGCCAGCGCCAGTAATTTTTTGAGCTGTTATACATTGCGCTGAAGTCCTGAGACAAAGCCATGGAATTATTGTATTCATCAATGTTTAAATAATCTGCTATGGTAGAAAAAAAAGTTGCATCTTTACCCTGCAAATTTACCCCAGCTGCGGAAGCAGCATAAGCCATGTATCTGTCTTTCTGCCAGCTGCTGTATGTATCAAGCCCGTAATATATTCCCCACAAAGCACCTTCTGCTGCCGTAAAATATTTTCCGCTTGAATAGTTGCCCGCATATAATTCTCCCATGCCGGGGAGTATGGCAGAAAATAAAATTGCCAGCCCCACACTTTTTTTGGAAGAAACATTTTCTTCCGCAAAATTATTTAATAGCCTTCTTTGGGGTACAGCTTTAATTGAATTTTCCAGCTTAAGAATATTTTCTTTTGATGGATTGGTTAATGTTGTTTGTGAAAAGATTGTGGCGGGAAAGTTTAATATTAAGATTAAATTTAGGATTAGGAAACAGATTTTTTTCATATTTTTTAAATGTAAGTTTAGGACTAACAAGCAATTAAGTCAATTGATTTTTTCTTGCCCAATAATTTCCCTGAGCATAAATTATTTTGATTTTTGGTAATCGTAATATCAGAAAATTCATTTACAAGTTCGCGTTCGTAATTATGGATTACCCTAACATAGTTAGATGAAAAGCCTTTTATTGTTCCGTTATCGTTTTCCGCTTCAAATAAAACCCGAAGATTTTTGCCGATCATTTCATTATAAAATGCGTTCTTCTTTTTCTGGCCTAAAATTCTAAGGATATTATTTCTCCTCTTTCTTTCATGAATATCCACGCTTCCGGCTAACGTAACGGCTTTTGTATCCGGCCTTTCCGAATAAGTAAAAACGTGCAGATAAGAAACAGGCAATTCTCTTAGTAATTCATGAGTTTCCATAAAGTCATTTTCCGTTTCTCCGGGAAATCCCGCAATTACATCAACTCCAATTCCGGCACCTGGTATTCTTTGCTTTATCTTATAAATAAGTGAAGCATAATCTTTTACTTTATATCTTCGCTGCATTAGTTTTAAAATTTTTGAACTACCGCTTTGCAAAGGTACATGAAAATGTTTGCACATCTTTGGATTGTCAGCCGTAAGTTCTAATATATCATCGCTGAGTAAATTAGGCTCAATGGAACTTATTCTAATTCTAAAATCGCCGGGAATTTCCACAAACCTTAGAAGAAGATTGTATAAATCCGTATTGTATGAATTACCGTAATCGCCTACATTAACGCCGGTAAGAATTATTTCCTTATAACCGGCTTTTGCCAATTTAAAAAATTCTATGGCAGCAGTTTCAGGATTCATGCTTCTGCTTTTCCCTCTGGCCATGGGTATAGTGCAGAACGAACATTTGTAATCGCAGCCATCCTGAATTTTAAAATATGCACGTGTTCTGGAATCAGCATCCGTGGAATGTGCGGATCCGAATTCATTTAAAGATTGTACGGGAGAAACATATACGCATGCCAAATCTTTTTTAGCAAAGTCATCAATTAAAGAAAAAAGTTTAAACTTTTCACCGCTTCCCAGCACGGCATCAACACCTTCTATTTTAGATAGTTCTTCCGGCCTAAGCTGGGCATAGCATCCGGTTAATGCAACAAATGCTGCCGGGTTTTGCCTTAATGCTCGGCGCACAAGCTGCCTGCATTCCTTCTCGGCATTTTCAGTAACGCTGCACGTATTAAAAACATAAACATCGGCTTTGTTTTTAAAATCCACAATTTCAAATCCTCTATTTAGAAACTGATTGCCGATGGTTGATGTTTCCGAAAAATTTAGTTTACATCCTAATGTATGTAGTGCTACTTTTTTAGACATATTAAAAAGCTTATTTAAAACTTAAGAGCGGGAGTAATTCCCGCTCTTGCAGAACATTTTTCGGAGAAAAAAATTAATTGCTTTTGTTTTCAGCCTGTGCATGATGAGTATCTTCGGTTACTTCAAAAATAGGAAAGTCTGATGTATCGATAGAACCTGTTTCCGCATTCTGGATTTCCTGAACGGATACCCTGTCTAGTTTATGTTTATCAAGATACAAGCGGATTTCTTCTTCCGTTTCACCTTTAAGTGCTGCAACTGCGCTAAGAACAATTTTCTTATTTTCCTTATCGAATTCAATAACTTTCAAAGGAATAATATCATCGATAGGAAAGTGGTTAGCTACGTTTTTAATTTTTGATGTGACTAACTGGGTTACGGGAACAAATCCGTCTACATGTTCCGGAAGTTCCGCAATAAGTCCTTTTTCTATTATTCGAACAACTTTACCCTGTGTAGGTGTACCGACAGCGTAAAGTTTTTCAAAGTTATTCCACGGATTATCTTCAACCTGCTTATGGCCCAGGGAAATTTTCCTTTGCTCAACATCCATTCCTAAAACTATAACGTCCAGCTTTTCACCTTTCTTAACAACCTCACCGGGATGCCTGATTTTCTTTGTCCAGGAAAGATCGGAAATATGAACAAGGCCGTCTACACCGGGTTCCAATTCAACAAAAACACCAAAGTTTGTAAGGTTGCGTGCAATACCGGTATGCTTGGAGCCTACAGGGTATTTCTGCATTAAAGAATCCCACGGGTCAGGTTCAAGTTGTTTAATGCCCAAGGAAATTTTCTTTTCTTCTTTATCCAGGCTTAAAATAACTGCTTCAACAATTTGTCCCATTGCAACAACCTGCGAAGGATGTTTTATATGCTGAGTCCAGCTCATTTCCGAATTGTGTATTAACCCTTCTATGCCCTTTTCAATTTCAATAAATGCACCGTAGTCCGTAAGAGAAACGACGCGTCCCGAGACTTTATCACCGATTTTATATTTATTGTCAATGTTTTCCCAGGGATGAGGAAGAAGTTTTTTCAAACTGAGAGAAATTCTTTTCTTCTCTTCGTCAAAGTCGGTAACTACTACTTTAATTGTTTGATCGAGTTTAACAACTTCGTTGGGGTGATTGATTCTTCCCCAGCTAAGATCTGTAATATGAATTAAGCCGTCAACGCCGCCAAGATCTACAAACACGCCGAAGTCTGTAATTGCTTTAACAGTGCCTTCAAGTATCTGTCCTTTTTCAAGGCTGTTCAAAATAGCATTTCTTTGATCGGCAATTTCTTCTTCAACAAGAACTTTATGAGATACTACAACGTTCTCCGTAGGAATATTAACCTTAACAACTTTAAAGTCCATAGTTTGACCGACAAAAGCGTCAAAATCTCGTATCGGACGAATATCAATTTGAGAACCGGGTAAGAAAGCTTCCATACCCATCAAGTCTACAACCATTCCGCCTTTAATTCTTTTTAATATTTTACCCTGTAGAATTTCACCGGTTTCATGGGCCTTAACAACCTTTTCCCAGATTCTTAAAAAGTCCGCTCTTTGTTTACTTAATACCAGGTTTCCTTCCTGATCTTCAACACTTTCCAGAACAACTTCAACTTCACCGCCGACTTTAATTTCTTCGGTCTCGTGAAATTCATTTTTAGGTATTGAACCCTCAGACTTGAAACCGACATCTAAAATAACATTATCACCTTGTATCCTAACTATTTTTCCTTTAACCAGTTCACCTTCTTTTACATCTTTAAAGGATTCTGTGTAGAGCTTGGCTAGGGTTAAAAATTCTTCCTGAGAATATTCCTCGTTATTAAAATGTCTTTTGGCTTTCTCATAGTCATCAACAGTTACCATTCCTTTTTTCGTATCTTTTGTCTCTTCGGACATTAGTCCTCCTACTTAATAGATTGCTCTGCGGTAATCACTTTAAACCGTCTAAAAGTAATTAAGCAGAAAAATTTATTTAACATAAAATTAATTATGACGGCTTAATAATTTCTCTTAAATATTTATTTTGACATTCTTTTCCAGAGCGGTTTCCATTATTTTCTTAAGAATAATATTAACCTGCTCATTAATAGTTACCTTAGAAGTATCAACCACTGTTGCGTCCACTGCCTTTAATAAAGGACTTGCCTTTCTGGTTGAATCAATTTTGTCTCTCAGCTCAAGATTTTTTTTTATTTCATCAATAGAAACGTGAACGCCTTTTTCTTCAAACTCTTTTGTTCTTCTTAAAGATCGTTGTTCAATTGAAGCAGTCAGAAAAATTTTAACATCAGCTTCCGGGAAGACAACCGTGCCTATATCCCGGCCTTCCATAACCACACCGCCGCTTTTCATACCCATTTCTCTTTGTTTATTTACCAAAGCTTTCCTTACTTCTTCAATTTTGCTTATATCGCTTACGTTGGAATTAACTTCTTTGGTTCTAATTTCATCCGTAATATTTTTACCGTCGGCAAAAACTTCGGTAACACCATTAACAAAATTTAACCGGATTTCAGTATTTTCGGCGAGTTTTATTATTGAGTTTTTATTGTTAAGAACATTTTGGCTTATTGCCAAAAAAGTTACAGCTCTATACATAGCGCCGGTATCGATGTATAAATAACCTAATTTCTGAGCGACAAGCTTAGCGGAAGTACTTTTACCGGAACCTGCCGGGCCATCGATGGCAACTATTAATCTTTTTGACATAGTTTGCAAAAATAGGGAATATTTTCAATATTTTCAAAGTTTATGTTTTTTAGTCTACATAAACGTGAAAAGGATTTACAGAAATAAAAATAAGAATTATTATTTTTTAATGATTTAGCTAACGGATTTCTTCCCCGCCAAGTTCATTTATTATGGCATTTATATAAGGATCTTCTTGCTGCCCAAAACTTTTAGGTGTATTAAATTTTTCAATTAAGTGTTTGGAAGATTTGGCAGAATGCTCGATTGGTGTGCTGCTGAATTGAAATGAAATTTTTTTGCCGAAAAATTCCAGGGTCTTTTTTGCTAAATATTCCTGGTGGCGGTTAATAATATCTTTACCGTGATAATCTTCACTATAGATTTTTAGTTTGTTTCCATTGAGTTCTAAGGGAGATATTTGTTTAATAAAAGGACCAAGAATCAAACCCATATCCGAACTAACCGAATCAGCAAACCCGGCCCATTTTTGCATAATACTATTAAAATCAAATTGAATATTTTCAGGTTCCGGAAATTGATTATTTACGGAATAATGCGGCTGAAATTCCATTATTCCACTAGTTTTTTTTTCAGTATCACCGGTAGAAATACTTTGGTTTCCGGTTTCATCTTTGCCGTAGAATGTGTTTTGTTTTTCCTGTATACCAGCATTATTTAAATTACTGCTTACAGGTGATTGTACCTTTTTAAGAAGTTCACTTATTGTAGCTGTTTTTTCTAAGCCGACAAGCTGACACAGCGAAATTTCAATTTTAAGTTTCTGGTTCTGTGAAAACCTTAGCTCCTGCTTTGTTTTATTCAAGAAATTTAAAAGGCGAAGTATATCTCCTTCCGAAAAACTGTTTTCATATTTGGTGTAACTGGATTTGTAAACATCTGCAGACTCAACAAGGTTGGTATTCTTAGTTAGAACCACAGTAAGAATATTTCTAAAATGGTCTATCAAGCCGTCCATAAAATCTATAAAATTCCAGCCGTTGTCATAAATTGAATTGGATACTTCAAACACGGCTTTAAAATTTTTGTCTAACACGGCATTTGATATTTTGAAATAAATATCATCATCGATAAGGTTAAGCATTTTTGCAACTGTTTCAGCATCAATTTTATTTCCGCAGAAAGATACAATTTGATCGAAAAAGCTTTCGGCATCCCGCAGTGCACCATCAGCCTTTTTACCGATAATAGTTAAAGTCTTATCATCAATTTGAATTTTTTCCTCTTCGGCAATCTTAGAAAGTTGGGATTTTATAGTGTCAAGTTGAATTCTTCTAAAATCAAATCTCTGGCATCTGGATATAATAGTTAACGGAACTTTATGAACATCCGTAGTTGCAAAAATAAATATTGTGTGTGCCGGCGGTTCTTCGAGAGTTTTAAGGAATGCATTAAAGGATTCCTTTGTAAGCATGTGAACTTCATCTATAATATAAATCTTATATTTACCTTTGGTAGGCGCATATTTAACGGAATCCCGCAGTGTTCTTATTTCATCAATTCCTCTGTTGGAGGCGCCGTCTATTTCTATTATGTCCATAGATTGTGCGGACTGAATGGAATTACACATTTCGCATTCGTTACAAGGCTCGCCGTTATTTGGATTTAAACAGTTTAACGCCTTAGCCATTATTCTAGCCGTGGTTGTTTTACCAACACCGCGCGGCCCTGTAAAAAGATATGCATGTGCAATTCTGTTATTGCACAAAGCGTTCTTCAAAGTAGCGGTAATATGTTCCTGTCCTGCTACTTCATCAAATCTTTTGGGTCGCCATTTTCTGGCGGTAACTATAAATGCCATTGTTTATAAAATCTCCTCCGATAAAAATCTGCAAATCTCTTCCAGGTATTTTTTATCGATTTCGTTAAAAGAATTAAACAAATAACTGTCTATATCCAGAACTCCGAATAAAGAATTATTCTTTATTATGGGCAGAACAATTTCGGATTTTGAATCGGCATCGCAGAAAATATGGCCGGGAAATTTATTTACATCCGGTACAATTATAGTTTCTTTATTAGCGGCCGCGGTTCCGCAGACACCCTTTCCGAATTCTATTGTAGTACAGGCAATCTTTCCCTGGAACGGCCCTAAAAAAAGTTTCGCTTCATCCAGAAAATAAAATCCCACCCAGCTAATCTTTTCAAATGTTTGCTTTAATGCCGCAGTAAGATTAGCAAGATTGGAAAGCAGGTTATCGTCTTTGGATAGCAAAGATTTTACCTGCTTAACAAAAAGTTCATACTGTTTCTCTAAAGATAAGTTTTTATCTATTTCAAAAGTTTCCGTCAACTACTTTATTTTCTTTCTTGTCTTTTTAACTTTTTTATTAACCTGTTTAACAGGCGGTTTGTAATTATCAAACACATACGGTATTGCATCTTCAATTTTACTTACCGGTATTATTTTCAATCCTTCTTTTACGGAACTCTGGATTTCCTTCAAATCAATTTCGTTATCTTCCGGTATTAAAACTGTTTTAATGTCGTTTCTTTTTGCTGCAAGAAGTTTTTCAGTTAAGCCTCCTATTGGAAGAACCTCGCCTCTTAAAGTAATTTCACCTGTCATTGCAACATCATTTGATGCAGGCCTTCCGCTTATGGCAGACAGCAGAGCTATTGCCATTGTAATTCCTGCGGATGGTCCGTCTTTTGGTATTGCTCCTTCAGGCAAATGAATATGTACTTCTTTACCTTTAAAAAAGTTGGGATCAAGGCAAAGTTCTTTTGCTGCGGATCTAATGTAGCTTAATGCAGCCTGTGCGGATTCCTTCATTACGTTGCCAAGCTGACCGGTAAGCGTAAGTTTTTCAGAACCGTTCATTATAGTAACATCCACGTTTAAAATTTCACCGCCGGTACTTGTCCATGCAAGTCCTGTTACACTGCCGACTTTAAATTCTTTGTTATGCTTGTGAGTACGGTACCTGGGAGTTTTTAAATACTCTTCCAGTTTATCTCTGGTTACTATATATACATTCTTAGATTTTTTTCTGCCGTTTGAAGATTCCTTTAATACGATATCACGTGCAAGCTTTCTGCATATAGAAGCAAGCTCTCTTTCAAGGTTTCTTACTCCTGCTTCGCGTGTATATTCGGTTATAATTTTTTTAATTACTTCATCCGTAATAGTAACATCTTTATTTACAAGCCCGTGATTTTCCAGCTGTTTGGGAATTATGTGCTGCTTTGCAATTTCAATTTTATCGTATTCAAGATAACCGGGTAGTTCAATTATTTCCATTCTGTCCTGCAGCGGGAGGGGAATGTTATACCTGACATTTGCGGTTGTAATAAACATAACCTGCGAAAGATCATAATCAACTTCAATGTAATGATCGTTAAAGGTATGGTTTTGTTCAGGGTCTAAAACTTCAAGCATAGCAGATGAAGGATCGCCTCTAAAATCCATGCTCATTTTATCTATTTCATCAAGAAGCATAACCGGGTTTATTGTTCCGGCTTTTTTCATTGATTGAATTATTTTACCGGGCATAGAACCGATATATGTTCTTCTGTGTCCGCGTATTTCTGCTTCATCCCGTATTCCGCCTAAACTTATTCTTACAAATTTTCTTCCCAGTGCACGCGCAATAGATTTGCCCAAAGATGTTTTACCTACTCCCGGAGGGCCCACAAAACAAAGAATTTGACCTCTCATTTGTTTAACCAAATTTAGAACCGCAATATGTTCTATGATTCTTTCTTTTGGCTTTTCTAATCCGAAGTGGTCTTCATCCAGAATTTTTTGTACATGCGAAATATCTACATTGTCTTTTGTAGTTTTAGACCAGGGAACTTCCACCAGCCAATCCAGATAATTTCTAATCACTGTAGATTCCGGTGACATCGGGGGAGTCTTTTTCAGTTTGTTCAATTCTTCCAAAGCTTTGTCTTCTGCTTCTTTAGACATTTTGGCTTTTTTTATCTGGTCTCTTAATTTTGATAATTCGGGATTTACATCTTCTTCATCGCCCAATTCATCCTGTAGAATTTTAATTTGTTCCTGAATAATAAACTTGCGCTGCGTCTTTGCAATATTTTCCTGTACTTTATTGTCTATTTCTTTTTCAATTCTAAGTATATCTATTTCCGAGTTAAGAATTTTAACAACTTCATAATACTGTTCTTTAAGTGAAAATTTTTGAAGTATGCCTTGTTTAACTTCTATAGACTGGTTAATATTTGCGGCAACATAAAATAGTTTTCTGTCAGGTTCATCAATATTTTCGAAAGCAGTAACTGCCTCATTGGGAATATTTCTGCTTATCTTAACATATTCCTTAAACAAATGAGTAGCCTGTCTAATAAGGGCATTCATCTCATGGTCAAGTTCAAACTCGGGAATAATAACTTCAATCCTGCCTTCAAAAAAGTTTTTGTTATCCGTAAATTCTATTATTCTTCCTTGCAGCAAACCATCGACTAGAATTTTCATTAATCCGTTCGGCAGCTTTAATATTTGAACAATTTTTGCAATAGTACCTTCGGAATAAATATCATCTTTTTTCGGATCTTCAATGTTAGAACTTTTTTGTGTTGAAAGGAAGATATACTTTGTATTGTCTAATGCGAAATTTGCTGCTCTAATGGATTGATCCCTTCCGACAAGGACCGGATATATCATGTAAGGAAAAATAACAACATCCCTTAATGGAAGAACCGGTAGTATTTCCGGCATGTTATCTACAATGGTAGTTTCATTATCTAATTCATTGGTTCCGTCTATTTTTAAGTCACTTATTTCTTTCAAGCATTTGCTCCTAAATTGTATTCATTTTAATAAATTGAAGTGAAATATACCAAAAATCGCAGGGGCTTTCAAGGAAGGTAAAAATGCAAAGTTTTTTTATATTTGCAGTCAAAAAATAAGGTATAAAATGATAGACGATATTATTAACGTTGCTAAGGAAGCAGGTGAAATTGTCAGGAATGGATTCGGAACTAATTTTAATATAGAATTTAAATCGAATGAGACAAATCTTGTAACCGAAATTGATAAGGCATCGGAAAAACTAATAACCGAATTTATTAAGAAAAAATATCCCACCCACGGAATACTTGCCGAGGAAGGGGGAGAGATAAAAAATATTTCCGAATATATCTGGGTTGTGGATCCTCTGGACGGTACTACAAACTTTGCACACGGACTGCCGATTTTTTCAGTTTCAATCGGCGTACAAAAGCAGGGTAAAACAATTGCCGGTGTTGTTTATGATGTTATGAACGACGTTGTTCATTCGACGGAATTAGGCGGTGGTGCTTTTGCCAACGGTATTAAACTGCAGGTAAACAAAAACGATATATTAAATCATGCGGTTCTGGTAACGGGCTTTCCGTATAACATATCCGAAAACCCTGAAACGGCACTTGAAAAATTTACCGCTGTAACAAAGGCGGCAAGAGCGGTAAGAAGATTAGGTTCCGCTGCAATCGATTTATGTTATGTGGCTAAAGGCGTATTCGACGGGTTCTGGGAAGTACATCTTCATCCTTGGGATATGTGCGCGGGTAAATTAATAGTAGAAGAAGCAGGGGGAGTGGTTACGGATTTCGACGGCAATGAAATTGATATTTATTCAAAGAAGATTTTAGCAAGCAACGGTATTATTCATAAATCAATATTGGAAATTTTATCCGGGAATTGATTAAGGTTTTCATTTCACCTTTTGTATCCAAAAACTTGCAGGCCAGCGTTCATCCGTTTCGTACCTGCCGAATGCTTCCTTCAGCTTGTCATGATGTTTCATTCGCATGTAATGCCCTGCCCAAAGAACCCGGAAATGCTCGTTGTATGTTAAGAATGCCTGGAACATATATTGTTCATTCACAAAAACATGATCTCTTAATACCCAGCCTTTAGGGTATTCCGATGGGAGAAAAATATCGTGAACATGAATGATTACGCCTTTTTTAAGAGCAGGAAGAATTTCGAAAAATTCATACTGCACATCGCTGCCTATTTTAAGTACATGGCTTGAGTCGATAAAAAGAATATCGTTTTCGTTAAGGCATTGGAATTCTCCAACAGGTATTTTTTGTACAGTCGACTGAACAAGTTTTGTAAGCCCTGGAAATCCATTCTTTAAGATTTCATTTGGATACGGTTCTATAGCAACTAGCTCACAATCATAGGAACTGTTTTCTTCTTTATTTTTAAGTATTGCCTGTGCAGATAAACAAGTTGAATTGCCGGAGCCTATTTCAATTATTTTTGACGGCTTATAATAACGTACCATACCGTAAAGTATTCTGCCGTCAACAAGCTCGAATAATCCGTTATTTGTATAATACCGGTACGGTACAGAAGTTTTGTTTTCCGGAATATCCTTGTACTCGATTTTATATTTATCTGAAAATGCTTTAAGAATTTTTAATTGTTCAACTTCGTTTATATCTATACCGTCAAGGCGTGAAAAATTGCTCCATAAATTTTCCGGGAGTGTTCTTGTATCCGGTATAGGCTGGTAAAAATGATTGGGTGTTACATGAATTCCGATTCTTTGCCAGAGCGGGAAAGATATGTTTATGAACCGGTTAAGTGCGGCATTATATACACGTGATATTTTCATCTTATATTAATTCCAAAAACCTGTCACATCGTAAGTCGAAGTATTATGCAAAAATAAACTAACCGTTAAATAGTCTTATTGCTGTTGATGGGATTGGTGCAATAAAATATTTTTGCTTTGATAAAAATTTCCGGTTTAAATGTAAAACAATATTCTATGTAAATACGTATTGCGGATCAAAGGATTTGTTCATTAGTTAAATAACCTCTGTTTTCTATTTGGTCAATTTCCATATTAATGGCTTTTTTATGATTATCACTCAAATAAAATATTTCGTTACCTGCAATGTCGTAATCTGGTAATCGAATTAAATCTTTTAAAATGTTCTCATTCTCTTATTCTTTGATTTTATTGATAACCTAATATCTGAATACTTTTGTTATCATAATACAGAATTTTTTAAGGAAAAAATATGTTATTCGCTTTGATTTTTTTAACAGTAATTATTTACTGTACATTTCCTCAATCAAATGTCCGTATCTTTCTTCTACGAATTTGCGTCGGACCTTTAGGCTTGGAGTAATCTCTCCGTTTTCCAGGCTTAAAGGTTTTTCAAGTAAAGTGAACTTACGAACTTTTTCATAATTAGCTAATTTTTTTTGCATCTTTGCCATATCCTTTTCAATCAGTTCATAAATTTCTTTTGTCCTGGCTAATTCTTCCGTATTGTTATAATTAATTTTATGTGTGTCTGCATATTCTTTAATCGATTCAAAATCCGGAACGATCAATGCGCTTAAGAACATTCTTCTGTCGCCTATTAAAACAAATTGATCTATATACTTGCTGGAGAGGAATAAATTTTCGATAGGTGCCGGTGCAATGTATTTGCCTGCAGTAGTTTTAAAAAGATGTTTCTTCCTGTCTGTAATCATAAGAAAACCCTCTGCATCAAAAACCCCTATGTCGCCGGTATGAAGCCATCCGTCTTTAAGAACTTCTTCCGTTTCCTTTTTATTTTTATAATAGCCTAACATTATGTTAGGGCCTCTGGCAAGTATTTCACCGTCCGGTGCTATTTTAACTTCAACATTCGGCAGAGGTTTACCCACGGTTCCGAATTTATAATCGTCCGGTTTATTTGCCGCAATAACCGGTGAAGATTCGGTTAAGCCGTATCCTTCAAGAATATGTATGCCGACGGCTTCGAAAAATTCCCCGAGGTCCCGTGGCAGGGGTGCGCCGCCGGAAACAAAAAACCTTAACTTTCCGCCTGTCCTTTCTCTTAACTTTTTAAATACCAGTCTGTCTGCAATTTTATATTTAATTGAAAGGCCTAGAGAAGATTTACCAATTCTTTTTAATCTTGCATATTCTTTACCGGTTTCAACTGCATTATAAAAAATCTTTTGTTTGGAAGCAGACTGAGATTCAACATTCTTTAATACCCTGGAGTAAATTCTTTCAAACAGACGGGGCACGGTTGTAATTATAGTTGGATTTACCTCCAGCATATTTTGAGCAACTGTTTCAATACCCTCGGCATAACAAATTGTTCCGCAGGAAGCAAAGGCGGTGTAGTAACCGCCCATTCTTTCGAATATATGGCACAAAGGAAGAAATGAAAGGAAGACATCTTTTTCACTTATCGGTAAAAGCTTTAACGCTGCATTTACATTTGATAAAATATTTTTATGGCTAAGCATTACGCCTTTCGGCTCGCCGGTTGTACCGGATGTATAAATTATTGTGCATAAGTCATCTTCCTTTACCTGATGGATATTATCTTTAAAAAAAGAAGGATGATTTGCTTTAAAGATTATTCCAAGTTCCTGAACATTTTTAAAAGAAAAGATCGTTTTGTTATCGTGCTCTATATCTTTTTCATTCATAACAATAATAAACTTAAGATGGCGGCATTTATCCTTAATCTTAAGAATTTTATTAAATTGAAATTTGTTTGAAACTATAATTCCTTTTGCTTCGGAATTATTTAAAATAAATTCAACGGAGTCTGCAGTAAGCGAAGGATAAAGCGGTACATCTACGGCACCTAGCCCCAATATTGCCATATCGGAATAAACCCATTCCGGCCTGTTCTCGGCAATTATAGCAATTTTATCTTCTCTTTTTATACCGATGGAAGATAAACCGCAGGCAAAATTTTCGGTTTGATCTTTAAATTGAAGATGAGTGATTCCGCGGTATTCACCGTCAACTTTTCTTTTTATTAAAAAATTCTCGGCGGTTTTACCGTAATCTTCAGTCAGAAATTCAAAAAGTTCCGGGATGGTTTTAGTAACCCTTTTAGGCTGCATTCGGTTCTCCAGTAAATATTTTTATGTTATTATTCTCTATTTCTATTTATCAACTAAAACTTAATAAACTTTACTATTATTACAAACGAATAAATTTTCTATATTGCCGTATTGATGTAATGTTTTTAACAGTTTAGCATTTTAACAACTGAGCAATTTGCATATCAGATCCCTTTATCACTTTATAACTTCTTTACTGATAAAATTGATTATTGCGGTTAAAACATTTAATTTTTCAAATAATTTTTTTAACAAGAATGCAGATAAGGGGAGGGTATATCTCTTTTTGAAAACCTTAAAAACTGTAAAGGAATTTAAATGAAAATACATGAATATCAAGCAAAAGAAATTTTAAGGAATTTTAATGTTGCAGTACCAAAAGGTAAAGTAGCATTTTCGGCTGATGAAGCGGTTCAGGTTGCACAAAATGAAATTGGAGGCAATGTATGGGTCGTTAAAGCTCAAATTCATGCCGGCGGCAGAGGCAAAGGCGGCGGTGTTAAAGTTGCTAAAAGCCTGGATGAAGTAAGAACATTTGCAGAACAAATGCTGGGGATGACCCTGGTAACTCACCAAACCGGACCTGAGGGTAAATTGGTTAAGCGCCTTTTAATAGAACAAGGAGTTAATATAGAAAAAGAATTATATGTGGGAATAACATTAGACAGAGCCGTTTCTAAAAACGTAGTTATGGTTTCCACTGAAGGCGGTGTTGAAATTGAAAAAGTTGCTGCGGAAACCCCGGAAAAAATTATTAAGGAAGTTGTAGAGCCTGAAGTAGGTTTACAGCCTTACCAGGCAAGAAAACTTGCTTTTGCTCTCGGACTTGAAGGAGTGCAGCATAAAAATGCCGTAAAATTTTTAACAGGTTTATACAACGCTTATGTTAAAAGCGATTGCTCGCTTGCTGAAATAAATCCCCTTGTGTTAACTAAAGAAGGCGATGTTATAGCTCTGGATGCCAAAATGAATTTTGATGATAACGCTCTTTACCGGCATAAAGATGTTGTTGATTACCGCGACCTGGATGAAGAAGCGCCATTAGAAATTGAAGCAAGCAAGTATCATTTAAACTATATTAAACTGGACGGCAACGTTGGCTGTATGGTTAACGGCGCTGGTTTGGCAATGGCCACTATGGATATAATTAAACTTGCAGGCGGTGACCCGGCAAACTTTTTGGATGTAGGCGGCGGTGCAAATAAAGAAACCGTTTCCAATGGATTTAAAATTATTCTTTCCGATCCTAACGTTAAAGCAATTTTAATTAACATCTTCGGCGGTATTGTAAGATGCGACCGCGTTGCACAAGGCGTTATTGATGCGACAAAAGAAATAAATGTTAACATTCCTATTGTTGTTAGACTGGAAGGAACCAATGCAGTGGAAGCCGGAGAACTGTTGAATAATTCCGGTTTAAACTTTGAGGTTGCATCTACATTGAAGGATGCAGCGGAAAAAGTTACTGCTGTATTAAGAAATTAAATATTTTATAATTTCTATTAAATTTTATTAAGGCTTTGGCCTGCATGTAATTTTAAATGCGGCTAAGGCTTTTTTATAATAATTATTTTTCATTTCGATAGACCGAGGGCAATAGATGTTTACAGCATGTAACTTTTCCCTTCACGTTGAGAAAAGCGAATTAAGATTCACCTTTTGAATTGTTAAATTCTTTTTTCATTTTCCATTAAATGCAGTTTCATTTAGGTTTGGGCTTTGTTGATTTATCTACTAAATATACAATAGATTTATAACTTATCCCGCTGTTTAATGTTAAACCTATTTCACAGGTTCTGCTTGTAGAATATCCGTGTTCGCATCTACCGGAAACTGCCGACTTTAAATTATTTAATGCAGATTTGCTTAGTTCCGGAAACGTAAAGCCTCTGTCGCCCGCCCAGCCGCAGCATTCGACTTTTTCCGGAACTATTACTTCCTTTGCACATAGCTCAGCTACTTTTTTAAACTTATCGCTTAATCCCATTTTTATGGAACTGCAGGTTGTATGAATAGCAACCGTTGACCCGGTTTTTTCAAATTCAAGTTTATCTAAAAGAAATTCCCAAATAAATTCAACCGGTTCATAAAGTTTGATACCGGACGTGAATTTTTCTCTCATCCTAAAAAGACAGGGACTCATATCTACGTAAACCGGGTACTTTCCGTTTTCGGAAGCTTTTAGTAATGCCTGTTCAAGCCCGTCGGAAAGCATGTCTGCTTGTTCAAAAAATCCCTTGCTTGCAAACGGCATACCGCAGCATAGGTTTGATAAATTATCTGGATATATAACCTCGTAGCCGGCTTTTCTTAATAGTGATTCCGCTTTGGATGTTAGTGATTCTTTATCATCGTAATCAACAGATGTACCCATTGTTCTGTTAAGACAGGATGGATAATAAACAACTTTCAGCGGATTGGAGTTATTAACTGCCTTTTGAAAAACTGCTCCGGCACGTTTGGGCAGGAATTTGTTCCAGGCGGGAATTTTATTATTACTTACTTTTCTTAAAAATTCCGAAATACGTTTCATGTTTTCGGAACCTAACAAAGAATGAAAATCATTAACGACGGTTAATAAGGCTCTTAATGCACCGGTTAACAAGCCGATATTCTTTGCAAAATACCAGGCGACTCTGTTTGCTAAAATGGAGTTATTATTAAATCTCAATTCTTTTATCAGTTTACCCGTATCTATCTTAACGGGGCAGGCAAGTGCACACAGTCCGTCTGTTGCACAGGTATCGCTGCCAAAATATTCATACGAAGATTTTATATTTTCCAGCCGCTGTCCATCTTGTTTTAATGAAGACAGTCTTTTTATTTCTCTAAAGGCTACAATTCTTTGGCGGGGACTTAAAGTAAGATTATGTGAAGGGCAGTGGCTTTCACAAAATCCGCATTCAATACATTTGTCTACTATCTCATTTGCGGCAGGCAAAGGCTTTAAGTTTTTTAAGTGTGCTTCATTGTCAAGATTAATTATAACCCCCGGGTTAAGCAGATTTTCGGGATCGAAAATATTTTTTATCTCTTTCATTAAACGATAAGCGGTGCTGCCCCATTCCAATTCTACAAACGGTGCCATGTTTCTACCTGTGCCGTGTTCTGCTTTTAGCGAACCGTTGTATTTTTCCACTACAAGGTTTGTAAGCTCTTCAATAAAAATTTTGTAACGCGTAAGTTCTTCGGCAGAATTAAAATCCTGGTTAAATACAAAATGCAAATTTCCTTCCAGTGCATGCCCAAAAATAATTGCATCGTTGTATCCGTGTTTCTTAAATAGTTTCTGCAGGTCTATTGCCGCTTCTGCTAATTTTGGAACCGGGAAGGCAACGTCTTCAATTATGCAGGTTGTCCCGGTTTCCCTCATTGCACCAACAGAAGGGAAGAGTCCCTTTCTTATATTCCATAGCTTTGCATATTCGACGGGAACTTCAGTAAAAGTAATTGGAATTGCTTTAGGCAAAGTTTCCAGACCGGAAATAATATTATTAATTTGTTCTTCAAGTTTTTGATTATCGAACGCTTTTGTTTCTACAAGAAGAGCAGCGGCATCTTTATCAAGGGTTTTTAAATACTCCGGCATTCCTTTTTGGTCTTCAACCGAATGCAGCGATGCCCTATCCATTAGTTCAACAGCGTCAACGGGGGATTTCTTTAAAATGTTTACGCCTTTGCACGCAGTATCTATATCCGGGAAAATAATTAAAGATGTTGCTTTAAATGGCGGCTCCGGTACGGTTCGATAAGTTATTTCCGAAATAAAACCAAGCGTTCCTTCAGAGCCAATCATCAAATGCTGAATTATATCCACCGGGTTTTCAAAATCTACAAATGCATTTAAACTGTAGCCGGTAGTGTTTTTCATTTTATATTTTTGCTTTATTTTTTCGTATAAAACTTTATCGGCTTTTATTCTTTCGGATATGTCTTTTATCTTTTTTATCAGTTCATTTTTTGAATTAATAAAATTGTTTATACTTTCCTCATTGGAAGTATCCAGAACAGTACCATCAAGAAAAACTGCTCTAATAGTGTAAAGAGTATTGTAGCTGTTCTGCGCGGTTCCACAGCACATGCCGCTTGAGTTGTTTGCTGCAATACCGCCAATCATTGCAGCATTTATCGAAGCAGGATCCGGACCGATTTTTTTATTGTAGGCGGCAAGATATAAATTAGCTCTTGCCCCTATTATTCCGGGCTGAAGAGTAATTTGGGAAAGGTCTTCGCTAATTTTATAATTTGTCCAGTTACTTCCCAATACGGCAAGTATGGAATCGGAAATAGACTGCCCGGACAAACTTGTTCCTGCAGCTCTAAATGTAACGGGAAGGCCTAACTGCTTACAATTTTTTAATAGAAATATAACTTCATCTTCGTCTTCAACTTTTACAACAAGTTTTGGAATTAACCGGTAAAAACTTGCATCGGTGCCGAACGCTAAGGTTCTTAATTCATCGGTTATTAATCTTTCCGCAGGTATTTTATCAGATAGTAAGCCGTAAAGTTCTTTATATTTTCCCTCAAGCATTTATAAACCTTATATGTAATAATCAAATTGATTTATATTTCTAATTTAATTCTTATTAAATTGAATTGTTTTAAAATGTCAAAAGAAAATCAACTTGATTTTAGATAATTTTAGTAATACATTTTTCGCAATCTTTTTCAATCCCTTGGAGAAATGAATGTCTTTTTTGGATTCTGAATATAATGAAGACGAATATTTTTATGATCAAAATAAAAATATAAATGAAGAAATTAATAAATGTAAAGAATCGATAAAATCTCTTGGAATTTATGAAAGTACGGAATCTATAGAAGACTGCTTTCAGATGTGCCTAGATAACGACAAATTTGAAGACGGTTTGTTTTTTATAAATGTTCTACTTGAAACATATCCCTATAATTCCGAGTACTGGCTAAAGAAAGGCGCACTTTATAATTCGGCAGGAAATTATGAAGAAGCCATTAATTGTTTTAATAAGTCGCTTTCCCTAAATCCCGGTGATGCCGATATACTTATTGAAATATCCGTAGCCCAGGAAAATCTAGGTTTACTGGATGATGCAAAAGAGACTCTGGAAACAGTATTGGAAAACGAGCCTGGTAACGAAGACGCATATTTTAACCTTGGTTTACTTTGCCAAAGAAAAGAAGAATATAAGCAGGCTATCGGTTATTTTAACAAAACAATTGAATTAGATGCGGACTTTTACGAAGCCTTTTACGAACAGGGTTATTGTTTTGAAAATTTAAATGAATACGGTAAGGCACTTGAATCATACGATAAATTTTTAGAGTTTGATCCTTATAATGCAAACGGCTGGTATAACAGGGGCATTGTTCTTGTTAAAATGAACAAACTGGAAAAAGCAATAGACAGCTACGAACTTGCACTAGCAATTAAAGAAGATTTCCCCAGCGCATGGTTTAATAAAGGAAATGCGCTTGCAGACCTGGGCAGGCTTCAAAATGCTATTGAGTGTTTTAAGAAAACTTTGGAATACGATAAATATGACGAAGCTTCATTATACAATATTGCAAATATTTACGAAGAACTTGGCGACTTGCCGAACGCAATTAAATATTATACCGAAGCCGTTAAAATAAATGAACAATATTACGAAGCTTATTTAGCACGCGGATTTTGTTATGATTCCGCCGGCAAATACCAGCTTGCACTTAAAGATTTTAATAAAGCAATTGCTCTTTCACAAGACAGCGCAGAGGCCTGGTATGCCAAAGCAGACCTGGAATACAGCCTGGGCAAACTGCAGGAAGCTGTTCAAAGTTACAAATCCGCTTTAAATATTGAACCGGATAATTATGAAATATGGTTTAACCTGGCTGAAACTTTAACTGAGATAGGTAATTGGCTGGACGCAATAGATGCATTCAACCAATGCATAAAAATTAATCCCGATGATGCTCCTTCTTATTACGGTAAAGCAAAAATCAATTTCATTCTTAGCCGCACCCAGGAAGCTGTTGAGTGCCTAAAATCTGCTTTTACAATTGATCCGGCAATTAGAGTGGAATTTGCAAAAGAATACCCTGAGATAAAATCTTCCAAGTTATTTAAAAAACTTCTCGGCGAACTTTAACGCTAATGAAAAATTTATACCACTTAAATACCCGCCTAACCGGTGTTATTGGGCATCCTATTAAACATAGCTTATCTCCTTTTATTCATAATATTTCCTTCGAGTTGAAAAATCTGGATTACATTTATCTGCCGTTTGATATTCCGCCGTCAAATTTAAAAAATGCCTTAAAAGGAATGATTGCTCTGGATATTAAGGGCTTTAATGTTACAATTCCTCATAAAGAAAGTATATTACATTTAATGAATGAAGTACCTGAAGAAACATCTATTATCGGTTCCATAAATACTGTTGTTAATGAGATGGGAAAATTAACCGGGTATAATACGGATATTAACGGAATATATGAAACATTGATTCCGTACAAGGGAGAAATCTCCGGCAACGAAATTAGCATTGTAGGTGCCGGTGGTGCGGCCAGAGCGGTTATTTATACTTTGATACGTTACTTTAATCCTTCCATGGTTTATATTATAAATAGAACCGAGCAAAGAGCGGAATCTCTTAAAAATTATTTTATAGAGAAAATGATGTTTAATTCTTTTAAGCCGCTGGAATTATTCCCGCCGGATCTTGTGGATGTTTTTAGAGGCTCCAAATTAATTGTAAATGCCACTTCGGTAGGAATGTTTCCGAACTCCGATGATGTTATTACCCAACTCGGTGATTCGTTTGTAAAAGGACAAATAGTTTTTGATCTGGTTTACAATCCTTACCAGACAACTTTGTTAAAGCTGGCTGCATCCAGAGGAGCAGTTACATTGGATGGGTTAAAAATGCTTATTTACCAGGCAGCAAAATCTTTTGAATTATGGACAGGCGAATATATGCCTGTTGAACAAGTTTACAAGTCTTTACAATTATATATTAAAGCTTAAGTTTGGAAAGCCCGGAGGAAATTCTGTCAATTCCCTTCTGTAATTGTTCAAGGGAACATGCATAAGACATTCTAACGCAATTATCGTTACCAAAAGCAACACCGGGAACAAGCCCAACCATTTCTTCTTTTAAAAGATAATTACAGAATGAAGCAGAGTCATTTACATCGTAACCGTTAAAGTGTTTTCCGTAAAAACTGCTTACATCGTAAAATACATAGAATGCGCCTTTGGGAAGCGGGCATTTTATACCTTTCGCTTTGTTTAAAGCTTTATAAATATAATCCCGTCTTTCGTTAAATTTTTTTACCATTCCGGTTATCTCATCGGAGGTTTCGGTTAGTGCAGCATAAGCAGCAGCCTGGGATATTGATGATGCATTTGAAGTTGAATGGCTTTGAAGATTTCTTGCAAGCTTAATAATTTTACCCGGGCCTCCTGCATAACCTATTCTCCAACCCGTCATGGCGTAGGCTTTACTTACCCCGTTAACGGTAATTGTTCTGTCTTTAAGGTATTCTATCGTTCCGATGCTAAAATGTTCTTCGCCGTCAAATAAAATTTTTTCATAAATTTCATCGGAAATTATATATATATCTTTTTCTTTTAATACTTCGGCAAGAGCCATGATTTCATTTTTGCTGTATACAACTCCGCTTGGATTGGAAGGAGTATTAAAAATAAAAGCCTTGGTTTTTGATGTTAAAGCTTTTGCCAATTGGCCGGGGGTAATCTTATAATCTTGCTCAACACCTGCTTTTATAATAACAGGTTCGGCTTGAGCAAGTTTTACCATTTCCGGGTAGCTTACCCAGTAAGGGGATTGAAAAATTACTTCATCACCGGGATTGCAAATTGCCATTAGAATATTGTACAAGGAATGCTTTGCACCGTCAGACACAAGTATCTGCTCCGGTTTAAATACAAGGTTATTATCTTTATTAAATTTTTTAATAATAGCATTTATTAAATCAGGATAGCCTTCATTAGCCGTATATCTTGTAAAGTTATTGTTTATTGCCTTAATGGCAGCGTTCTTAATAAATTCCGGTGTAGGGAAATCCGGTTCACCGGCACTAAAACTTAAAACATCTTTTCCTTCCGCTTTAAGTTTTTTTACAAGTGAAGAAATTGCCATTGTTTTACTTTCTTCTATAGACGAAACCACTTCCGAATATTTATTCAAATTTTATTCCTCTTAATATTATTCAACATCCGTTATTATAATAATTCCAACGTAAAATTTATTTTATCTTATGATTTTAATAAATATATAATGCCCGGTTAAAAAATTTTAATTAACCTACAGGTAAGTTACCGCATCGCGCAGGCAAAAATTCGAATGCAAATTTAGCAAATAATTTTATAAATAGAAGCCTAAAGTGATTATAAAAAGCAGGTGCGTTTTACGTATCACATTAATATTTTATAATTATACATAAAAAGGAATATTGCTTTTAATGAACCAAATGCAAAATCAAGATTTCCAAAACAATAAATAAAATAAATAATATTGTAAGAAAAATATTTCTGTCTCTTTTTCTTTTGCGTACAAGTTTTCCATAATCCGGTTCTCCGGTTTTTACTCTTTTATAATCCCCCTGTTCAATTGACCATTTTTCCGTTGTTTTTTGTTTATCCATTTTAAAGTTTAGTATTATTAAACAAAAAGAATTTTAATGTTCAGTTTGAAAGAACAAATAATAAAAAATAATATAGGGAATAGCTTAGAGAGATTTAATAGAATAAACCCCCGAATAAAAAAAATGTTATTTCCCTGTGTTTATACGCGGCAACTTTTAGAGCCTAATAATAAATTACCTCTTCCCGGTAAATTTCTTTTTTAAAGCTTTATTAACAACCGGAGGCACAAAATCACTCACATCGCTGTTAAGGCCGGCAAGGTTTCTTATTAATGAAGAATTCAGATAAGTGTATTTTTCATGAGGCATAAGAAAAACGGTTGTAATATCGCCGGCCAGTTTTCTATTCATTAAAGCCATCTGAAATTCATACTCAAAATCGCTTATTGCACGCAAGCCTCTAATAATTCCTACCGCATTAACTTCATGTGCATGTTCTACAACAAGCCCGTTAAACGAATCTACAACCACATTATCAAAATCTTTAAGACTCTCCCGCAGCATATAAATTCTTTCCTCGGTAGTAAAAAGAGGAGTTTTAACCGGGTTTACAGCTACGGTAACCACAACGCCGTCAAATAATTCCCGCGCCCTTTTTACTATATCTATATGCCCGTTTGTTACGGGATCGAATGTTCCGGGATAGAGTACTTTTCGCATAGTAATTTAGAATTCTTTAATAACAATTTTAAATTTAATTAAAATTGAAATATAAATCCTACATATTATAGTTAAGAATAAAAAATAATTGATAATAACAATCCTTTTAATTAAGTTATTATTACACTTCTTATACTATTGGTGCTCCGGTATCGCATTAACTAAAAGCGGGAATTTGATGTGAGGGTTAAACTAAATTCATTTTCTTTTATTCTTATTGCAGATACAATCATAATAATCCTTTCCTGCATAGGAATTTACCGAATAAAAGATAAAGCGGACCTGCCGTTAAAATTTAGTTCGGCCGGACCTTATCTTATTATTAAAGAAGTTAAACTTAATAAACCCTTATTCCAAACCGGAGACACTGTATTATCTATTAACGGAAAACGATTTACGTCCCAGGAAGAAATTGAAGTTTTTTTAGACGGGTTTAAACCCGGCAGTCCGGTTCAAATAGAGTATTTTAAAAGCGGTAAAATAAATATATCCAACCTTCGGCTTGTAAAATTTTATTCAGGCTTCTATTTCTTAACGGCACTTATTACAGGTTTAATATTTACCTTTATAGGAATTTTTGTTTTATGGAAAAAACCTGCATATAAACCCGCAAAAATATTTAACCTGGTTACGGTAAGTACAGCTTCAATTATTATGATGACATGGGGAAACTACAACATTCCACCTTCTGCAGTTGATTATATTTTAAGGATTATGTTTTCGGTTTCTTATTCCTTTGCCCCGGCTTTGTTTGTATATTTTACATTAATTTTTCCAAGGGAAAAATATGTGCCTGTATCAGCTACTGCCTTTTTATTTGCAGCAGCTACTATTATTTCAATATTATCTTCAACTTATTTTATAAGAGCAATTTCATTACGGCGGCTGGCTGCTATACAAAATTACCTGGCAGTGTTTAATTACAGCCGTATGTTTTTAGCAGGATGTATTATATCCGGCCTAATAATTTTTATTCACACTTACATAACATCAATAAATATTCCCGAAAAGAAAAAGTTAAGCTGGATATTATCCGGATTTTTTCTTGGCCCTCTATTGTTTGCATGTTTGTGGGTTATACCGCAGGCATTTACTAATTACGGGCTAGTTCCCGAGGAGTTTGTTGTAATTCTAATGTTATTTATACCGGTTACATTTGCTGTTGCTATTTTAAGGTATCATATATTCAACATAGACCTGATAATAGAAAGAAGCGTAATTTATTTTTTATCCGTTGGAATTTTAATACTGGTTTATGCACTGGTAATTTCTATTCTAATGCATTTTGTAAAAAATATTAATGAATTCCTGCCATCCGGAATAGCTGCCGTTATAACCGCACTGTTATTTCATCCCGCGAAGGATGGTATTCAAAAATTTATAGCTAAGAAATTCTTTAGGGTAAGGTATGACTTTAGAATTGCTTCCGGAAAATTTTTGAATGAGATTAAAAATTGCAGCAACGTAAAATCTTTGGCAGAAAAAATTTTGGGACAGATAAAAACCTTATTACCGGTAGAAAAGCAGGCTTTCTTTATATACAATAAAGAAAACAGCAGGCTATACCTTAAAGCGGAGGAAAATTTTGAAATTTTAAAAGAGCGAAGTGTTTTTTTAAATAGGGACAAGTTAAAGACAAGCCTTCCCCAGCCGGTTGGCCTAAAAGATAAAATTGAACCGGGCAGCCAGGTAGAAAATGCCGACATTAAAGTCTTTAAAAAATGGGGTATAGCGCTTGTCTTTCCTATTAAATCTAACAAAGATGATCTGCTGGGTTTTTTAGTACTCGGTGAAAAAAAATCCGGTGCACGCTTTACAATTGAAGACTTGGATTTGCTAATCGAAGTTAGCATTCAAGCCGGATTAACGATCGAGCGTATTCAAATTCAAGAGGAATTAATCCGCGAACAGCTTCAAAAAGAACAATTCCGGGAATTAAATGATTTAAAATCTTTCTTTATTTCAAGCGTATCACACGAATTGAAGACACCCTTAACTTCTATAAAAATGTTTACGGAATTTCTTCATATTAATGAAAATTTGGAAAAAGAAAAAAAAGAAGAATACTTTGAAATAATAGAAGGCGAATGCAGCAGGCTTGGAAGATTAATTGAAAATGTACTGGATTTATCAAAAATGGAAAGAGGTGCAATGGAATATCATTTTAAAGATATCGATGTTAAAAACATGCTGCGTCATGCCGTTGACTTGATGTCATATCAAATGAAGATGGAGAAATGTGAGGTAGTTGCCGACTTTGACGAAGAGGAGTGTAATTTACACGGGGATCCCGATTTATTGATGAGTGCCGTACTAAACCTTTTATCTAACGGGATAAAATATTCTTCAATTCCTAAATGTGTAATTGTAAGCATTACAAAAGATGAAAGTTACGTTAACCTGAATTTTAAAAATAACGGAAAGTTTATTGCCCCGGGTGAGATGTTAAAAATTATTAAACCATATTACAGGAGCGGCAGCGCAATAAAACAGAAAATACCCGGCAGCGGAATAGGCCTTACTTTGGTAAATCAAATTATGTCTGCGCATTATGGAAAATTATTAATAACAAATACTTCCGGCAACGGATGCATTTTTACTTTATCATTCCCCAGGGAGAAGTGAAATGAAAAAAATATTAATTGTGGAGGATGACCCGGCAATATTAAAAGGGCTTATATCCAGTCTGGAAACCGAAGGATTCGGTGTAGTATCTACTTCGGATGGTGAAGAAGGTTTTAAATTAGCAAGAACATTAAATATTAATTTAATTATTCTTGATGTTATGCTTCCAAACAAAGATGGATTTGAAATTTGCAAGGACCTTAGGAAGAATGGTGTAACTACTCCTGTTCTTATGCTAACTAGTAAAAAAGAAGAAATTGATAAGGTACTCGGACTTGAAATAGGCGCAGATGATTATATGACAAAGCCGTTCAGTGTAAGAGAGTTGCTTGCAAGAATTAAAGCAATTTTAAGGCGAAGTAATGAATTAATTAAGAGCATTGATGAATATAGTTTTACCGGGATAAATTTAGATTTCAGAAAGATGGAAGCCGTAAAAAATGGGGAACAGTTAAAGATTTCCGCTTTAGAATTTAAAATTTTAAAATATTTAATTGAAAGAGAAGGGGAAGTTATTTCAAGAGATAGACTACTCGATGAAGTCTGGGGTTATGAATCTTTCCCAACAACCCGTACGGTGGATAATTATATCCTTTCGTTACGTAAGAAAATTGAAGACAATCCCGCCGAGCCTATTCATATTATTACAATGCATAAAAGCGGGTACAAGTTTGTTAAATAAATTTAAAAAAAAGAATGTTGATTATTAATGTATAATCCGATTATTATATAGAATTCGATTCAAAATTTTCCTTTAACTATAAAACAAACCGGATATAATTATTACTTCATTTTGACATTTCTTTGACAATTGGTTTTGAATTTAGAATCAAATTTGAATAAAGAACATTTAAGGGAGACGTTATGAAATATAAATATATTTTATTTTATTGTGCTCTTTTATTTTTACTGCTTTTATTTTACCAGTGTTTCCCCACGTACAAAGCAAGTAATGTTGACATTAAATATCTTAATCCGGGGAATTATTCCAAAATACAGGCTAAGGTATTTAAATCCGATAACACCATTATTCTTTTCCCTAAAGGGTACACAGTAGAAAATAGTTATATTGAGGGTAACGGAATTGTTTCTAATTTCGATACAGGTAAGTTTGTATGGCATCCTATTAAATTACCCCTTGATAGTATAGCTGCAATGACAGACTACGAAGAAACAACAAGCGGCGTAAGAAACTTTGGCTCTTTTCTTTTAGGATTGACCGGAGTCCCGCTTACAATTCTTGGAGTTTATTGTATTTCTTGTCCTAAGTGTTGCTTTGGTTCATGCCCCACCGTTTATACATATGATGGAGAAAAATATAATCTTGAAACTGAATTATTTTCGGAATGTATATCCAGGCAATTAGAAAATAACGATATTGACCTGTTAAAACAAAAACCAATAAATGACACGCTCAAATTAAAGATTACCAACGAAGCATTGGAAACCCATTATATAAATAAATTTCAATTAGTTGTGGCTAAACACCCTGATGGAACAAAATTATACTCAACTATTGAAAATAAACTAATATTAATTTCGGCTTGTGTATCTCCAATTTCTGCAATAACTAAAGAAGGAAATAATATTAACTATCTCTTGACGAAAGATGATAATAAATTTTATAGAACAGGTGTTAATTCTGTACTAGAATTAAAAAAAGGCCCTGCCTTTGATTGGATTGATATTAAGATTCCGCCGTCAGAAAATAAAACTATCAAAATGATTCTAAAATATCGAAACACACTATTAAGTACTGAACTTTTATACGATGTAGTTTTGGGTTCGCAAGGAATAAAAGGTATGGAATGGACCAGGAAGATGAATGACGACCCGATTTATGCAGCTCAATTTAAAATGCTTTATGATACATTTTCCGGTATAAATATAAATCTGATGGAAAATAGTAAGTGGCAATACTTCGGTAAGTTTAAAGATGCTGGTCCGCTTAATTGGAAATATATTGCAGCAGAATTACCTGTCTCTAACTCCGGCAGTCAAACGGTAAGACTGGAGTTTATTCCTGATGATTTTATGATTGATTATATCGCGTTTGATACAACTTCAGTTTCTAATGATCTTATTAAAACACAAAAAATCTATCCGTTTGAAATTACTGACGGCTTGGGCAATAAAGCCGATTCTATGCTTCAATATATCAAATATGATGATCTAAATTATTTAAAGACAGAACCGGGAGATAGTTATTATCTGAGCTACAAAATACCGGTAAAAAATAATTCTAAAGAAACAGCCATTATTTATTCTAAAGGTTATTATAACGAATGGATCCGCGGAGGCTGGATAAATAATAAAGATACGGTATTTACTTTTAATCTTTATGATGTTAATGGAACACTATCTCATCTAGCAGACGGATGGATTGAAAATAGTAAATTATTAGAAAGAGAATTTTTTCACAGTAGGTTTTCCCTTAAGGAGTCGAAATGAAAAAATTATTTTTAATATTTTCTTGCTTTATGGTGTCGTTTGTTTTATTCAATTGTTCATCTCCTAATTATTTAGTATCTGAAAAAGGTGATAAGGCTGAAGTAGAATTAAAAGATGGAAAAGATTTTTCAGGAGAAATAGTTTCAATTTCCGATACCTCAATTATCTTTGCAACTGCAAATGAAAATTCCAATACTAATCCAATATTATTCTATTCATTAATAAAAGATATAAAACATATTGCAATTCAAGGGTATAGTGGAAGCGGATGGATTGCACCTGTTTTAATATTTCAGGTTTTGCCTGCTGTTTTATTAGCAATTGCTTCTAGTATAGAAGGTAGTAATGGCGTTGGGGTGGGAGTCATTTTTGCTATACCTGCAGCAATAACTTCTTTAATATTTGCAACAACTGAAGGCGTCACTCCGCAATGGGACGATAGTATGCCTTTAGATGATATACAAAATCTTAAAATTTATTCAAGATATCGGTTGGGGCTTAGTCGAACCCGGATGGAATTTTTACTTAAAATGTATAAGCAGAAACAAATTAAAATATATAATTAATGTTATTAAAAAATATGATGATGAATATTATGTGAACATTCAGAGAATGTTTGCAAGACTGGTAGTTCCAGTACTGACTTTAAAACCTGATAAGAAAGGTGCTTAAAATTTTATAAATCAATTTAATAATTGAGGATATATAATGAAAAAAGTAGCCATAACTAAGTGTGTTATATTGCTAATAATTTTTTCATCGATATTCTTATTTATGGGTTGTTTTACTGCAGCAGGAGATATTATAGGAAATCAAATAGATAAGATTAATTACAAGCAGTATGACAGAAACGAACTGCAATTTCCGACTTTTGATACATGCAGCTATGTAAATATTAATCTTGAAGACAGTACAATATCCGGAAAATTTTTGAGGCTGGAAAAAGTTCGAAATAAAGAATATGAAACTTTGCTCGATAAGGATACTATTTTTTTACCTAAACTTAATGATTTGATTACAATCCGAGAATATGATCAAAAACAGCAAGCGGAGAAGGCTTTTAATGCAGAATTTCTAGGCTTTGATTTTTACGGAATAGGAGTAAAAGTTTTAACACACAACCTAATTATCGGGTGGAATGATATTGTCAGCATAAAATTCGATAACAGCAAAGATTCATTGGCAGCCGATAGCCTGGAATGGTTAGCAGGATCGGGAAAAATTCCTTACTGCTCAAAAGTAGTAGTTGCTTCAAAGGGAGATACTATTAAAATTCCAGGAGAGGAAATCGAGCTTATGGAAACTGTAAAATCTAACACGTGGCTCATTGTTGGAATTGGTGTAGGTATAGTTGGCGATGTTATCTGTTTTTTAAATTTTATGAAGGCAAACTTTCATTTCGGATTGAGAGGCGGTTTGAATTTTCCACATAAGTCTTTGTAATCACTTTTTAAAAATGAAAATATCCTTTTTAATATTATTGGTATCTGTTTCAATCTTTGCACAGCCTTCTTACAATGAGTTGCACTTCCGAAAGTTAAAGATTATTACGGTCAATGCTTGGTCGGGATTAGACTATCAGGGCACAATAAAAATGGGCGAGTATGAGTCCGCAGAGAGAAGAAATTCAAGGTTCAAACTTTTACTTAAACAATTAAGGACTATTAAGCCCGATGTAATTTTTCTCCAGGAAGCAAACCCGGTTGGAGAGTACGCGGAAAGATTAGCTGATTCACTTTCATTCAATGAGATTCATCAAGTTTGTAATGCGGGAATAAAGGTTGGTTCGATAGGAATACCTTCTAATCTAAAGGAAGGAATCGCTATCCTGGCAGATCCTAAATTAAAATTAGAATATGCAGATACCTGGAAATTAGCAGGCTCATTTGGTTTATTTGGAGATCCTTTATCAACAAATTTTAGTGAATCTAATTTTGCACTCGTTGGAAAAATAAAAATTGAAAGCGCAGGATTTTATTTGATTAACACTCATCTTATTGATAGCGTCCCGGAAGATTCTTTATTACAAATTAAATATGAAAATTATTGTAAAAGAAACTCTGTTAGTAAAGAAGAATACCGGAAAACAATAGAAACGCTCCACAGCATAATCAAAACAAAGAATGAAGAGTTAGAAGTACTGAATGAAAAATTTAAAGACCTGCCTTCGGGTTATCCGTTTTTTATCGGCGGGGACTTTAATGATGCTCCTTCCGATAGTGCGTTGATTACTTGTATTGAAAATAACAAATTGCTTGATACTTTTATTAAAAACGGTTCTCAAAAAGATTTCACATGGAATCCTTTAAAGAATGAAAATATTAAATTTTCTACAAAGTTTTATAATGCTGCAGGCAATAAATTAAACGGGTATGATGCAATCAACAGTATTTATGATTCTGTGCCCCGCAGAATTGATTATATATTTCTCTCCCGCAATTTTAATATTAACGATATTAAAAACTATAAAATAATTTTGGATTCATCGTTAAACGGAATTCACGCATCAGATCATTTCGGTGTTTTGGCGGAAGTTAATGTAAAAAATGTATTAAAAAATCTACCTAAAGAATCCGATGAAGTTATTCCGCAGGAAGGATATTCAATAGAACCCCTGCCGATAATTTCTTATGATACCGATACAGGCTTTGGATACGGTGCAAAAGCATTCTTCTTAAATTTACTTAGGTATAACGAATCATTTGATGTAACTTTATTTAACAGTACAAAGGGAGAAAGATGGTACAGGTTTGTCTTTTCAATTCCCGATTTTGAACTGCGGCAAGGTAAAGTATATCCGGCTGCGGTGGATCTTATTGTTGATTATGATAAATATATTAGAAATAGTTTTTTCGGTATCGGAAACAAATCAAAGTATAATGATATGGAAGAATATACAAAAGAGCCGTTGGTAATTGATCTGAATCTAAGCCGGGGTTTTTCTAAAAATTTTGTTGGACAATTCGGATTGAAATATATAACGATTAGAAACTTCAATTATTCGGATACAAGCAAACTGCTAATGTTGCAGTCTCCTCTAAGTTCTTCAAAAGTAAATTATAGCTCAATAAATCTTTCTCTAAGATATGATACCAGGAACAGTTTTATTAATTCCTCGAGAGGTTTGGTAATTTCCGGAGAAACCGAGTTTGCTCCAAAAATGTCTTTTACTAATACTACTTTTACCAGATACTCGGGCTGGTTTCAGTATTATTCGATGCTGTTTTATCCTAAAACGGTTTTTGCATTTAGAGTAGGTTTACAGACTTTAACAGGTAAAAATCTGCCGGTTCAGGTTTTACTTCCGATTGGCGGCAACAACACTCTTAGAGGTTACACTCAAGATAGGTTTCTAGATCATACTTCTGCACTTATAAATGCAGAGCTAAGGTTTCCTGTTTACTGGAGGTTAGGCGGAATGCTGGGAATGGATGCCGGGAAAGTTTGGAATTCTATCGGAAAACTTGATTTAAAAAATTGGGCTAATAATCCTGTGCTCGGTCTTCGCTTTTATATGGATACCTATGTAATTCGTTTAGATGTCGGCTTGGGAAGAGAAACTACGGGATTGTATTTTAACTTTGGGCATATTTTTTAGGCTACTTTACATACTATTTTTATTATGGCCTGCCGAGATAATACATTCCGCTTACCAATGAAGGATAATTACTTAAAATACCATCTACATTATCGCTTTTAATGAAATCAGAAATATAATCATGCTCATCTAAAGTCCAGACAAAGATTTTTCTGCCGCTGCAAATAGGAGGAATTCCATTCGTCCATCTTGGTGCCCAAACTTCGCAGGAAGGAATACTGGAGGCAAGTGTTGAACTAAATTCTATCAGTATGGAAGAATTTTTCCCGCCTTTACAATTCAAATAAGCGTCCAGTATTTTCTGATCCGGAACTCCCAGATAAATATTTAAATTAAATCGGCCCAAAGAATCTGCTCTATGAATTGCTTTCATTTGAGCTTCTATAACATCAGGTACAATGGCAGGATCTTTTACGTCTAGCCAGACAGTATTTAGTAAAGTACTATCTACTACAGCTTCAAGCGCTTCATCAAGAGTTGGAATAGATTCGCCGTAAATTAATGTCCCAAATAATTTTATCTGGTTAAGATCAAAGTTTTCAACTTTACCTAGAAGGTAAGCACCCTGGATAGTTCTTGGAGAAAATGTATCATCATGGAAAATTATAAGTTTTCTATCTCTTGTAGGTCTCACATCGATTTCAATACCTGTGGCGCCAAGTATTTGAGCATACTTTATTAACTCAAGACTATTTTCAGATTTTCCAAGTCTCTCTGAATTTCTTCCTCCTCCTCTATGAGCGATTATCTGAAATCCTTTTTCTGAATTATAAAGTTTTCTAATTCTCTTAAGAACAATTTGTTTATTCTCGGAAGTCCGCCCTCTTAAAGTAATATCATACGGAGCAGTGCCGTTAAATAAAGAGTCGGCACCATCTTCAGGTTTTATTAACATATTTAACGTGGATCCCTTACCGGAACGAATTACTCTTATGTATCCTTCAAATATAATTTGTTGTCCGGAAAACCCTCCTGCATTTTCAGAAAAAACCACATCATAATTTGAATACAAACACCATCTATTGCCAACCCATTTGCCGGCTACTTCTTTTCCCAGAAGTTCACTGCCTGAAACTACTTTATAAATACCGTTCATAAATAACTTGGAGCTATTGCTTAATTGAACAGTGTTGTGTTCAATTAATGTAAGGTTGAGGTTTAATTCCGGTTCAGTTCCGATATCACTTAGACAGGATGGCAGCAAAAGCAATAAAACCAAACATAAATTTTTCATTTTTAATACCTATACGCATCAAAGTGTATTGTTAAAGAAGGCATAATTGATAATATACCTCTGTAGCTCAAATATAAAACCCCAAGCTCGGTTCCTAAATATATTCCATGTTTAATTCTGAAAACGTAGGATACAAAAGGTGAAATCCCTAATTCGGTTCTTTTTCCATTTGCTGTTTTGCCGTAATAAATTGAAGTCATCATTAGATAAGTACCCATACCTACGCCGAATTCAAAATTACTGCTTTGCATAGAAACCACTGCCATTAATGGAATAGCACTAAGTTTAGCTTTTGCGCTGATAGATTGATTTAAGCTTTTAACTGAATTCACATTATCTTCAGCAAAAAAACAATATCCGGACATAATACCGACAGCCAACAATCTGCCGGGAAACCACATTACTCTAATTGTACCTCCATAGCCTAAAGTTGCATTATTAGCTGCACTGGAATATCTTGGGTTTTTGTAAAAACTAATTAAAGGGGAAAACGAACTGACTACTTCAACAGTATAAATTGAATCCTGGTACTGCGGAAAAATCTGGTTACTTAAAACTATTACCACTATTATAATAATTCTTTTCATAACTGAATTGCAAAAAAGAATTCAGGAAGATAAAGATATTCATCCAGCGTATTATACAGCATCCATGATTGATACGGTGAGCGGGAATAATTAAGACTAAATCCAACCGATAACAAATTATTTTTTAAGAAGGGCTGTTCAACTGCAATAGTGCAGTATATATCATTGATTTTATTTTGCGGCCCTTCGGCAATCAATCCGCTTACATTATTATGACTAACAAAAATATATGAAGCTGCCCATGACATAGAAACAGAAAATTTATCAAATCTGTACCCTACCCTTAAAATAGGCAAATCATAAAATGCCAGTGCTTTATTTTTATTGAATTGTCCTTCAATATTAATAAAACCGAAGAAACCGCCTACATCGTTTGCAATTCCGATACTAAGCATATTAAAGTTAATATTCCATTGAATGCCGGCATGAAGTAAATTAGTGAAATAATTTGTTGATAAAGAAACAGCCAATATAAAATTCTTGTATAATCCTCTTTTATATTGAATGTCTAATGCCGGTGCAGGATACTCATTTTCTGCAACAGGTAACGGTAATAGTGTGAATGATCCTCCTAATTGTAAAACTGAATTACCCGGTGCAATTGGAAAAGGTTCATAAAAATAAGTTACTAAATATGTTGAGTCTTTTTTTTGTACAGGTGGAGAATGAATTGATATTCGATTGAAATCTGTTCCCCTATTTGATAAAACAGACAGAGACTGTGCATCAGTCTGAATGTTAATAATAAATACAATACTAATTATAAAGACGACTAATTTAAAATTAAGAAGAAATATTTTTATTCCCATTTTAAATCAATTTGTATCTTCGATAGAATATTACAGAATCCGAGATCTAAAGTCAACAATTTTGCTAATTTTGACATATAAAAAGAATAAGGTAGATTTAATATCAGGTTTTACAATTGCTCGGGATTTCAAATTGAAACTTTTTCTATATTTAATCTTTTTAATAAGTATTTACGGTATTATTAATATCAGCTTTGCCCAGACCGATACGTTATCCTTATGCTTTATTAGCGATACTCAAAACCCAGTATTCTTTGAAAACCTGTTTTTCCATTCGAATAAAAATGCCGCTTCCAGAAAGATTATTTTTGAAAGTATCGAAAAATGCCGGCCAAATTCTGTATTTCATTTAGGAGATATTGTAGGTATTGGGGCTAATTCATCTGATTGGAGGTTAATAGATTCTTTTTTAAAAAAACTTTCCGATAAAAAGATAAATTTCTATCCAATTCCGGGAAACCATGAATATATGCTGTTTCCGAAGAGGGGAATTGGCGAATTCAGGCAAAGATTTCCATTAATTAACATATATGGTTATTCGAAACAATATGGAAGTCTGGCTGTTGTCTTGTTCAATTCAAATTTTTCAAAATTATCAAAGGAAGAAATAAATGATGAAATTAACTGGTTTAGAAACACTTTACAAAGTTATGAATCCGATAGTTTAATCAGCTTTATAATTGTCGGTTGCCATCATGCTCCTTTTACAAACAGTAAAATTGTTTCTCCATCATACGATGATCCGGCGATGGTTAAGTTTTTAGATGCATTTTACAACTCATCAAAATGCAAGCTCTTTTTAAGCGGGCATGCACATTCCTTTGAGCATTTTAAATTCCGTAATAAAGATTTTTTAGTAATAGGAGGCGGAGGTGGATTGCTTCATCCTCTCTATACCGACAAAGATGCAAAGTTCAAAGATGTATCCGATATCCCCCTGAAAGAAAGGATATTTCATTACCTTATTGTGAAATTATATAAAAAAAATCTTTGGGTTGATTTGAAAATGTATTCCGATGATTTAAAAGAGATTAAAACTTTTCACCTGCTAAGTTTTCAATGAAATAAAATTTTCCT
>JBJKSH010000228.1:0-14930 GCA_046704255.1 Ignavibacteriaceae bacterium | reverse complement strand
TCAAGAGAACCATTTTTTTGGATATAACCTGGCTGCCGGCTTTTAGTCTGTAAATATATGTGCCGCTGGCAAGTTTAGAAGCCGTAAAATTGACTTCGTAAGATCCCGCTTTCATTAGTTTCCCGTTTATTAAACTCATTACTTCCTGGCCTAAGATATTATAAACCTTTAAATCAACATCTGTTTCCTTGGTTAAGCCGAATTTAATTGTAGTGGAAGGGTTAAAAGGATTAGGATAATTTTGATTAAGGTAAAATTGGCCGGGTATTTTATTACCTGCAAGTTTTACATTTACCGGAGTATATTTTATGTCTAGTATTGCAAGGTCGGCAGTAGTGTCGTTGGCAACCCCTCTTGTATAACCTTGAGTGTATAAAACTTCATCCGCAGGGTCGCCGTCTACATTACCACAATAAAAAACATCAAGCTGCCCGCCGGTGCCGCCCGGAGCAGGAACCAATAAAGAATCGATTACTGATATTTGATAATTTGCCGGATTGCTGATATCTCCGCCTTGAAACTCAACACGATAAACCGCATTATTAGGAACGCTTGCACTTCTGGAACCGAATACAAAATCAGGATGGCCGTCATTATCCAGATCTCCTGTTGCAGCACCGTTCATTCTGTCAGCTCCGGGGAAAGTACCAACATCAAAGGTTTGCAGTGTATCCGCTACCTGTTTTAAAACATAAACTTGATCATCTGACCAGCCGCCAAGAACAATTTCCGGAGTTCCGTCGCCATCCAGATCGCTGGTAACACTTCCTTTGAAGGAACCTGTTTCATTAGCAACATTGGTAAGCGGTGGTAAAGTTGTGTAAGTACCGTTTGCATACTTAACGGGGTATATTAAACCTGTTTGATCAAAAAGATATAGTGTATTGCCTACAATATCTATGTCCCATGTATTAATTGCGTTGGCCAGTATCGGATCATTAGCACCGTTTGCCTCAACAGTCCATTTTTCCGAACCGTCTCCGTTATCGGGTATATTATCTACTGAAACTACGCCGTAATGCCAGCTTGTAGCCTGGTCGCAAAAAATTATTTCATCCCTGCCATCGGAATCAATATCGGCAACCTTAAGTTGGAGAGGCCTTAATTCATAATTATCCTCATCAACTAGAGTTGTGGAAGCATTGGGTAAAAAGCTTCCGAAGCCGTCATCAACACCTAAATTATCACTTCCGTCTCCGGCAACCTCATAAACAATAATGCGTTTCGGATTCGGATTAACAAGTGCCGGATCTGGCGGTTGGGAATAATTCGGTGGTGCCCAAATCAACTCAGGCTTTCCGTCATTATCCAAATCACCTGCGGCTAAACCAACCCATGTGTTTTGTGCCTGGCCGGGAAGTACAGCACCCCAAACAGAATCCCATGTTGCAGTAGCAGAATTCCATTCAAACTTGTAGATCTTCGGTATCATTTCACCGGTAAGTCTATCAATATTATTTTCGTTAACTGCATACAGATCGGGTTTACCGTCTTTGTCCCAATCTACACCGGCAATAACATTGCCGAATCCGCCGCCTCCGGGTTCATATTTAAGAATGTGAATTGTTGATGTCCTTTGAAATACATCCTGAGCGTTAAGGCTGACAATTAAGAAAAGTGAAAAAAATGTAACAAGAAGTTTACTCATGACTCCTCCTTTAGATTCTTGAGTGTTTATTTAATTAACAAGCGGGATTAAATTAAAATTATTTTTTTGATTATGCAACAAATAATTTTTTGTGAAATACATTTTGTGAAATACATTTTATGAAATACAATTAATACAAATTATGATAGGTTTAAATAAAATAAATTTTAAGTATATAGATTTTTATTTAGGAGGGTTAATAATCTTATAGAGGCAGATTCTCATCATTATATAAGCAGGGAAACAATTTGCAAGGTGAAAAAAAGTCTGCTCATATAATTTAGCTATAACTTCATTCCCATTTCCCCTCTCCTTACTAAGGAGAGGGGACTAGGGGTGACGTTAATATTAGATATCTATTATAAGTAACAAACTAAAATCAATTTATTACTATCTCTTTTGCTTTGCAAGTTCTTCCAGCATCGCAGTAGTTAAGGATTTCGGTCTTTCAATAGGATATCCAAGTGCATGATCCCAGATAATATTTGCACATACACCTAAAGCACGGCCAATGCCGAATAGAACGGTATAGAATTCATATTCTCTTAAGCCGTAATACCATTGAATAACACCGGATTGTGCATCAACATTAGGCCATGGGTTTTTGGCTTTACCCTGTTCAACCAAAATCGGAGGAACAACTTTATATAGAATATCAACATACTTAAATATCGGATCGTCGGGTAAATGCTTTAAGCAGAACTCACGCTGAGCCATATAACGCGGATCGGTTTTACGCAATACGGCATGGCCGTAACCCGGAACAACCTGACCGGATTTTAGCGTATCCCAAACGAACTTTTTCATTTCATTTTCGGTAGGAATTTTATTTCCCATGTGGTCCATTACGCCTTGAATCCAGCGCAGGACTTCCTCGTTTGCTAATCCGTGCAGCGGGCCTGCAAGGCCATCTAACAGGCCTGAGATTGCATAATAAATATCGGAAAGTGCGCTTGCAATTAAGTGACCCGTATGCGCACTTACATTTCCGCTTTCATGATCGCTGTGAAGAATAAAATATAATCTTGCAACATCATCATACGGTTTTGGAAAGCCCATCATGTGAGCAAAATTGCCGCCCATATCTAGGTTAGTATCAGGTGCGATAATTGTATCTGCACGGTATTTCATACGGTAAATATAAGCAGCAATCTGGGGCAGTTTGGCAAGCAAATTAAGTGCATCTTCGTAAGTTGGATCCCAGTAATCCATTTTACTAATGCCCTGGTGATATTTCTTTGCAAAAACGGATTCCCGCTGCATTGCTAATATTGCAGCCGAAAACATTGTCATTGGATGAGTATCTCTAGGCATTGCACGCAGAATATCGAAGACATACAAAGGAACATGCTGTCGTTTATTGAATTCATCGGAAACTTCTTTAATCTCTTCTTGAGTTGGAATGTCTCCTGTTAATAAAAGATAGAAAAATCCTTCAACAGCCGGCATATCGCCGTTAGGAACTTTAGGCAACTTGGAAAGTACTTCGGGAATTGTAAATCCACGGAACCTAATTCCTTCATTAGGATCAAGATAAGAAATATCGGTAGTTAAGCATTTAACACCGCGCATTCCGCCGATAGCTTGTGAAATGGTAACTTCATCAATTTTAACATTACCGTATTCTTTTACAAGTTTTTCGGTTCTAGGGCGCCATTCTTGAATTTTTTCAAATAACTTGCTTTTAAGGGTAGTCATTGTGTAACCTCCTTTAACTTTGGATTTTAATAGGGAATAAGTCTAATACATTGATTTAGACCTGGATTAGAGAGAATAACTTTTTTCGAAAAACACCAAAGCCACTGAATTAAAAATAATGAATTTACCCGGATGTTTTTCGAAATTTTCCTCCTTTAAAATTTTCAAACATTTGTGCATAAAATTTAAGCACTTCAAAATTAACAATCAATGAAAATACGGTAATTAAGAAGAACAATTGATTCATAGTTGTCAAATAATATTAATTCGAAGTAATTACACACTCTGCAGCCAGCCTGCCGCTTTTTACGGCGCTTTCAATTGTAGAAGGCAGGCCGGTATCAATCCAATCGCCGGCAAGAAAAAAATTTGAGAGTTTTGTTCTTGTATTTAATCGTTCGGTAATTGTATCCCCGGATGGAATAAACGTAGCCCGTTTTTCTTTTATAACTTTAAATGAAGTTATATCTTCCTTTTTTATTTTAACAAACTTTTCTAATTCGTTAAAAACTACGCATGCAATATCATCATTCTGTTTATCTATTAATTCCGCAGCATCGCTTATTACTATTGTAATGTGATCCTGATGATTAAAAATCCAATGAACCGCAGAATCAATCAGCCCATAAAAATCTTTCTTCAAATTATTTTGTTTTAACCAAACATGTATGGATAATATAGGAGAATATGAAAGGCACGGTACCTTTATAATCGAATTAAAATTAATAATTTTTTCGGCGGCAAATAACGGTACGGAAGAAATTACAAAATCGAAGTCATCTATTATTCGTTTAGAGGTTTTAATTTTTTTAATTGAATTATTATCGGCGACAAATTCAACCGCACCTTCGGATAAATGAATTATTCCGGAATTTTCTTTTATAAACTTTGCGGCATTTTCACAGTAAGTTTGGCTTAAGCCGTACCTGGGCAATATTATAACAGATGATTTGCTTCCTTTAAAAAACATCTGTATTAAAATATTGTAAAAAATCTTGGCCGAAGCTTTTTCCATGCCTGTATTCAATGCACCGGCAACAAGAATTTTCCAGAATGAATCTCTAATATTCAGGTTCTGATTTTCTTTTTTAAGCCACTCAAAGACGCTTAATTCTTTTAAATTATTATTGGTATAAAAAGGAAGCTTAATAAAGAATTTTAATAATGTTATTCTATCTTTTAAAGAAAGAGCTTTATAATTAAGTAAGCCTGTAATTAGATTAAAAGGATACGGCAGCGGATATGCCGTAAGCGGGAATTCCTGCATGTTCTCCTTTATAAAATTTATAAATAATTTTTTTTGATAGGAGAGATTATTGCCGGCGCCGATTATTTTAAAAAATTTTAGAGTCTCCCCGTAGCATCCCATCATAATATGCTGGCCGTTATCTATTATGCTGCCGGTAGAATTATCTTTAAATGAGTAAGCTCTCCCCCCAAGCTTTGGAGATGCTTCCAGTAATTCAACATTTATTCCTGCCCGGGATAAAAAAACTGCCGATGAAAGCCCGGCAAACCCGCCGCCGATAATTATACATTTTGCCATTAATAAACTAAACTGTATTTGGCCCACACTCCAACGGCAATTCCCACTTTTTCAAATTTGGAAACTTTTATATTGCTGTTATAAACATCATATTCCGCATCAATTATTTTTTCTAGAAGCTTGTGGTAAATGTGTTGCATTGCTCTTGCAGCAAACATTGAATACTTGTCGTCAAGGTTTAAATTCGATGTGGCTTTGGTAAAATAATGTTCTGCTCTTTCCGCCTCAAATTTCATTAGCTGCTTAAAATCTTCGTTGTACTTTTGGCTTGCAATATCGGAATCCGAATAATTATATCCTGCCATATCTTCCTGCGGCAGATAAATTCTTCCGTTCAACGAATCTTTTTTAATATCGCGCAATATGTTGGTTAACTGGAGAGCAATTCCAAGATCTACGGCAAAATCTTTTGTAGATTTATGTTTGTAGCCGAATATTTCAATGCACATTAAACCGACCGTAGAGGCAACGCGGTAACAGTATAGTTTTAAATCATCAAAGGTAAGGTATCTTTTTCTTTGAAGATCCATTTCCATACCTTTTAATAATTCAAAGAAGGGATCGATAGGAATATTGAACTGGCGAATTGTTTTGCCCAGTTTATTTAAAAGCATATAATCCGAATAGCCTTTTAATGCTTTGTCAAGCTCGGTAGTCCACCTGTGGAGTTTATCGTATTTTAAATCGTCCGGTTCATTTTCCTGATCCACAATATCATCGGACTGGCGGCAGAATGCATATACGGTATTCATTGCATCACGCTTTTCGTGAGGTAAGAGATTGAATGCGTAATAAAAACTGCTTTTGCTGTTTTTGGCTATTTCTTTTGCCGAATCGGACATACTTAAAATATCGATCTTAAAAGTAAAATTAAAAAATTACTTAAATTCAATTTAGGCCGGGTTTGCATTACATTGTAATCTAACTTATTTATTTTCTTTAAAATTTCCTGCCCGCCCAAGGTGGTCCATTTTATTTCATATTTTAACCTGCCGTTTAGAAAAGAGAATAATTTTTCCCCTTCTTCAAACAACCGGTTCGTCCTTTCAACATTAAACTTCAATAGTGCTTTAAAATTAAGATTATTTTCTTTTAACTCAAATATTTTTTCGTCGACCTTGAATTTTTTCATATCTTCCCGCGGGTAATAAATTCGGCCTTTTTCAAAATCTGCGCGTGTATCCTGCCAAAAATTTGTAAGCTGAAGAGCGGTACAAATTTTATCCGAATAATAAAATGCTTTTTCATCCTTTATATTATTTAGCTCAAGGATTAACCTGCCCACAGGGTTGGCAGAATTTTTACAGTATTCTATCAATTCATTAAACGTTTCGTATCTTGTTTTTGTTACATCTTGTTTAAAGGCCTCCAATAAATTTAAAAATAATTTAGGTGTTAAACACTTTTCATTTATCGTAGAATAAAGTGCAAACTCGTATTCATTAGTAAAATTCTTTTTTAGTAATTCAAAAAACCTATATTCAAAGTTATTTAAATTTTTCAGGCGTTCTGCATAGCTTAAATTTCCTTCGTCGGCAAAATCATCTGCTGTGCGGGCGAACCAATAAATAATTGCAATATGCTTCCTTAAACTTGCGGGAACCAGAAAGGATACAACCGGGAAATTTTCATAGTGGGTACGTGCAAATTTTAGTGCGGCAGTATATGCAGTATCAGGATTAGAGCTGATGATTATATCGCGTATTTTGTTTGCCATAAAATTTATACAATACGGTTTATGTTTTTCGTTTTTATTTTTATAATTACATTTTTATACTTTAACATTTTTATACTTTAACTTTGCACTTGTTTGATAAATGATTAAAAATTATTTAATTTTATCACTCAAAATTAAGTAATTTTACAAAAGTAATAATGTTAAAATTTAACTTTCAAAATTCATTCAAATCAAAAAGATTACCTTCTCTGGTAAACGAGTTCTTTTATTAGGACTTGCCGAATCTGCTTTCATTTAATAACCAACTAAACATACAAATTCAAATTTAAATAAGATACTATAAGATTTAATATGAACAATTTATCAAAATTGATCGCTTTGCGGAAGGAGATAAACAGAAGGCGAACTTTTGCAATCATATCCCATCCGGATGCAGGTAAAACAACTCTAACTGAAAAATTTTTACTCTACGGCGGAGCAGTCCATCTTGCCGGCTCGGTTACCGCCAGAAGGAACCAGCGCTCTTCAACTTCCGATTGGATGGAACTGGAAAGGAAACGCGGAATTTCAATAAGCTCTACCGTTTTGCAGTTTGATTATAAAGATTATAAAATAAATTTACTAGATACTCCCGGTCATGAAGACTTTTCGGAAGATACTTACAGAGTTTTAACTGCCGTAGATGCCGTTGTAATGGTTATTGATGCTGCAAAAGGAATTGAAGCGCAAACAAGAAAATTGTTTGAAGTATGCCGGAAAAGAGAAATTCCGATTTTTACTTTTATTAATAAATTAGACAGACCTACTCTTGAGCCGCTTGAATTAATAGACGATATTGAAGGGGTGCTTGGGATAGGTGCTTTTCCGATGAATTATCCTTTGGGCACCGGGATAGATTTTAAAGGAGTTTACGACAGGCTGGAAAAGCAAATTCATCTTTTTGAAAAAACAACTGGCGGCGTTTTTAAGGCACCCGTATCGGTTATGAATATTTCCGATCCTATTGTAAAAGAAAAATTAAGCGAAGGAAATTACGATAAGCTGATTGAAGAATTGGAAATGCTGGATACTGCCGGTGAAAAATTTAATCTTGATGAAGTAATAGATGGTAAACTAACCCCGGTATTTTTCGGCAGTGCGATGAACAACTTCGGGGTTCAGCTTTTGCTGGACGGATTTTTAAAATACGCAGTTCCTCCAATGCCCAGGATCAGTTCTACCGGTTTAATTAAACCCGAAGATGATATTTTTACCGGTTTCATTTTTAAGATACAAGCAAACATGGATCCTAAACACCGTGATAGGATAGCATTCTTAAGAATTTGCTCCGGTAAATTTGAAAGAGATATGCAGGCAACCCATTCTGCATCCGGTAAAAAAATAAGATTATCAAACTCGCAAAAACTTTTCGGGCAGGAAAGAGAAACAATTGATGAAGCATATCCCGGAGACATAATTGGGTTTGTAGGGAATTCCAATTTTGGTATAGGGGATACGATTACTTCCGACTCCACAATTGTATATAATGAGATTCCGAAATTTGCCCCCGAACATTTTGTCTATATTACTAATCCCAATCCATCCGATTATAAAAAATTTAGAGACGGCCTCGACCAGCTTTTGCAGGAAGGAGTAATCCAGGTTTATTACTTAAAAAATTCGGCACAAAGAACCCCAATTTTAGGTGCAGTAGGTCCTTTACAGTTTGAAGTAGTTCAGTACAGAATGCAAAGCGAATACGGAGCGGAATCCCGTCTTGAACATACTAACTGGAAAGTACTACGCTGGCTATCTCCGCAGGAAAACAGCGAAGTGCTGAACAATATGATATTACCTGCCGGTGCTGCAATTGCAACTGATTCGGCAGACAGGCAGGTTATTTTATTAACAAGCGAATGGTCTTTAAATTATTTCAAAGAAAAATATCCTTCCGTTGAACTGTCTGATATTCCTTTTAAAGAAGAACTAACGGAACTAAAAAAAGTAGGAACTTAAAAGAAATTCATAACCCATAGAATTCTGTTCTGTACCTGTCAAAGTGAACTTTCGAGCAAACTTTTGTCAACCACGGTTATTTTCCCTTTTTCAATAGAAACAGTAAAAGATTGGGTGCCGTTCTTATTCAGCTCGGCAACAATTACATAGCTGCCTTCAACCAACTTTACCTGTTGGGGTGAATAATAAGATTGTCCGACATCTTTAACGAAGTTACCGTTTTTTGTGTAGATAGAATAACCTTTGTAAACTTCGTAAGGAACATCTTCACCGTATTGCCCGCTCTCAAAATAAGTGTCGGTATATATTTTTAAAAAACCAACATTGCTATTTATTGAAATTCCTGGCTGGCGGTATTCATATTGACGGATTATTTTAAAACTACTGCAGCTAACGAATAAAAATAAAAATGCGAAAAGAGATAATAATGCTTTCATGGTTCCACCTTTTTTTTACTAATAACATTAATATTTCTAAATATTTTACAAATTCCAAAAATTAATTTTGCAATTCTAAAAATTAATTTTAAAAAGTACTTGACAAATGCGGTTTTAAAACTTAATTTTACTTGCAAGATAATAGAAGTATTCCACAAAGTTTATAGGGCAATATAAAATACGCTTTATTTTACGATTTTTCAGTCATTTTTAGCAAATATATGAGGTATTTAGTGGAGTATTTCTATTAAGTTGTTAAAATGAAATATTTTATAGAAATTATTAAATGAAAAGTACCAAAGCCAACCAAAGCCTTCTTAAGGACTTAAACAGAAAAAAAGTTCTAAGTGTGCTTTTTGAAAATAGTTTTTCAAGCAGAGTTGAGGTTAAGCATTTAATAAGGCAAGACGGTAAAACAGTTACCAATATAACCAACAGTTTAATTTCCGACGGGTTGGTAACTACAAATGGATATTCTTCATATACCGGCGGAAGGAGAAGAGAACTACTTACCTTAAATCCCGAATATGGTTACATTATTGGCATTCATTTAGATATTAATTTCTTAATCGGAATTTTAACCGACTTTAAATCTAATATACTTCTAAAAGAACAAATACCAATTTCTCCCACCGAATCGAAATCCAGCTTAATTCAAAGAATAAGAAAGACAATTGATTTTTTAATAAATAAGGGTAACGTACCGAAAGATAAAATACTGGGAATAGGTTTTGTAGCCAGCGGTTTTTATGATGAAGAGGCTGGGACCTGGCTTAATTCTGTAAATAATTTATACTGGAAAGATGTTCCTATTAGAAAGATTTTGTTGGAACAATGTGATTGCCCCGTTTACCTGGAAGATTGTTCCAGAGCGTTAGCGCTTGGTGAAAAATGGTTTGGAAGTGCGAAAGATAAGGAAAACTTTATCTGTTTGGATATTGGTGCCGGTGTAGGAAGCGCTATTTATCAAAATAATTCCTTATATAAAGGAGCTCATAATTTTGCCGGCGAAATAGGCCATACAATTGTTAACCCGGACGGAGATATTTGTTCATGCGGAAATAAAGGCTGCCTTGAGACAATGGCATCCGGCTGGGCACTGGTTAAACAAATACAGAATAAAATATCCCGCGGTGAAAAAACTCTTATAAAGGAATATTGCGAAAGCGATATTGAAAAAATAGATGCCGATATGATATTTAAAGCTGCACACAGCGGTGATAAACTTGCGTTGAATCTTTTAAATTCCGCAAGTACATATCTCGGAATTGCGATAGCTAATTTGATCAATTTGTTAAATCCCGAATTAATAATTCTATCCGGCCATTTTTCCACTATCGAAGATTTTTCTTTACTTTCTTTAAAAGAAAAAATAAGACAATATGCGATGCCTGAATCATTTAAAAAGTTAAAGATTACGACTTCAAAACTTGGTGACGATGCTGCAGTTTTAGGGGCTGTTACATTAGTGTTAGATAAGATCTTTCACGATAATACAATTAGAGTATAGTTTAGTAATTGTTCATTTTACAAAACGTTAAACTTCCTCTTGTTATAGAGAAATATTGTCGAATCATATTTGTTTGAGGAGTAATTATGATTTTAAAATTACGGTTTATTTCTTTAATGATGATTCTTCTGGTAGTGTCATCAAATATTATCTTAGGGCAATCCAAGGGTAAAATATCCGGTGTAGTAATTGATGCTGAAACTAAAGAACCGCTGCCCGGGGCAAATGTTATTATAGAGGGAACTTCTTACGGTGCTGCTACCAACATAGATGGCCAATATTATATCATAAATCTTGAGCCGAAAATTTATACATTGGTTGCTTCCTATATAGGTTATAATAAAGCTGTTATAGAACATGTAGAGGTAAATACCGGGCAGACTACCGTAATTAATATTTCGCTTACCAGCAAGGCAATTACTTCAAAAGAAGTGGTGGTAATTGCTCAAAAACCGATTATTCAAAAAGATGTTTCAAGCAGCCAGGACGTTATATATGGAAATAAACTTTCTGTTATGCCGATGGTGACAGATGTTAAAGATTATATAGGATTGCAGGCGGGAGTTCAAGGATTGTCAATTAGAGGTGGTTCGGTAAATCAAACAGCTGTAATGATAAACGGAGCGCTGGATATTGATCCTACTACCAACCAGCCTTTTACGGGCGTACCTTTAAGTGCAATACAGGAAGTATCAATTATTAAAGGCGGTTTCAATGCCGAATATGGTAATATCAGATCAGGTATGATCAACATTACTACTAAAGACGGAGATAAAAGCAGATACCATGTTAGTGTGGATTACCAGATCAGTCCGGCGCATCAAAAACATTTTGGGCCATCTATGTTTAGCCCGGATAGTTATTATTTAAGGCCTTACTTTGATCCCCAGGTTGCCTTTACCGGAACACAGAATTGGCCTGAGTATATGCGGCAGCAATATCCTGTTTCATTTCAAGGTTGGGATAAATGGGTTCAGGAAAATCCTCAGTGGGGTTTAACTCCCAAACAGGCTGAAGAAGTTTTTATGTGGACTCACACCGTTGATGCGTTTCCACAATGGGGAATTTCGGGAAGCGAGGCACTCGGGCAAACAGGGCGGACAGAAGGCACACAGCCGGATCAGAATATAGATGCAAGTCTTTCAGGACCTTTCCCCTTTATAAGTGATTATCTTGGTGGCTTAACTTTTTTTGCTTCATTTAAAGGAAACGATACTTATTTAGCCGTACCTTTTGTTAGGCCGGATAACCAGGAACAAGATACATACCTTAAACTAACTTCTCATATTGCAAAAGGGATGAAATTATCCGCACAGGGTATTTATTCTCATCTTAGCGGAGTCAATTATAATATTGGCAACGGCGTAGACGGCAGTTTTATGAGCGTAATGAATTCTCTTTACCAGGCAAATAGAGAAAACACCTATTACTTTTGGCAAAGTGCATGGAGCCCGCTAGATTTATACAGATCTTTGTTAAGTGTAAACTTTGAACATGTATTAAGCCCAAGCACTTATTATACATTCATCGGAAGTTACGGAACGGATGTGTATAAATCCGACGGATATTTAAGTGCACGCGATACAACTACATTAATAAAAATCGGTAATGTCAGCCTAAATCAAATACCCTGGGGATGGAGTAATAGTCCGTTTCAGGAAGTAGTTGATCAGCCTGACAGAAGAATTTTAGGCGGCGGCGGCGGTGGTATGATTTGGGATCATTCACATGCATCAATGGTAGATTTAAAGTTTGATCTCTTTAGCCAGCTAAATAATTATAACGGATTAAAAACCGGCTTTGATGTAAATCTTACAAACATGTATGTAGATCGTGCAAAATATAAATCCACTTCTAAAGCTCAGGTATTAACAGAACCTCCGCCGCAGGATTGGTTTTCTTTACAATATAATGCTTTTCCGGTAATCGGTTCATTTTATATTCAGGATAAAATTGAATTGGAAGGGATGGTTGCAAACATTGGTGTAAGAGCAGATTATTATAATACCAATACAATAAGCTATTTTGTTGATCCTTATTCAAAGTATTACGGCGGGCAATACGCTTCTGTTTTTACAGACAGCATTCCCCAGGCTAGAGTGAAAGGTAAACTAAAATGGAGTCCTAGAATAGGTATTGCTTTCCCTATAGCCGAAAGAGCAAAGTTCTATTTTAATTACGGGCATTTTTATGAATATCCTACAAGCAGCGAAATGTATGGAATACTAAGAGGAGAAAATCAAAAAATTACCCAGGTTGGAAATCCGAATGCTGAGCTTCCGGAGACTGTTGCTTACGAACTTGGTGTTGAACTGAATGTTGCCGATGCATATCTGTTAAAAGTTAGCGGGTATTATAAAGATGTAACAAATCAACTTACTAATGTTGAATATGTAAGTGAGAGCAGTGTTTATTATAATACGGTTCGGAATCAGAATATTGCCGATATAAGAGGGCTTGAATTAAGCTTTGAAAAAAACAGAGGAAATTGGTTTAGAGGGTGGGTGAATTTTACTTATATGTCGACTACAGGTGCCGATATAGGCCGGGGCATTTACTATCAGGATCCTCAATTAGATGTACAAACCGGATATATAAATTATGATGCTTCTTATACAAATCCTGTTCCGCAGCCTTATGCAAGAGCAGATTTGGACTTTTTTACACCTAACGATCTGGGAGATTTATGGGGCAACTGGCATTTAACCCTATTACCAAGCTGGCAGTCAGGCTCTTATTATACATTTTTACCATCCGGGAAAAACCTTCCGCAGTTTGCAAATAACATTCATTGGCCCGACGAGTGGAATGTCGATATGAGATTAGAGAAAGATTTTGCTATTAAAGGTGTGAATGTATCGGTTTATCTGGAAGGAAGTAATATATTCAACTTTAAGAATTTCACCCCTGGAGTTGGTTATGGCTTTAGTGATTCTTATGATAGGGATGCTTATTTAAGGTCACTGCATCTTCCGTTATATGCGGGTGCGGATTACAAGGCTGCCGGGTTAATTGCCGGTAATGATAAAGTTGGTGATTTAAGAAGCGCCGCCAAACCATATATTAATGATCCGAATTTATCCAGCAGTTTATGGGGGGAAACAAGACAAATTTTCCTTGGAATAAAAATAGATTATTAATTAATAAAAAAACTATTTGGCAATGAATAGATCGATGAAATTCAATACTTCTAAATATAAAAAAGAGAATTTGATTAAGTCTTTATTTCCCTTTACTGTTTACTTTGTTTTTGCAGCAATCATTCTTTCATCAACTTCTCTGTTTGGGCAGGTTCCGGAAGTAGATGCTATTGTAAGGGTAGGCAGGTATCAGGGCGTAGTTAACAGCAACATGTCTCAATCTTCTATTCTTTTCCCCGGATGGGCATTAAACCCGGGGGACGCTTTTTGGGATTTAAGTTTTTTTAGAGCCGATAACATTGAAGAAAATCCGAATATGTGTACAAACTGGACAGACCCCGATGGTAAGGTTTGGAAATATACGTATGTACTTTCTTATCAGGCAGGCAACTCAAATATAATGTTTCCTATTAAGTTTGATGATGGAAAGTATCTTCACAACTATGTACGTTATCCTCAAACATTAGTAACAGTAAACGGGAAGGTGACGAGCTCCGGCGTGCCCAGAGGTGATATTAACCCGGGAGCAATAGATGCTTTGCATACAACGGCAGATCAATTTATTGAGAATAAAGTGTTAACAAATACAGGTCTAGAGTTTGACAGGAAAATTTATGCATGGTCTCATTTTCAGGATAATAATTATGTTATAGTGGAAGTAACAGTAAAAAATGTAGGGTATGGCTGGGGACCGAATCAACAGCTAAAACTTGATATGAATACTTTTAAGTTTATGATTGATACTGTAAAATTACCTACTCAAACAATACATGGATTTATCTTTGGTCTTCCAAGAATGAGGCCGACAAGAGTTATAGAAAACAAAACTCTTAATAAAGACGGCTGGATGGATTATTCCGGTTACAGGAAAGGGGATAGTTTAAGAATACTTTATGCATACGACGGACAAATATTGACTTACGGTTATGATTCAATAGGAGAGCCTAATCTTTCTGAAGGCGGATGGCTTCAAAATTATATGGGGCAGTTTTTGGCTATGCTACATGCAGATAAAGCATGGGATGATACGACTGATGACCCTACCCAGCCCAGGTACACTGCCTATAATCAAATTTGGAATGAAAACTCGGTAATTTGGTCAGATTCTGAAACAACACATATTTATAACCTGGTAACAAATCCAAATTCGGGAGACGGCCCGTATTACCAGGGTCCCGATATTTTACCGGGACTGCATCAGGTGAACATGGATGAACGTGGTTATTATGTCCCTCAAAATATACCGCTGTATTATACTTATTCACATGCACATTGCGG
>JBJKSH010000227.1:0-5160 GCA_046704255.1 Ignavibacteriaceae bacterium | reverse complement strand
TAACTGCTAATGAACCAAATTCGGAAGCATCTATAATTCAATGACTTTATGGATTTGTATAAACATTTACATTATGTATTTAATGAATGTGGTTCATTTGTCAATTTTTTAATATCCTATTTTATCTGGAGCTGAAGTTACACAAAATATAACTTTTAATTGTCCCGTTATATCGAGGCTGTGTGAAATCTTAAAAACAATTTATAATTATTCAAAATATTCTATTGCCGTCAGTTTTAACTAACGGGGAAAGTAAATCGCTAATACTCAAGGCTTTAGCCACATAACACCCTAAATGTGGCTAAAGCCTCTGTTCGGTATTGTTTATTTTTCCCCGGCATAAATGCCGGGGCAATCGATATTATTATACAAAAATATTTGTTAATAATATTTCAGAATATTTATTGTCTAAGATACACTTTTCATACAGCCTCTTTAGACGGGGTTAAGTGGAGAGAAAAACATTGGCTTTAGCAACACTAAGAGCCTTATTTTGGCTAAAGCTCTAAAGTTTTGGGCCAATTTTTTTCCCTCTATATATGGCGGGGCAAGTTAACTGAAACTTTGCGTAACCTCAACGAATTATTATATTTGTTTTATCATAATCTTCGGTTATCTTTAACATGAAATATAAAGGAAACGCTTTTAAAAAAAATCCGTTATTTGGAAAGTGCCCGTCGTGTAAATCTATAAATACACTTCGCAGGTCGCGGGCAAGAAACTGGAAAGAAAGTCTAACTAAAAACTTAACCTTCTATAGAATGTATAGATGCAGGCAGTGCGGATGGCGCGGATACTTATCAACTTTTACAATAACTTTTAGAGCCGTAAGATTAATATTTTATTACGTGGGTATTGCCGTAGTAGTCGCATTTTTAGTTACGGAACTCCTGAAGAAATTTGCACATTAAATATTTAGTATCCGCTTAATGTAAATTTATTTTAAGTAAAACAATAATCTGGTTGTAAATAATAATCAACGTGAAATTATAATGAAAGGAATAATTCTGGCAGGCGGGTCGGGTTCCCGGCTTTACCCTACAACAAGAGTTTACAGCAAACAGCTTGCATTAATTTATGATAAGCCGTTAATATATTATCCGCTTTCTGTTTTGATGCTGGGAGGAATAAAGGAAATTTTAATAATTTCCAATGAAGAAACAATTCCTCTTTACAAACAATTATTTGAAGACGGTTCGCATCTCGGGCTTTCTATTAAGTATAAAATGCAGGCAGCTCCTAACGGTATTGCCGAGGCATTTATTATCGGGGAAGAATTTATTGGTACCGATGATGTATGCCTAATATTAGGCGATAATATTTTTTACGGAAATTTAGGCTTTGTTTATTCTGCGATAAAGAATAACAGGTATGCTACAATATTCGGTTACCGGGTTAAAGATCCGCAGCGCTACGGTATAGTTGAATTCGATTCCGCCGGAAGCGCAATTTCTATTGAAGAGAAACCGCAGAAACCGAAATCCGATTATGCCGTACCCGGAATTTATATTTACAATAATGATGTTGTTGAGATTAGCAAAAATCTCAGGCCATCGGGAAGAGGCGAACTTGAAATAACCGATGTGAACAGGGAATATTTAATTCGCCGCCAATTAAAAGTAGAAATGATAGGAAGAGGAATTGCATGGCTGGATACCGGCACACCGGAAGCTTTGCTGCAGGCCGCTAATTTTTTTGGAGTTATAGAGCAGAGGCAGGGACTAAAAGTTGCCTGCATAGAAGAAATTGCCTTCAGGATGAACTTTATTTCACGTGATAAATTTGTAAGCCTGGTTGGTTCACTTCCTAAATGCTCTTATAGAGAATATTTGGAAAAGTTATTAACTTAAGTTATTCAAAATAAACCTAACCCCTGTCCCCCCTCTCCTTGCTAAGGAGAAGGGGCCGGGGGGTGAGGTTACACAAACAAAGACATGGATATAGAAAAAACAGATATTGAAGGTTTGTTGATTATTCATTCCGATGTATTTAAGGATGAGCGCGGTTATTTCTTTGAATCTTTCAATATGAAAAAATATGAAGAGAAGGGATTAAATTTAATTTTTGTACAGGATAATATTTCGAAATCCAAAAAGGGAACAATAAGAGGGCTTCACTACCAGGTGCCGCCGTTTGCACAGGGTAAACTTTGCCAGGTTATAACAGGTAAAGTTTTGGATGTTGCTGTCGATATCAGGTTTGGTTCGCCTGCATTCGGAAAATATTTTTCAATTGAACTATCGGGGGATAACCATACTCAATTATGGATACCGCCGGGGTTTGCACATGGCTTTTCGGTTTTATCCAAAGAAGCAATTTTTCATTATAAATGCACCGAATATTACAGCAAGCCGCATGAAAGAGCAATATTATATAATGACCCCTCGCTAAATATAAATTGGGGAATTTCCAAACCGGTAGTGTCCGAAAAAGACAAATCTAATTTACTTTTTAACCTGATCAATAAAGATTTTTTTTATAAATGATCTATCTCACTATAAAACTGAGTTTAGCTCTGTTTTAATCCTTCCTTAAATCTTACCTTTAATTTCAATTTTAAAACTCTTTTAATTATTTGTAATTTTGCTCTGTAAAATTTGAGGAGAATTATATGCGAGTGCCTTTGCTTGATTTAAGACCTCAATATAAAGCGCTAAAAAAAGAACTTGATTATGCATTAATAAAAACGGCAGAATCCCAGCAGTTTATTCTTGGTCCTGAAGTTGAAAAAATGGAAAATGCCTTTTGTGAATTTTTAGGCTGCAAATTTGCAGCGGGCGTATCTTCGGGAACCGATGCTTTGTTGATTGCTTTAATTGCAATTGATATTCATCCGGGGGATGAAGTTATTGTCCCGGCATATTCCTTTTTTGCCACGGCCGGTGTTGTATCCAGGCTAAATGCGGTGCCGGTTTTTGTTGATATAGACCCGGTAACTTTTAATATTGATCCTATTGAAATTAGAAGAAAGGTTACAAAGAAAACCAGGGCAATAATACCGGTTCATTTGTACGGGCAAAGCTGTGCTATGGATGAGATAATGACGATAGCTAAAGAAAAAAAATTAAAGGTTGTTGAAGATGCTGCTCAGGCAATAGGTACGCAGTATAAGAACGGCATAAACACCGGCACTATAGGAGATATCGGATGTTTTTCTTTTTTCCCCAGCAAGAATTTAGGATGCTTCGGCGACGGCGGGTTAGTTGTTACAAACAATGAAGAACTGGCAAAAAAACTAAAAATCCTAAGAGTGCATGGAGCAAGCCCAAAGTATTACCACAATATCATCGGTGGTAACTTTAGGTTAGATGCAATTCAGGCAGCAGTGCTTAATATAAAGCTTCCTGCTTTAAGCAAATGGTCGGAGAAGAGAAGGAAGAATGCGGAAACGTACTACAAGTTATTCTTCAAAGCAAAATTGGCAGACACAACCGGAAGAATCTCGTTCGATCAGAGAAATTCCGTTTTGCTTCCCAAAGCTGTTTATAAGCCTGAAAAAGGCCAGAAAACCGAAGAGGCAAATACTCTTACAAATTATCATATTTTTAACCAGTTCATAATTCGCGTTGCAAAAAGAGATGAACTTAGAAAATTCTTAACCGATAATAATATCGGTACCGAAATTTATTACCCGGTTCCTTTTCACCTGCAGGAATGTTTCTTAAACCTGGGATATAAGCTGGGTGATTTTCCGTTTGCGGAAGAAGCTGCAAATACTTCCATTGCATTGCCCATTTACCCGGAACTTGGCAAAGAACAAATTGAATATGTAGTGAATAAAATAAGAGAGTTTTTTGATAAGCAGTAAAAAATGAATGAATGGACGGATGAATGTAGTAATTTCCCGGATTTGAATGCAGAGTTAAAAAACGTTCAATCATACAACCATTACTTTAATTTATTTTTAATCTAATAGTAGTATTATGAATTCAAACAAAAAATATATGGATAGTAAAATTTATCTTGCCGGGCACAAGGGAATGGTAGGCTCGGCAATACTTAGAACGCTTGGAAAGAACGGATACAATAATTTAGTCCTTCGTACGATTGATGAACTGGACCTTATAAGGCAAAGTGAAGTTGAAACTTTTTTTGATGAAGAAAAGCCTGATGTGGTTATAGTAGCAGCGGCAAAGGTAGGCGGAATTCTTGCCAACAATACCTACCGCGCCGAATTTATTTACAATAACCTGATGATTGAATCGAATATTATTCATGCTGCACACCGGGCCGGAGTTGAAAAATTAATTTTTCTCGGAAGCTCATGTATTTATCCTAAAAATGCACCGCAGCCTTTAAAGGAAGAATATTTGCTTTCCGATTATTTGGAATTTACAAATGAACCTTATGCGGTTGCAAAAATAGCCGGTATTAAACTTTGCGAAAATTATTACCGTCAATACGGAGATAATTTTTTTTCGGCTATGCCCACTAACTTATTCGGTATAAATGATAATTTCAATCTTGAAACTTCTCATGTACTTCCCGCATTACTTAAAAAATTCCATGAAGCAAAGTTATCGGGAAGCAATGCTGTTAATCTATGGGGAACAGGAAAGCCTAAAAGAGAATTCCTCTTTGTGGATGATCTTGCCGAAGCTATTCTGTTTTTAATGGAAAATGTGAATGGAAATGACTTGTATGAGAAGGGAATATCTCAAATAAATATCGGCACCGGTAAAGATTTAACAATTGAAGAATTAGCTATGTTAATTGCCGGGATTACCGGCTTTAAAGGTAAAATTGTTTATGATTCATCAAAGCCCGGCGGTACTCCCAGAAAACTAATGGATGTTTCCAGGATCCATGAACTAGGCTGGCATCATAAAACTTCCCTTGAAGACGGGATAAAGCAAACGTACGAATGGTTTAAAACAATTAAAAATTAGAAATTCGGGCAGATTTTTATTTCGCTTAATTGATTTTTAATAAAAGGGAGGATTATAATGGATAGAGGATTGTGCGGTGGAATGGGTGAATGATTGAACGGATGAACGTCGCTTATTTCTTAAAATATCTTTTTCATTCGGTAGTTGATTTTAAATTTTTATTTAATTTAAATGGGAGGTGTAAAGTGGAAGAAAAGTATTTAAGATATGTGAATAGAAATCGAAATATTAATCGAGGTTATAGAAAGCTGGATGTTTGGAATGAAGGTAT
>JBJKSH010000226.1:0-12221 GCA_046704255.1 Ignavibacteriaceae bacterium | reverse complement strand
GCAGTAGCTACTGCAGCGGCAAACTTTTTCCACTGCACTAAGTAAGACGGATAACCTGTTATAAGTTTAGCAGTATCCCGGTAAGACGGCCAGTCAGGTTCGTTGCCTATTTCAAGAGTTTGTATATATTGATGATAGTTGTTCCAAACATATTTTGCAATATTCGTATCCTGGGTAATATTACCGTTTAATAATCTTAAAGAATACATTACATTTATATGTGCGGACTTTGCAAATCTAAAAAATGCATCAATATCGGAATTAGTAGGAATTATATTATTTTGATCTACCGAACCTCCTCCGACTCGAATATTGCGAAGACCAAGGTTTTTAAATAATGTAAGCATTTGAGCATGCAAAACCTGAGGAAAATGCGTAGAATCGTCAAACCAATTTCCGTAAACTCCGCCGTTGCCGCTTCGTAAACTTCCGGTTTCTATACTCAATCCGCTAAAATCTTTAGGTATTACCGCAACTGTATTTTTAGTATTTACAATTATCTTAACAGTAGATTGCGCATATGAACAAATAGTATAAATGAATGAAGTGAATGCAATAACAATTATAAACTTCAAAAAATTTTACCTTTCCAAAACAAAATGAAGACTCGTTTGATAATATTTTTAATTAAAGCAATTAATAATTCTTCATCAGAAAAAAAGCCCCTTCCCTACCGCTAAGACTTTGCGCCTTAACCAAGATTGGTCGGAAAGGGGTTTAGGAATGGACAAAGGTTATTTCAAAAGAACCATCTTTTTAGTTAACGTTAAGCCATTCGCTTCAAGTCGATATAAATAAACTCCGCTTGCCAATTTGGAAGCATCAAAATTAACTTTATAAACACCTGATTTTTGGAAACCGTTGAACAAAGTCGCTACTTTCTGCCCAAGAATATTGTATATGCTTAAAGAAACAAGTCCACTCTTAGGAAGTTCATATTTTATTATTGTGGTAGGATTGAACGGGTTTGGATAGTTTTGTGCTAATTGGAATTTGGTTGGTGTAGTATTTGAAATTTGTTTGACACCCGAAATATTTGGGAACCAATTTAAATCACCCAATGGAAGTCCGTCGGTTCCTGCATGATAAAGTGCGGTGTTGGAATATTTAAGATTTTCCGGTACCGGGTAACCATCGTTCCATCCTTTCCAGGTTTTGGGAACTCCGGCAAAAATGTAACCCGGATATGGATTAGTCTGTAAAGCCCACCATCTAAAGTTACCTGCATTTCCGGGTGGATAACCTATTAAGTTAACAAATTTAACAAGGCTGTCAACCGCCGGCCCTGCTGTAGCAGGATCAAACCCGGGATCTACGCTATCATTATTCGCACTTGTGAATCCCGGCCAGTCTGTTTTATCATTAAACATTTTTACGGTTTGCGGGTTCATCCAAACAGGAGGTACAACAGTATTAGGTGCATTTTGATTAACAGAATTCCAGTAGGTATATAGAGCTTGAGGCCAAACATAAGCATTGTTTTCAACTTTTACATTCCTTTGAGCTTCGGATATTCCGTAAGTTACACCTACTTGTCCCAAAGAATCCATCATTACAACCCCAAAACCCTGGGCTGCATCATTTGCATTTTTTCTTGCAATGTAGGCGGTATCGGCACCATGTGCAATAACTCCATAAAAAATATTATTACTAATTACAGCGTTGGTCATATGGGTTGAAAGCAAAAGTCCTCCGGTACCCAAAAAATTAGTATTATGCTCGTATCTTAAATATTTATAATATCCAGGTCCACCATAGACTGCTCGCCCCATACAGAAAAAAGTATTGTTCTCAATTATCACGGTATCCATGGGTACGCCAAATAAATCCCACATAGCGTTACCGGACTGCCAGAACTGATTTGAAATATCCCTGTAATCTGTATTGGTTAAAAATAATTTGTTCCAATTACCATGAAAATTTGCCAGAGTACCATTTGCGTTATCAATTACACAGTGGTCTACAATTATATTGGTACTGTCGCCGTTTGCTTGGATAAGGTTACTTGTAGCTTGAATGGTATCATACCGCAAACCTAGAATATACAAATACTTTAAAGTAATTGTACAAGGAGTGTTTGCGCTGATAAAAGTATTCGGCGAACTGTTATTCTGCCTTATTCCCGGTTGAATAACCGGAGGCATTCCGGTAACCGGATTGGTTTTCCCGACAATTGTAAGATTAGAACTTAATTGTATAGGATCTGTGTAATAATAAGGTGTATCAATTGCACCGGTTTGCTGCAATAAATATACGGCATCTGGATGTTTACGCTGGCCGGTTGATGTAGTATCGCCCATAATAAATTGCTCTATTGTTGGGCCGCTGCTATAATCTGCATATACACGGATTGTATCCTGAGTTTGAGCAAATGATTGAAATGACATCATGAATAAAGTAACGATTACGATTAAGAAAATCGTAGTAAACGATGTTTTTTTCATAGCTGCTTCCTTTTTTTTAGTTGTGAGATAATTAATTATTTCAAGAGGATGTTAAATTATTCGAGCCGCCACCTAATCCCTATATCGCCGGTTAGACCATAAGACTGTTCACTTGCGGGAAAACCGTTTCCTTCTATTACATTCATATCAGGTTCTCCATTAATATTATTTATATCCAGATAAACTTCTAAGTTATACCACGGCAAATCCTGCTTGGCGGAAAAATCCCACCTGGTGTATGTGGCTTTATCCTGCCTAAGCTGCGGATAAAAATTATTTCCCTGGAAAACATTATCTTGATATATAAGAGAAACACGGGCTGAGAAGGCTTTATAATCATAACCGACAGAAAGGTTAAGGATATTGTCCGGCTGATTAATCAACCTGGAGGTGAAAGTAGTATCAATATATTTAGGCGGAGGAGGAGGAAAAACTTTTTTATTTGTTTTTGTTAAAACGAAAGGATATTTAGCCTGAGAAAAAATATGAGTAAAATTAACATTCAAAACCAGCCCGGATAAAATATCCGGCAGATACCAGAAATGTGTCTGCCAATCCAGTTCCACTCCCCAAAGATCTACACGGTAAGGATCATTTATTTGGGTGCTTAGCAAATAAGCCCTTGTATAGCTTGGCAAGCCCGGGTATACGGACGGATTGGTAATATATACACCGCCGGAAGGAAATATTAAATCATCTATTCTTTTTAAAAACGGATCAATTGTTAACAACCCAATGTTGTTATCATATACCGATACGGCAGCATCATAATTTTGAGATCTTGCAGGTTTTAAAAGATAATTATTCCAATCAACTGAATTTGTAAAAATATGTAATTTAGGTACGATGTAACTAAAATCCGGATATGCTAAAGTGTTCGTATAAGATAAACGAACATCCATCCAGGTAAAAGGTTTATAACGCAAACTTATATCGGGAAGCCAATATCCGTGATTTTCGGTTGTTGTTGAATCTGTATGAGGAAAAGGATCGGGATATGTATTGTTTTCATAAGCTAACGGTATATGTGCGGCTGTATAAGAAGTTTTTAGTGCCTGATATCTTACTCCGGGTATTAATGTTATTTGAGGGCCAAAATTAATTGTAGCCATTATGTAAGCAGCATTTTCATATTCGTTGCCGGAATAATTACTAGCTATATTTGCATATTCATCAGGCGAATAAGGATTGGCTACCGCAGATCGCTTATTCCTTTGATAATTTTTAACAATGTCAATAACGTTAGCTAATAGGCCGATATTTGTTAGATGCCCCGCCATTTCATAATTGCCGCTTAGAAAATTTCCAAAACCTGCATTTTGATCAAAAAACATTATAATTGGAAATTGAGTATTTCCATTTGCATTCATGTTATAAGGAGATCCGGTCATCCATGAGTTCTGGGCAATAACTGCTGCCCTGGCATCGTTGTTACCCGGAGGCAGCAAGGTACCTCCACCCGAAGAATAGTTATATGAGCGAATTGTATATCTATACTTACCGCCGAATTTAAGATTTGCAGTTATGAAATCAGAAAAATTAAACCGCCTTGATATATCTAATGAACCTACAATATTTCTTTGCCTTGTAAAACTTTTATTGGTGCTTATACCGTCAAAGAATGTATTGTTTAAATTAATTTTTGAAAAAGCCTGCTTAGCAATCGCTTCCGGACTTTGATTCTTTGAAATTGCTCCCAAACCGGCTCCTGCTTGCGTAAATCCGGCACTCCAATAACCGGGATTTATATTTTCTGTGTATGCATGCGATATTTTTGCATCTAGATCTAACGAGAAAAGTTGCTGCTTAAAATCCAAAATATTTGTAATTACATTTGTAACAGGTGTAAAATATGAAGTTCCGAAGGTTATGTTAGAGCCGCTGATATTATAATTTTGGCTGTATGTTTCTGTTGTTTGTGTACCTCTGCTTAAAAAATTCATTAAGTCTACTTTTCCTCCCGACCATTTATAATCAAGAACCAACGTTCCGTCATACCTATGCTTAATGGTTGGCTTATAGCTAAGGTTTAAGCTGCCCATGTCTAAAGAACCCGGATTATAATAGTTTGTTGAATTAGTTAAGAAATAACCACCTCCGAAAATATTGGCAGTAAGATTTTGCCTTTGAATAATACCCTGAGCAAGTATACCTAAACGATTCTTTAAAAATCTTTTTCCAATTGTTGCGGTGAATTTGTAATCGTTATAAGTATTTTGAAGATTATTATACCCTCCTTGAAGTGATAGATGAAGTTCCGGTAAATTTCCAGACGTTTTCTCGGCTTCTCTAATCTGAAAGTTAACACTTCCGCCGAGTACCGCCGCATCCATATCGGGTGTTACCGTTTTATAAAGTTCAATTCCGCTAAGCATACTAGATGAAATCATGCTAAGATCTACCGAGCGGTTACCGGAAGCAGAAGCAGGAAGTTCAACACCATCAATCATAACTCGGTTATATTTGGGCTCAAGTCCTCTAATAGCAACTTCCGATCCTTCGCCGTAAGATCTTACCAGAAAAACACCCGGCAGCCTGCCTACGGATTCGGCAGCATTTTCATCCGGCAATTCCTGAATTTTAGCAGCCGATACAACATTAACAATATTAGATGACGATAACTGCTGATTAATTGCCTGGTTCTGACCGCTTGCCTGTGCAGTAACAACAACTGCTTTACCTTTAACGGCTACTGCCAACAAGCTGAAGTTTTCTTCCGTAGTTACATTGCTTTTAACCTGTATTTTTCTCGCCTTACTTTTATATCCTATATAACTTACTCTTAAATTATATGAACCGGGCGGAATGCCGGAGATTGTATATCTTCCGTTCATATTGGTGGCGGCTCCCATGCTTGTTCCTTCCAGGAAAACATTTGCACCGAACAACGGTTGTTTGGTAGATGCATCAATTACTTTCCCGCTTATTTTTCCGCCTGCTGCACCCCAAATAAATCCGGGTGCGGTAAAAACAATTAGGATGAAAAACAGAGTTGCAGATTTCTTAAATGCCATCTGACCTCCTTGTATCTATATAATAATACTTACCAGTTAATTTTCGAAAAGAAATCAATTTCTTCTCCCCTCTTTTTAGAACAGAGTTCTATCGCATGATCGGACGAAATATTTTCGTGAATTATCTTAGCGATTTCCAGGGCTACAACTTTAGGATCTTCGTCTTTTACGAACGTTACATTTCTGCCTACCATTGCGCCTCTTACATTAGGGGCAGCTTTCATCGCTTTCTCAAACGATATTATTGTTTCTAAAGGAGTTTCCTTAGCGGCACCGCCTAACATAAGAATGGGAAGTGTCGTTGCTCTTGCTGCTCTTTCAAAATTTTCGTTGTAAGAAAGCTTAAGCCACGTATAAAGAGATGTTTCTCCTAATGCCGCAGCGGCACCGGCATCTTTTACTAATGTTTCAATATCGGTTTTAAAGGCATACTTTTTATCTCTTCCTTCAACTGTAACAGGTTCTATAAAAGTGTATAAGCCTAACCGGCTTAACTCTGTTATTGCATTTGCACATTCACGAATAGTTATTAACGAACCATGATCCGTCAAGTCTAAACGGTACATCATCTTGCCGCCATCCAAATTCATTTTTTTTATGCTCTGCGGCGTAAAGGATGTAAAAGTATCTTCCATCTCAAAAAGCGAACCTGCATGCCCGCCTCTGTTCATGCAGCCGATTATTACCTTATCATCAAGAAAACTTTTCCCTGTTTTTTGCTTATACAGGTAATCAACAATAAAAATATCATCAACCATATCGGTAGTTGTCATTACTCCGTCTATCATTTCGTCAATAATAACACGCAGAACACGACCTAAGTATTCGAACCTGTCTCCCATTCCAATTGGATCATCGCGCATAGCTGTAACTCTTCTGCCCGGATGATCTGCAGCAAGAATAACAAGTTTACCGTCATTTGTAAAATTTTTCCTTCGTTTTCTTTTTAACGCATGTTCAAATACAAACCGCGGGCTGTTTACTCTAACTTCCGTAATTTGATAAAATAATTTCTTAGGAAAAAAATCTTCAACGTTAAATACATTGCTTCTAGGTTTGCTGCTCATGTTTTATTCCATTACTTGTTTTGAATAAATTATAAATTTATGCGATTCAAATTTTCCGAATGTTTTTAGAGGTTTGCCTATTAGCGGCCGGCAGTAATTAAAAAAATTTTCCGTTACATAATTACATTTAGAATTAATATAATTGTCCGGAAGTGGTTTTTCCGATATCGCAACTTTTTCTAAAGGAATTTTTCCTGTACTGCACAAATATTTTTTATCATTTTCTCTAATGAGTGTAACCATTACTCCGCTTAATCCGGCAAGTGCATAATCTACTGCGGTTATACCGGCTAAATGAGCTTCCTTTTTATCAACCTCTGAAATAAATTCAGCAGAGGCTCTTGCTGCAAGGCCGGGTTTCTCGTGTCGTGCCCTTAATTTTAAATTTTCTGATATTTTTCCGGCAAGGAATGAAGCAGCCCCGCCGGGTAAATTTCTGCCGAATCCGTCTTTGGATGACTCTGTTGTAACTCCGCCTAGATACATTCCCTTAACATCCTTTAAACCTTCGCAAACAACAATTACTGCCCGTCTATACTTGCCGTAAGTATCGGAAACATCGGAAAGAAATGAATCCATATTAAACGGTTTTTCGGGTATATAAATTAAATTGGGCGCATCGCCTTCTTTTACTTTTGCTAATGATGAAGAAGCTGCCAGCCAGCCGGCATTTCTTCCCGGAGTTTCAATTACTGTTATGGGAGGAGGCAAAGATTCAACATCAATTCCTATTTCTTTTGTAAGAGCAGCTATAAATCTTGCCGCACTTCCAAAGCCCGGGCAATGATCCGTAAAAGCCAGGTCGTTATCTATTGTTTTGGGAATTCCGATTACATTTAATTCGTAACCAATATACTTAGCAAGCTCATTAACTTTATGAGCAGTATGCATGGAGCCGTTGCCGCCAATATAAAGAAAATAACGAACATTATATTTTTTTAATATTTCTATTATTCTGCCGTAATCCTCTTCCCGCAGTTTTCGCCTGCAAGAACCCAGTGCCGCACCCGGTCTATTATAAATTTTCTTTAGTGTGCCCGTGCTTTCTTTACCCAGATCAATAAAATTTTCCTCTAATAATCCGTCTATGCTGTTAACTGCACCTATAATATTTTTGATGCTTTCATTTTTATATTTATTTGCTTCTACAATAGTACCTACCAGACTGCAATTAATAACCGCAGTCGGTCCGCCACCCTGGGCTACCAATAAATTGCCTGCTGCCATATTTATTATTTTAACTATTTATAACTATGTTAGAATACCAAGGTTTAATAAGCTGTTCAAATTGATTTCAAACGAAAAGCAAAAGATGAAGGTCTGTTCGCTTCACCTTTGATAACCAAACGTTTATGGAATAAAATCAAAAAAGGGAAAAACAGGTTTTAAAGAAAATCCGGTTTTTGGAGATAGTCTTTGTAAATTACAGGCTCCATAACTTTAATACCTAACCAAGCACATAATTCATTAACTTCGTTTGTTAAATCAACATCTACATAAGCAAGGTGATGAGGAACTGCATTAACCAAAAGAGTATTCATAAAGTCCCGGCTGGTTACCGCACTGCCGTTAATTTTTAATTCACTCATCCACGAACTGCAACCTTTGTATAGCGGTGATCCCTTATCATTAAATTTTCCGTTTAACAAAAATGCACTTGAGTCATCTTCAAGAAACCTTAAACCGGTAACAACTCCAGTTTTCATTTTCCCTTCGCGTACAACCCCGGTGGTATCTCGGTTAAAATGATTTGCAAGCGTAAAACCGGATTCATCGAACCAATCCTTAGGGATGTTTCCGCAGTGCCATATATAAATTGAATCGCTTTTTTGATCCCATGCAGACAAATCCATTAAAACCGTTTCCCTGTTGCTTAAGTATTTTAGTGCAAGCATAGAAACGGCACCAATTACGTCTGTTTCTGTTGCTGCAACCGTATCTGTTTGATTAAGCCTGCCAATAGTTGAGCAAACCATTAATCCTATTTTGTTAGGTACCTCAGGCCAGCATCTAAATGTAATTGCAGAACTTTTGTGTTCCGAAATTATTTTCTGAAATGCAGCTTCAGCCTTTGCCGATTTTGTAACCGCATCGGTAGTTACCTTAATTCCCCTGCTTTCACTATTTATTTCTTCAACCAATTTCGGAACGGATTTATCATTTACAGCCGCTTCAAATTCACGATAAAATTCGTCCAGCTTTATTCTTTCTATATTTACGCCAAAAAGCTTATTGATTTTTTTTTCGTTAAATTTCACATCATGGTAACCCGGAACGGTTTCACCGATCATTGAAATTTTGGATTGTCTTAATTTTTTTACCGCCTGAAGTGCTTTAATTGTTACGGCAAATCTGTTAGAAAAAGTTTCCGATTCCGCATCACCATAAAACCACTTGACAGGCTTTTTATAATTATTGCTGAATCTTCCCGCAATACTCATATATAAATTTGTAGCACAAAAAGAATTTAGCGGTAAAGGCCCGCTTGTTGTAGTTTCTTCAACAGCCCATACCGCAAGTGCTGCCGTTGTATTAAAAAACGGAAGAATCATATCACCGTCTGCAAACGATGAATTTTGTATTATTACCAGATCAACTTTTTCGGATTCAAGCTCTTTTGCAACGACTTCGGCATCGATTAATGTTTCCATGCCTTTTTCAACAGAAATAAAATCAAAATCGAATTCAACACTTCTTTTCTTAATAACCCCGATACTTCTAATTAAGACACTTTTCATATCACCATGGAAAATTGGTCGAAAAGTACCGGTAAGAGCTATTTTTAATTTTTCCATATTATTCTCCGAAAATTTTTTTATCGTATTTGATTTATATTTCAATAAATATATTATCTGCCGGGATAAAGCCCGATAAATTTTACCTCGCTAAATTGCCGGTTATTGTTTAGCCGGTATCAATATAATATCTTCGGAATTATCCAGTATAGCCGATACTAGAATTAATCCGGTAATTTTGAAAACTATTAATTTAAAAAGACACAGCTTCGCCAGGTGAGTTACATATTATTTACGTAAATATTGTACACAACATTATATACTTAAATATAAAAAATAAATTACCGAGCCATTAAGATATAGAATACATTTAAATATTTTAATACATCCGATTAAATTTAACCAATCGTTACCGCAAACGTTTGCAAAATACCCACATAAAATAATTTTGTCAAGTATTTTTTTAATCTTTCTGCAGTTTTATTAAAATAAAAAAATGAGAAGAGTATTAAGCAATAAATTACCTGAGAGTTTGCCGGGAGAACAACGATAAATATTGTTCTTCCATTGCAGAAGGTTGAAGTAAAAGAGCTTTTGTATTTTTAATATGCATTTGCATTGTTGCCTGAGCAGACTCCGGCTCTTTTTTCTTTATTGCCTTAATTATTTCGATGTGTTCACTTGCAGTTGTACTCAACCTACCCGGCATGTGACCGGAAATAAAACGTATCCTATGAATTTGCCCCATTAAATTTGTTATAATGGAATGAATTCTATTATTGCCCGCAATTTCCAGAATTAAATTATGAAGCTGCGTATCTGATTCAAATGACAGGACGCTATCCTGTGTTTTAATTGCTTCTTTAATCTTTATCTCCAGTTCGGAAAATTTTTTCAAATCATCTTTGTTTGCTTTTTCGGCAGCACACCATGCAGCAAAACCTTCCAGCGCAAAACGTATATCAAGTATCTCCTCAATATCATCTTTTTTTAAATCGGAAACATATGTTCCTTTATAAGGAATGTTTTTAACAAGGCCGTCATTTTCCAGTCTTCTAAAAATTTCTCTAACCGGGGTTCTACTTATTTCGAAACGTTTTACAATTTCTTCCTCCGTAACCTGCTGGCCTTCCCGAAGCCTTTGAGAGATAATCTCATTTTTTAACTGTGCATATACCTTTTCTTTTTTAGAAATAATTTCGCCCGAGAATGAATTGTCTTTCATAATTTTATGCGTATCCCCCTAACCTTTCTACAAAAAATTTGAATATGTTGTATCTAATATAAAAATTACAAACCTCTTTAAGAAGAGCTGTCTTCAAATTTATTTAGGTAAAGGAAAATTTACATAATTTTCAGCAGATTTTCCATTAAGAACCGAACTTATATCTTTGGTTAAAGTATTCAGTACTCTCTCTTGAGACTCCTCGGTTAATCCCCCAATATGCGGAGTTAGCAGCACATTATCAAATTTTTCCAGTTCGGATATTACCGGCGGCTCGGTAGTGCGTACATCCAATGCAGCTCCTTTAAGCTGCCCGGACTTTATCGCATCAACAAGGTCATTTTCAACTACTAAATTTCCTCTTGAATTATTTATAAGTATGCTGCCTTTCTTCATCATGCCAAACAATTTTTTATTAAAAAGATTTTTGGTCTCGTTTGTAGAAGGAAGATGCAGCGACACGATATCGGATTGACTTAACAATTCATTTAATTGAACCGGCTTAACAACGTTATTTTTAATATTGGCATCATCTCTAGGAATATATATGTCATACGCTAAAATTTTTGTGCCGAATACTCTAGCTCTTTCGGCAAGTGCCCTGCCTATTTTTCCGTAGCCAACTATTCCAAGTGTTTTTCCGTAAATTTCATTTCCGGTATGATTGTATCTGTCCCAGTTTCCTTCTTTAGTAGATTTAACGGCGGATGGAATTTTTCTTAACAAAGATAGAATTAAAGCAATTGCAAGTTCGGCCGTAGAAATTGTATTACCGTCGGGAGTATAACAAACTACAATACCTTTTTTACTTGCATAGTCAACATCAATGTTATCATAACCAACACCGGCACGTCCAATTACTTTTAGTTCGTTGGCGCTGTTCAAAATATTTTTATCTACTTTTGTTTGGTTTCTAACAATTAATGCTTTAGCATGTTTCGCTCTTTCGGCAAGTAAGCCGGAATCCTTCCAGAGATCCTTTTCCAATTGAACGTCATAATACTTTCTTAAATTATCTATCGATGTGCCGCTTATGTTTTCAGAAATTAATATATCCATTTTTGATTTATGATTTATGATTTATGATTATTGATTGGCAATTATAGATTACGGAATTTATGAATTATAAATAAGCATTGATGATACTTTGATTAACAATTTATCAACGGATACAGCTTCGCCACTTATGTCACGTTGTAAGTTTTCCTTTAAGCCAATTTCGTAAATGGGAAATAAGTTTACAACGATATTCATATTAATTAATTATCGTATACAATATAATATACAAATCAATGAGCAATTTAATATCCATCTGGAAATTTGTCAAGAGTTTTATTTACCTAAAATGGGTTAAATTTAATTTTGTACTTTAAAGTTACCACATTATGGTGCCTTTTTGCAGAATATCACTAATTACACAAATTATTTAAAAAACTATTCGATTAAATTCATGAAATTAGACGCTATTTCTTAAAGGTAGTCCACCGGAGATTTTTAAATATTCAATGTATATTATTTTTGAACAGTAAAATAAGATGATAGTAAGTCTACGGAATTTCCGCCAATCATTACTTTAAACCTGCCCGGTTCAATAACTTTCTTCATTTTAATATTATAGAATTGCAGCATATCCGGTGTAACCATAAAATTAACGGTTTTAGTTTCCCCCGGAGATAAAAATATTCTTTTAAATCCTTTCAATTCTTTTACGGGTCTTGTTACACTTGCAACCATAT
>JBJKSH010000225.1:0-16329 GCA_046704255.1 Ignavibacteriaceae bacterium | reverse complement strand
CGGGAATACCAAAGACATTTCGTTATAATGATGGTTTACCTTCGCAATACGACATGCGCAAAAAAAATTTATTAACTTCCGTGAAAGACCAGATGCAGTCTTCATTATGTTGGGCCTTTTCTTCAATAGGCGCAGTTGAATCTCAAGCAAAAATTTCAGGGAAGGGAGATTTGGATTTGTCGGAAAAACAAATGCAAAATTACAAAATCAAATTTTATTATTCCGACGGAGGGAATTATCAGGAAGCATCTTCATATTACTCTACATTAAGTGGACCGGTTCTTGAAAAGGATGAAGATAAACCTCCCGAATATATAGAAATAAAAATGGAAATTCATGAAGAAGTTACATTAGCTCAGAAAGTAACAGGAAGCGCAGGCAGTCCAAACTCTTTACAAACTCGTTTAAAAATTCTTGATAGGACAGATACTTTCCGTAATATAATTAAAAGTGTTATCTATAATACGGGTGCTGTTGCTACTACTATGTATTTTGGCAATGAGTATTATAATGCTGAAAATTACACATATTATTGCGATAGCACTAGCAAGGACATTAATCATGGTGTTGTGCTTGTTGGATGGAATGATACCATGAAAACGGCAGCTTTGGAACCGGGCACATGGATTGCTAGAAATAGCTGGGGTACAAGTTTCGGCGACAGCGGGTATTTTTATCTTTCATATTCAGACAGCTTAGCTTTGTACGGTGAGAATTGTATTTGGCCGATCATAAAAGATTATAATGAGGATTCATATTTATACATGAATGATCAATTGGGTGGCGTTTCGTGCCTTGGATATAATAATAAAACTTATGCGTATGGGCTGGCAAAATTTGAAGCAGTGAGTAAGGTACCTATTACAAAAATTATGACCTGGACAATGGAGGGGGATTCAAAAGTTTCGGTATGGATATATGATAATTTTGACGGTAAAAACCTAACCGGTTTGTTAGCTAAATCTCTTAATAATTACCGTGAATACGCCGGATATTTCATGGTGAATCTTCCGGCTCCTATTTCTTTGTCTGCCGGAGATGATTTTTATGTAGAAGTAAAATATGAATACCCGGACATTTTGTTACCGCCGGTTCCTTGTGAATTATCTATAAAAGATTATTGTGACCCTTTCATTCAAAAAGGTAAATATTGGATAAGCCCGGATGGTAATGGTTGGCTGTCTTTAGGAGCCGGTACCGACTATTTAATCAATCTTTCCATAAGAGCTTATGCCGAACCTGTTAAAACAGAATGGGTTTATCAGGATAACATTACAGGTAATAATTTGTACGGTGTTTATTTTACAAATAAAAATACAGGTTGTGTAGTTGGAGATAGCGGGACAATATTAAAATCTACCGATGGTGGGAATACATGGGTTTCCAAATCATTCGGAAGCAGTAATAATTTGCTGTCAATATTTTTTATTAATGAAAATTCCGGATGGATTGCCGGCGCACAAGGAAATATTTATAGAACTAAAGACGGGGGTGAAACATGGTTCACTCAATCAAGTGGTACTAGTAACCGCCTGAGCGGAATATGCTTTACCGATGAAAATAACGGATACGCAGTTGGTGAATCCGGAAAGATACTTAAATCTACAAACGGAGGGACCGATTGGTCGGCATTAACAGCAGTAAACAGTGACAATTTAAATTTTATCTACTTTAAAAACCAGGTCGTCGGATTTGCCGCAGGACAAAACGGAATAATTCTTAGGTCAACTAACCAGGGAGAAAGCTGGGTTATTAAAAAAAGCGGAACCAAAAACTCAATTTCAAGTCTTTGTTTTGTAGATTCCTCTACCGGTTGGGCTGCAGCGGATAACGGTACTATTTTAAAAACAACAGACTGCGGAGAAAACTGGATTTCCCAATCTTCCCCAACTATTTATAATTTATATTCGGTTTGGTTCTGTAATAAGGATACAGGCTGGATTGTTGGCGATAAAGGAACAATTTTAAAAACCACAAATGCAGGTTCAAGCTGGTTATATCAAACAAGCGGTACAAATAATATTTTGTACTCGGTTTTTTTTCCCGGGCCGGGTACCGGCTTTGCTGTAGGTGGTGCAGGAACAATATTAAAGAAATCCGGTGGATTAGTTAATGTTAGAGAAAGGAAAGTACCTTTACCTGATTTTGTTTTGTATCAAAATTATCCTAATCCTTTCAATCCAATTACTACTATTAAATATTCTGTTTCCCAGACTCAATTTGTCACCATAAAAATATTTGATATACTGGGTAGAGAAATTATATCTCTTGTAAATGAAGAAAAGTTGCCCGGACAATATACAATAAAGTTTAATGGAGGTAATTATCCCAGCGGAATATATTTTTATAGAATGCAAGCCGGAAATTTTTTAGACACAAAAAAATTAATTTTACTTAAATAAAAAAAATGAATGCGGAACAATTCATCCTGTAAAAAATAGGCTGGAGGGATAGGAATGGATTATAAAGGATTCTTTTTCAAGGGCTTTCTTATTCCTCCTTTTTTTTTTATCTTAGTATGTAATAATTACGCTAAGACCTTATAAACAAATAATTAAAGAAATAAGTTTAGGAGAATAAATGGCTTTATTACCAATAGCATTAATCGGCGATAAGATTTTAAGGAAAAAAGCTAACCAGGTTAAAGATGTTGATGTTAAAACTATCGAACTGATTACCGGGATGTTCGAAACCATGAGAAATGCCAGCGGTATTGGATTAGCAGCAACTCAGGTTGGTGCAGATAAGGCAATTTTTGTTATCGATACATCCGTTGTGGAAGGCCATGAAAACGAAAAACCCATTGTTTTTATAAATCCCATTATTGTAAAACGATCCGATAAAAAAGTTTTTATTGAAGAAGGATGTTTAAGCATTCCCGATATAAGAGCCGAAGTTGAAAGACCGGAATCAATCAATATTAAATATTATGATACTAATTTAAATGAACATTCGCTTAAGGCGGATGATCTTATGGCCAGGGTGATTCAGCATGAATATGATCATTTGCAGGGAATTTTATTTACCGATTTAATAAATGATAATGATAAGAAAAAGATAAAGAAAGACATTATAAAAATAAAAAAACGTAAAATTGATTTTGCGTACCCGGTTTCGGAAAGTATGGATTACCAGTTAGTATAAGATAAATTCTTTATGAAAATTATTTTCATGGGCACACCGGATTTTGCGGTTCCTTCCCTGGATGTCCTAATATGCAGCAAACATAATATAGCGGCAGTTGTTACGGGAGCGGATAAAGAGCGCGGAAGAGGCAAAAAGATAAGCTTTACCGCTGTTAAAAATTTGGCGCTCCGGAACAACATTCCCGTACTTCAGCCTGATAAGCTAAAGGATGAAACATTTATAAATGAACTTAAAAAATTTAATGCAGATCTTTTTGTAGTTGTTGCATTCAGAATTTTACCGAGAGAAGTTTTTACTTTGCCTTCCAAAGGTTCGTTTAACCTGCACGGTTCGCTGCTTCCAAAATACCGGGGTGCGGCACCAATTCAATGGGCAGTAATTAACGGCGAGCATGAAACAGGCGTAACCACATTTATGCTGAATGAAAAAGTTGATACCGGCAATATTATTCTGCAGGAAAAAGTAAAGATTGATGACGAAGATGATTTCGGATCGATGCATGATAAGATGAGTGTACTTGGAGCTGAAGCAGTTTTAAAAACTGTAAATTTGATTGAAGACGGAAATATTACATTGAAAAATCAGGACAATGCTCTTTCTTCGTCGGCGCCTAAGATAACAAAAGAACTTTGTGAAATAAACTGGCAAAAACCCGCAGAAGAAATTCATAATCTTATACGCGGGCTTTCACCTATTCCCGGTGCATTTTTTAAGTTTAAGGATAAGATTATAAAAATATATAAGTCGAATATAAATCATTTTATTTTTCTAAAACCGGGTGAAATTAAACAGGATAAAAAAAATCTTTATATAGGATGCAATAATAATTCTCTTGAAATCATTGAACTTCAATTGGAAGGCAAGAAGCGGTTAGGTATTGAAGAATTTTTACGCGGATTTAAATTTTAATTAAATATGAATTTTAAAAACAACATATTGGAAAACATCGGCAATACGCCTTTGGTTAAGCTTAATAAAATAAACAAAGGATTAAAGCCGCAAATATTTGCAAAGCTTGAATCCGCAAATCCGGGAGGAAGTGTAAAAGATAGAATCGGGCTGTCTATGATTGAAGATGCGGAACGCAGCGGAAAGCTAAAACCGGGTGGTACCGTAATAGAAGCTACAAGCGGCAATACCGGTATTGGTCTTGCACTGGCGTGTGCGGTTAAAGGGTATAAATCTATTTTTGTCGTTACGGATAAAGTTAGCTCCGAAAAGATAAATTATCTTAAAGCATTAGGCGGCGACGTAATAGTTGTTTCCAATGCAGTTAATCACGATCATCCAGATTACTATATTACCGTAGCTAAAAAAATTAATAGCGAAACTCCAAACTCTATTTTCATGTATCAGTATTCTAATCCCGCAAACCCGGATGTTCACTTTAGAACAACAGGACCGGAAATTTGGGAACAGACGGACGGTAAAATTACGCATTTTGTTTCCGGCATTGGAACGGGTGGAACAATAAGCGGTGTTGGCAGGTTTTTAAAAGGAAAAAATAAAAACATACAAATAATCGGAGCCGATCCTTACGGCTCTATTTTTAAAGAATATAAAGAAACCGGAAATTTAATTGAAGGTATACCATACCTGGTTGAAGGTATAGGGCAGGACTGTCTGCCGGCGAATGTTCATTTTCAATTTATAGATAAAATCTTGAACATAAGCGATATGGATTCCTTTAATTTTGCAAGAAGGCTTTCAAGGGAAGAAGGAATTTTTTGCGGCGGCAGCACAGGAACAATTCTAGGAATAACTTTAAAAGTTGCCGAAGAATTAGATGAAAATGCATTAATTGTTTTTATCGTTTCGGATACAGGGGAAAGGTATCTTTCCAAGTTTCACAGCGATGAGTGGTTAAGGGAAAAGCGGCTGCTTCCTTCCGAAGTAAAAACTTTAAGAGATGTTACTTCGGCAAAACAAATTGGTAAACCGGTGGGACTGGTGTATCTTAATCCGAAAGATAAAGTAAAAGATGCGGTTGAAGTTTTAAATGTAAAAGGATTCTCGCAGCTTCCGGTTATTGATAACGGTGAATCGGTCGGCAGTATTAGGGAAGCAAAGCTAATGGCTATGCTGCTGGAAAATCCGGATCTTTTAGGTACGGAAATTGGAAAAGTAATGGGGCCCGGGTTCCCGGCGCTTGATGAAAGAACAGAATTAATTGCAGTAAGAAAATATTTAAGTGATTCACCTGCAGTCCTATCAACTGAATACGGTAGAATAAAAGATATAATTACAAGGTACGATATACTTGAACATGCTAACTTCACTTAAACATAAATAGGAAATACAAAAATGGGTTTTTCAACAGATGCAATTCATGCGGGCCAAAAACCGGATCCGGTTACCGGTGCAGTTATAACTCCGATTTATCAAACCTCAACCTATGCTCAGGAGGAATTGGGTAAAAACAAAGGGTATGAGTACGGCAGAACTCACAACCTCACCCGGCAGGCCTTGGAAGCAAACATTGCCGCTCTTGAAAAAGGAAAGTACGGAATTGCATTTTCATCTGGTTTGGCTGCAACACAAGCTTTAATGGGTTTGGTTAAGGCGGGCGATCATGTTATTGCAACCAATAATGTTTACGGCGGAACTTACAGGTTGTTTGAATTGGTTATGAAAGATTACGGTTTGCAATTTTCCTGGGTGGATACAAGAAATTTGCATAATATAGAGAGCGCAATAAAAGAGAATACCAAACTTGTATTTTTGGAAACTCCGACTAATCCGATGCTTAACCTAACGGATTTAAAAGGTGCAGCGGAAATTTGTAAAAAGCATGGTTTGTTAAGTATTGTAGATAATACTTTCATGAGTCCGTATCTGCAGAACCCGTTAACACTTGGCTGTGATGTTGTTTTGCACAGTTCAACAAAATATATAAACGGGCACAGCGATGTTATTGGCGGAATTGTTATTACAAATAACAAGGGTGTGCATGAAAGATTAAGATATCTTCAAAATGCTGCCGGTGCGGTTCCTTCACCTTTTGACTGCTGGTTGATCTTACGTTCTACAAAAACTTTGGCAGTTAGAATGGAGCGGCACGTTAAAAATGCTATGGAAATTGCCGCCTTCTTAGTTAATTCAAAGTTAGCAGAAAAAGTATACTATCCGGGCCTGCCTTCTCATCCCCAGTATGAATTAGCTAAAAAACAAATGAGAGGTTTCGGTGGAATGATTTCTGCAGACTTTGGCAATGTTGAAACAGCTAAGAAAATTTTAAAGAATGTTAAGGTTTTTACTTTAGGCGAAAGTCTTGGCGGAGTGGAAAGCTTAATTAGTCATCCGGCTAGTATGACTCATGCATCCGTACCTAAAGAAGAAAGAGAAGCAATGGGCATTAGAGACAGCCTTGTAAGGTTTTCCGTGGGAATTGAAGATGCAGAAGATTTAATTGCCGATATTGAAATTGCACTGAAGTAATATTATTCGCCTACCTATTAAATAATTTTCTGTATAAATTTGATTAAATATTTTAATAAATTTTTCGGGGATTCAAATGAACTCTCAATCAAAAAATATAAAAGAAAATAATTCCGTTGACGATACAAAATATTCTATGGAAACACATATGATCTACGGTAAAAATGTATCGAAGAAATGGGATTATTCACATCACGTTCTTCCGCCTATTTCATCATCGGTAATATACAGGCTGGATTCCGTAGAAAGAGGAGCGGAAGGATTTATGGAATTTGCAAACTCGCCTATTGCAGGCGAAGACCCAATGCCGATATATATATACGATAGACTGGGTGAACCGAACAAAGACATTCTTGAAGAAAACCTTGCCTATATTGAAAAAGGAGAAATGGCGGTTACCTTTGCCACGGGTATGGGAGCAATATCCGGTTTATTGGGAATGCTGACAAAAACCGGGGATGAAATAATTGCCCACCATACTCTTTATGGGTGTACATATTCTTTATTAACAAACTGGTACCCGCGGTACAACATTTTTACAAAATTGGTTGACCTTACGGATTTAACAAATCTGAATAATTCAATTACTAAAAAAACAAGGGCTATCTATTTTGAAACTCCTTCAAATCCTAATATGGATATTATTGATATACAAGAAGTTAGGAAGATTACCGACGAATATAATTCAAATAGATCTGAAGCAGAAAGAATAAAAATAGTTGTAGATAATACGTTCGCTACACCTTTCTGCCAACGGCCTATTGAGCTGGGAGCAAACTTTACAATTAACTCTTTAACAAAAGGTCTTGGTGGTTTTGGGACGGATATGGGAGGCGTTGTGATTGGAAAAATGAAATACAAAGATATGCTCCTACTATATAGAAAAGACTTTGGAGCAGTGTTAAACAACAAAAGCGCCTGGACTGTTATGACCTACGGCCTTCCAACTCTTCACGTTAGAATCAGGCAGCAAATTAAAACTGCCTCGCTTGTTGCAGAATATTTAAGTAAACACAGCAAAGTTGAATTTGTTAATTATCCGGGCCTTCCCGGCTATAAATATTATTCACTTGCTAAAAAACAAATGACGGACTTTAACGGGAATTTTGCTCCGGGAAGCTTAATTTATTTTGGACTTAAAGGCAAAGATGTTTTTAACATTAAAGAAAATGCCAAAAAATTTATGAATTGGGCCGCAGAAAAAGCTTACACAATGACTCTTGCCGTTAGCTTGGGTCATACCCGCACTTTGATTGAGCATCCTGCTTCTATGACTCATTCAATGGTTCCGGTAGATAAATTAGACGAATTTAAAATTGATCCCGGCGGAATTAGATTAGCATGCGGGCTGGAAAACACGGAAGATATTCTAAATGATCTTGAAGAGTGTTTAAAGATTGTTTAATATTTTATATTTGCCGGTAGTTTTGGTATAAAATAATTCGGATAAACTAAATATCTATATCATTAGAAAAATTTTTAAGGACAATAATGAAAATAATATGCTCTTTTATTATCATGATTATAATTTTCTCATTTTCAACTCCGGCCCAGGAAAATAGTACTGCACCGGATTCAATAGACATTACTGTTCTTGATTCTTATGTTACGCCGGAAGTACCACATAAATTAATCCTTACATTTATTACCGGGAAAAATTGTACATCACAGGTATTAATTGATAATAAGTATAAGTTTATTGTTTCCGGTAAACTAACGGAAACGCACAATACAAAAATCGATTTATCGAATTTAAATTTTAAAACCAGAGCGGTACCTTTTGTTATAATTGTAAAAGATTCTTTAGGCCGAACATCCCGCAGCGATGTAAACGAATTTGAAATACCCCGGGAAATAAAAATAAAGAACGAATCCAACTTTTTATTATTTTGTTTATTCGGAGGTATGATATTTGTGCTTCCTAATCCTGCTTATGTTTATCAAAACGGCAAAAGTTATTTTAGTCTTACAAAAGAAATTCCATTAGTTTCCATAAGATCATCCGGGTTTACTTATCCGTTCGGATATTTTTCCGGCGAATATTCACACATATTTAATGCACCTTACAAAAATTTTTTCAGGCTTGGTTATAAACAATTAATTGTAGTTCCGGGAATTCAGTATATATCTCCCGGATTAGATTGGTTTACTGATTTTAAAGGCTTTAACGGCGCCGGTGTTGAATTGTCCGTCGGGTGGTTTAAAATATTAAATACGTTTACGGTTTATACCAGGTACAGGTTTAATTTCAAACCCGGCGAATCCCAAAAAAATTTTAGCGAAATTTCTTTAGGTTTGTATTCAAGCTTTTTCTCGGTATATTTTTAATTTAAACGATGAAAGATAGTACAGAAATATATTCCGTTTCCGAATTAACACGTGAAATAAAGCAAACGCTCGAAATAAAATTTTCTCAAATTTCGGTGGAAGGAGAGATTTCAAATTTTAAGGCTCATGTTTCCGGGCACTGGTATTTTAATCTTAAAGATTCCGGTGCGGTAATTTCGTGTACAATGTGGAAAGGCTTTAATAATTATGTATTCTTTACTCCGCAGGATGGAATGAAGATAACAGCCAACGGGAAAATAACAGTTTATCCTCCTCGCGGCAATTATCAGCTTGATGTTCGCTCTATGAAACTTGCCGGCGCAGGAGAACTGCAGGCGGCATTTGAAAAGTTAAAGCAGAAGCTTTCGGATGAGGGATTATTCGATGAACAATTCAAAAAAGAAATTCCTGCTTTTCCCAAAAAGATTGGTATTGTTACCGCAATAGACGGCGCCGCCTTTAGAGATATGATAAGTGTTGCCAAAAGAAGATTTCCTGTTGCCGAGCTGGTAATTGCACCGTCTAGAGTTCAGGGAAGCGGCGCTGCGGAAACAATTGTAAATAGCCTGCAGCAGTTAAATGAACGTTCCGATATTGATGTTATTATTTTGGGAAGAGGCGGCGGTTCAATTGAAGACCTTTGGGCTTTTAACGAAGAGATTGTTGCAAGAGCCGTATTTAAATCCAAAATTCCCGTTATAAGCGGAGTCGGCCACGAAATTGATTTTACCATTGCGGATTTTGTTGCGGACTTAAGAGCCCCTACACCGTCTGCCGCAATGGAATTAGCAACACCGGACAGGCAGGAACTTATCGAATTCATTAAAGATTTTTCTTATAATTCAACACAAAATATAGAAGGGCTTTTAACTTCGTTAAGAAAAAAAGTTTACGATGCGCTTAATTCATACGGCTTTAGGCTTCCAATGGATCTCGTTAGAAGAAAATCCCAGCAGGTTGATAATTTTATTTTCCGGATTATTCAAAATACGGATAGGAAATTCTTAATTTATCATAATAGGCTTTCATTGTTAACCAGAACAATCGAATCGAACAATATTGATAAGACACTAAAAAAAGGTTTTGTTTTAATCAAACAGAATTCTAAATTTATACTCCGTGCGGCAAATTTTAGTAAGAACATGGATACTGAAATTAAGTTTTATGATGACGAAGTTTTAATTAATCCTAAATGATTTTGCTTTAAGTTTGGGATTAAAGAAATAAAATTTTAAAATTGAATTGAAAAATATTATTCATAAGGATTAATAAATAAATGGGTAAGAAATCCGTAAAAAGCAGCTTTGAAGAAAAACTGAGCAGGCTGGAAGAAATTTCATCTATACTGGAAAGCGATGATATAGACCTGGAAAAAGCAATAGCTCTTTATGAAGAAGGAATTGAGCTTTCCAAAGTATGCATTACAACTTTAAGGGATGCCGAATTGAAGATAACCGAACTGAAAAAAAAGATGGATGATTTACCGGCGGGTGATCGGGAACTATTTGAGGAATAAAATAAGCGGAGCTTTTGTATAATGAAAGATAACGGAAAATATGAAGTGCTTTCGAAAATAAATTACCCGGAAGATGTAAGGAAACTTGATACTGCCCAGTTAAAAATTTTATGTACGGATATCAGGGAATATTTAATCGACACAATCTCCGAAATCGGCGGGCACTTTGGCGGCGGCCTGGGCACTGTTGAACTTACCGTTGCGGTTCATAAAGTTTTTAATACGCCAAATGATCTTGTCGTTTGGGATACCGGGCACCAGGCTTATCCTCATAAAATTTTAACCGGCCGTAAAGAAGGGCTGAAGCATATAAGAAAATTGCACGGCATTAGCGGTTTCCTTAAAAGAGATGAAAGCGAATACGACACTTTCGGCGCCGGGCATGCTTCTACTTCCATTTCCGCTGCACTTGGTATGGCTGTTGCCAGGGATTTAAACGGCGAGAAGAAAAAGGTTATTGCTATAATGGGCGACGGCGCTATGACCGGCGGCATGGCTTATGAAGCCATGAATAATTCCGGCATTATTAAACCGGATTTAATTGTTGTATTAAACGATAACAACATGTCCATTGCTCCAAATGTCTGGCAGATTTCCAATTACTTTACTGAGATGATTGCACATCCCGACTTCAACAGATTGAAAGGACAAATTTGGGACTTAACCGGAAAGTTAGATCAGTTTGGAGACAGGATTAGAAAAATTGCCGTAAGATTGGAAAACGGAATTAAGGCCGTTGTTACACCGGGTATGCTGTTCGAGGCATTGGGCTTTAGGTATTTCGGCCCTGTTAACGGGCATAATGTTCATCAGCTCGTAAAAATATTTGAGCAGGTTAAAGATCTTAAGGGTCCTATTTTGGTTCACATAATTACACAAAAAGGGAAGGGATATAAACCTGCTGAAATTGATTTGAATAAGCTGCACGCATCAACACCTTTTGATAAAGTTACCGGTAAGAAAATTAAAAAAAGTGCCGGTGCACCTTCTTACACTTCCGTATTCGGAAATGCGCTTGCTGAAATTGTAAAAGAAAACCCCAACGTAATTGGTATTACGGGTGCAATGCCGGAAGGTACCGGCCTGGATATTTTGCAAAAGGAATTCCCTAAGAATTATTTTGATGTGGGTATTGCGGAAGAACATGCCGTTACTTTTGCAGCCGGGCTTGCTACGCAAAATGTTGTTCCGGTTGTTGCTGTTTATTCTACATTTTTGCAAAGGGCATTCGATCAGATAATTCATGATGTCAGCCTTCAAAAACTGCATGTGGTTTTTGCAATGGACCGTGCCGGCCTGGTAGGAGCAGACGGCCCTACACACCACGGTGCCTTTGATTTAACATATTTAAGATTAATTCCCGGGATGGTAATTATGGCTCCTAAAGACGAATCGGAATTAAGAGACATGCTTTATACCGCGGTAAAATATAACAGCGGGCCGGTTGCACTCAGATATCCGCGCGGAACCGGTCTTGGCGTTCCATTAAAAGAAAATTTTGATTTGATTGAAATTGGTAAGAGCGAAGATATTAAAACCGGAAAAGATATTGCATTTCTTGCAGTTGGCTCAATGGTTGATTATGCACTTAAAGCCTCGGAAATTTTAGAAGGTGAAGGTATTAGCTGCCATGTTGTTAATATGAGATTTATTAAACCTCTTGATGTGGAAAAGCTTGATGAAACAGCAAAACAATTTTCCAAAATTATTACACTGGAAGAAAATACTTTAATAGGAGGTTTCGGAAGCGGTGTTATTGAGTACTTTAATGAAGAAAATTATAAAAACGATATTTTAAGAATCGGTCTGCCGGATCATTTTGTTGAGCACGGTACTCAAGCCGAGCTCCACAAATTGCTGGGTATAGATCCCGAGAGCATTGCGGAAAAAGCAAAATTATTTTATGAAAATAAAACCGTAAGACATGAGGTTTCTTATTAATGGATAAAACCAAAGTAGCCGTAATAGGGCTGGGAAGCATTTCACAGGTTGTCCATCTTCCTTATCTGGCAAAGCTGGGTAATGTGGAATTAACGGCAGTTGCCGAAGTTAACAAGGCAAGGCTAAATACTCTTTCCGATAAATTTAATATAAAGGAAAGTTACGAAGATCATAAAGAACTGCTTGCTAACAGCGACGCCGGTACGGTAATAATTGCAACACCAACAAGTGCTCATAAGGATGTTTCGATTGATTGTTTGAAAGCCGGTAAAGATATTCTTGTGGAAAAACCGCTTGCAAGAACTTTGCAGGAAGTAAAACAAATTACGGATGCTGCAAAAAAATATAAACGCAAGGTAATGGTAGGAATGAACCTGCGTTACCGGCCTGATGCAATGATTCTTAAAAGCCTTTTAAACTCCGGAGAAATAGGTGAACCTTTTTATATAAAATGCGGCTGGCTTAGAAGGCAAAGCAGCAATCAGAAATGGTTTACAAGGAAGGAAGAATCCGGAGGCGGAGTTATTTTCGACCTGGCCATATTGCTGCTTGATTTATCCCTGTGGCTGCTGGATTTTCCGGCTGTAGAATCCGTTTCTACACAGAATTATTATCATAATACAAAAACTGTGGAAGATACCTCGATTAGTTTTTTGCGGTGCAAAAGTTCTTCTGTTATAAATATTGAATCCAGCTGGTCGCTTTCAGCACAGAAAGATTCTTTGTACTTTAATGTATTCGGGACAAAAGGATGGGCTACGTTAAACCCGTTTCATATTTATAAACGGATAGAAGAACAGGTTATAGATTTAACACCTTCTCAAACGGAAAGTTCAACCAGCTTGTTTAAAAAATCCTACTTGAACGAATTGAAAAGTTTTATCGGTGCTGTAAACGGGTTGAACCCTGTCTTTTCTTCTGCCGAAGAATCTTTGCTAAGAATGAAAATAATAGAGGCGATGTACAAATCATCGGATAACAACAAAGAAATAAAATTATAAAAATATGAAGACAAAAATTTTACTAGTTGATGACGAACAGGATATCGTTGAGTTTCTGCAATACAATTTAATTCAGGAAGGATTTGATGTAATTACAGCCTACGAAGGTAAGGAGGCACTTGCTAAATTAAATGAAAAGCCGAATTTGATTATCCTGGATATTATGATGCCTGTACTGGATGGTTACGAAGTGTGTAAAAAAATAAGAGTAACACCCGGATTTGAACATACCCCGGTAATATTCCTTACGGCAAAGTCCGGTGAAGTAAACGAAATACTTGGGCTTGAGTTGGGAGCAAACGATTATATACAGAAACCTATCTCTCCTAAAAAACTTGTTGCCAGAGTAAAATCCAACTTAAGAAAATTTGAACCGGACGGAGAAGAAAAAAGGACACCTGCAAAATTAAAAGTAGGTCCGCTCCTAATTGACAGGGATGAATATATTATTCATATCGACGGCAAAGAAACCGTTTTCCCCAGAAAAGAATTTGAACTTTTATATTACCTTGCAAATAACCAGGGCAAAGTTTTTAACCGTGATACTTTGTTAAAAGACGTCTGGGGCACAGACGTTTATGTTGTGGATCGAACCGTTGATGTTCATATTAGGAAAATTCGTGAGAAATTAGAAAAATATCCTGATTTAATTGAGACAATTAAAGGAGTGGGATATAGATTCAAAAGTGTTTAAAGAGCTTGCATCTAACTTAAAATCTGCGCGGTTATATTTTCTTGAATTTGCAATCTTTGATTTGATTCTCATCTTTTCGTTATTATATATATTTAACCTTAATGCATTTCAATATCAAATTATAATAATTGTAGTTTTATTTTCTTTTGTGCTTCTTATTTCTCTCGGGAGGAAAAGAAATAATGAGCTTAATGAAATAAAAAAAATTATTAATAACATTAGAAACAGCTTATATACTTCTTCGGAAGAAATTATTCTGAGCTCAAATCTCTCACGGCTTCAGGAAGATATTAAGCTTATGTTTGAAAAGACAAAAAACGATATTGCCGATCTTAAGAGATTACAAAAAATAAGAACGGAATTTTTAGCGAATGTTTCTCACGAGCTTCGCACACCTATCTTTGCAATTCAGGGATATATAGAAACACTTCTTAACGGTGCCGTTAACGATAATAAAGTAAATAAATATTTTCTGGAAAAAGCAAACCAGCATACCGCAAATCTTAACAATCTACTTAATGATTTGATTGACATCTCTATGATCGAATCCGGTGAGATGAAATTAAGTTTTAGGTATTTTGATATTGATGAATATTTAAAAAACCTGGTTAATGAATTTATACCGGCAGCGGAAAACAAAAATATTTTACTCACTTATAAGCCTATTAATAAAAGGCTGCAATTATTCGGTGATAAAATAAGATTAAGACAGGTGATGGTAAATCTAATTCAAAATGCAATTAAATATACGGAAAAAGGGGAGGTTTGTGTTTATGTGGAGGAAGAAGAAAAATTCGGGAGGATAAATGTTAAGGATACCGGAATCGGAATTCCGGAGGAAGATTTAAGCCGGGTCTTCGAAAGATTTTTCCGCGTGGATAAAGCCCGTTCCAGGGCTGTAGGCGGTACCGGTTTAGGGCTTGCAATCGTTAAACATATTGTAGAAGCTCACGGCTCTAAAATTGAAGTAAGCAGCAAACTTGATTCCGGTTCGGAATTTTCATTCAAATTGAAAAAATAATTGACTTAAGTGATTCAATTATTTAACTTTGTTAGCTAAATTTTAGAATATGAGGTTAAAATGTTTGCAGTTGTTGATATTGCAGGACAACAATTCAAAGTTTCTGAAAATACAAAGTATTATGTACCGCTCTTAAAAGAAGAACCGGAAAAAAATGTAATATTTGAAAATGTGCTTCTTCTATCCGATGAAAAGGAAACCAAAGTCGGCAATCCTTATGTTGAGGGTGTAAAAGTTGAAGCAAAAGTTCTTGAACATACCAGGGATGATAAAGTAATTGTTTTTAAGAAAAAGAGAAGAACCGGTTATATAAAGAGAAACGGGCACAGACAGAATTTAACTAGAATTGAAATTACCAGGATTGGTTAAAATTAGGAGATTTAATAATGGCTCATAAAAAAGGTCAAGGTTCATCTAGGAACGGAAGAGACAGCAATGCACAAAGGCTCGGCGTAAAGAAATTCGGCGGAGAAAAAGTTGTTGCCGGAAATATTATTGTAAGGCAGCGGGGAACCAAGTTCCATCCCGGCGTTAATGTGCTTAAAGGCGGCGACGATACTCTCTTTGCAATAGCCGACGGTCATGTTAAGTTCGAAACCAAAAGAGGCGATAGAAAAATTGTTAGTGTTGTAACCGGGTAGTAACCGGTTCTCTATATACCGTAAAATTTAAAATGCAATAGCCTTCCGCTTTGGAGGGCTTTTTTATTAAGAAAACCATTAGACATTTTTATTTTTTTTTTGATACATTACCGGGCGAGTCAAATCTCCCTGATTTTAGCTGCGCTAAAATCTGTCCCTCTTTGCTAAAGAGGGACTATTTTTATAATAAAAAAATTTGCAAATGTCTCCCTTTAATAAAGGGAGACAGATTCTGCTTAGCAGAATCAGAGGGATTTTTCCCTACTTTGTATACTGTGGCTATTTTTATTATTACTGCTAACTTAAAATCCTAATCTGCCCATATCTTCAACTAATTTTTTAACAGCGTTAACCGATTTATCAAGTGCAGCTTGTTCTTCTTCATTAAGAGAAACTTCAACCACTCTTTCAACTCCGTTTGCACCTAGTACTGCCGGTACACCAACGTAATATCCTTTAACACCGAATTCGCCGTCTAGAAAAGCGCATGCGGGAAGCAGTCTTTTTTCATCCAGCAAAATAGATTGTGCCATTGCAGTGGCAGCAGCAGCAGGAGAATAAAAAGCAGAACCGGTCTTAAGAAGCTTTACAACTTCTCCGCC
>JBJKSH010000224.1:0-5597 GCA_046704255.1 Ignavibacteriaceae bacterium | reverse complement strand
TTACTAAATTAAGTTGTTACTAAATTAAGTGATTTAATAATTGCTTAACTTATACGAGATTAGTAAATTTACAAATTGTTTTTAGGCAAATTTGTTAATTTAGTAAGTTAACCGGCGGTACTAATGAAAGTATTAGATTTATTAGGGAAAAATTTTATAATTTCTGATCTTAAAGGCCAGAATAAAGAATCTGTTATTAACGAACTGATAGATTTATTTAAGGATGACCCGCGAATAATCGATCTGGAAAAAGTAAGAGATGCGGTTCTGGAAAGAGAAAAGATAATGTCTACTGGCGTGGGTAAAGGTTTTGCAATTCCTCATGGTAAAACAAATGCAGTAAACGATATTTTGGCTGCATTTGGTAAAACCAGCCATCCGATAGAATACGACTCTCTTGACGGGCATCCTGTTTATCTTGTCTTTTTACTGGTAGGAAAAGATAATCTTGTAAGCAAACATATTAAGCTGCTTAGTAGAATTTCCAGAATGATGAATAAGGATGAATTTAGAGATAAATTAATAAAGGCAAAAACTTCCGAAGAAATTTTTGAAATCTTTAGGAAAGAAGAAGAAAATTATTTTGAAGTTTAGCAGCTTCTCCAAAGTTTGATTTACACTCTCCTTTTGGTATTTAAATGATTAAAGCTATAACCGGAACAAAGGATATTTTACCGCAGGATATTTCCGCATGGAAACATCTGGAAAATATGGTGGAAAGAATATGCGGTAATTATAATTATAAGGAAATTAGAACTCCTTTGTTTGAAGAAACCGGTTTATTCTCCCGCAGTATTGGAGAAGAAACCGACATAGTCGGTAAAGAAATGTACACTTTTTCTGATAGGAGCCAAACAAGTATTACGCTTAAGCCGGAAATGACTGCATCTGTTGTTCGTGCTTATATCGAACATTCGATGGGTAAGCAGCAGCAGCTTAACAAAATGTATTACATTTCCCCGATGTTCCGGCAGGAAAGACCTCAAGCCGGAAGGCAAAGACAATTTCACCAGTTCGGCTGCGAGGCACTCGGCAGTTCATCTCCTTTACTTGATGCAGAATTAATAATTATTGCTTTAACCATTTTAAAAAGTCTTGGTCTAAAGGATATTACAATAAAAATAAATTCGCTCGGTATGCCTTCTGCCAGGGAAAATTACAAAAATATTCTGCGGAATTATCTTAAAGATTTTAAAGATAAACTTTCCGAAGACAGCAGGAAGAGATTCGATTCAAATATTCTTAGAATTTTCGACAGTAAAATTGAATACGATCAGAAATTAATTAAAGATGCGCCTTTGCTTATAGATTACATTGACGAAGAAAGTAAAGAAGATTTTGAAATTGTAAAAGGACTGCTTAACAGAGCAAATATTCCTTTTGAAATCGATCCGCGGCTGGTAAGAGGGCTTGATTATTACACCAAAACAACATTCGAAATTGTAAGCGGCAAGGTAGGCTCACAAAGCGCTCTATGTGGAGGCGGAAGGTACGATCTTCTTATCGAACAGCTTGGAGGCGTACCTACTCCGGGTGTAGGATTTGCTGCCGGTATTGAGAGAATTTTACTTGCCTGTGAAAATGAAAAGGTATTAAATTTACCTGCCGGTTCAATTGATGTTTATATTATAAAACTTGATAAGGAATTAACCGGCAAGGTATTTGCCATGGCTTTGGATTTGCGAAATAATAATCTAAATGTGGAACTTGATTACATTGACAGAAGCGTAAAAGCCCAGATGAGAGAAGCAAACAAAATGAATGCACGCTTTGTTTTATTTGCCGGCGGAGAAGAATATAAAGCCGGTAAAATAAATTTGAAAAATATGGCAACCGGTGAACAGCTGTTAATTGAAATCGGGAATCTATCTAAGATAACAGAGATTATAAGGATTTAAAATGTACCCTGAACTTTTTAAAATAGGTCCTTTTACTGTTTACAGCTGGGGCCTAATGCTGGGTATAGCGTTTATAATTGCCAGTTTAATACTTACAAAAGAATTCGAACGAAAAAAACTTAATCCGAAGTATGCAACGGAAATTACTCTGCTTGCCATAGTTTTCGGCATAATTGGATGTAAAGCACTGGACCTTATTGAAAACTGGTCTGCATTTATAAACGATCCGCTTATTGCTTTTTCTCCGGGGGGATTAACTTTTTACGGAGGCTTAATACTTGCTGCCGTAATGATAGCATTATATTTAAGAAGGAAAAAAATTCCATTCCTTTTTGTAAGTGATGCAATTGCACCATCTTTAATTCTTGCTTACGGTATCGGAAGAATAGGCTGCCAGCTAGCCGGAGACGGCGATTACGGTATTCCTACCAAACTGCCTTGGGGCACATATTTTTACCGCGGAACAGTAAAACCTCATTATGCTTTAATGCAGTATTACCACGATCATCCGCTGCTTGCAGCCCGCGACCATTATTACTCATTATCCTCTCAGGTTGTAGGGCACGACAGCTACGGTACAATAACAAAATTTGATCAGGTTATTAGATTACATCCCGCTCCAATTTATGAATTTATTGCCTGCATGATAATATTTTTTATTCTCTGGCATTTAAGGAAAAAGGATTGGCCGGACGGCAAACTTTTTATGCTTTATTTAATTTTTGCCGGTGTAGAAAGATTCTTAATTGAAACCATTAGATTAAATCCGAGGCTGCTCTTTAATTTAAGCGAAGCGCAATTAATTTCCATACCATTGGTTATAATAGGCGTAATTGGTTTTGTATACATTTCTAATAATAAGGATAAATTGCCAAAGTTTGTTCCGCCGCCTATAAAAGTAGAAACCAAAAAAGCCAAAACTTAAAGTATATGAATTTAATAATAGGAAGAAAACCTGTTCTGGAAGCTATATATTCCGGTGAGGAAATTGAACAGGTTTACATTCTTTACGGTCAGAAAGGCGGAATAATAAATTCAATTAGAATTGCCGCAAAAAAAAGGGGAATTAAATGCAATGAAATTCCTTCTGCAAAATTTACAACTTTCGACAGCCGGAATAATAACCAGGGAGTAATTGCATTAAAGTCCAATCAAAAATATTATTCTCTTGATGAAGTTATAAAAGAATCAAAAAAGTCTACCTATCCGTTACTGCTAATTTTGGATTCCATACAGGACACGCATAACCTGGGTGCAATACTTAGGACAGCCGAATGCAGCGGAACTGATGGAATAATAATAACAAGGCACAACAGTGCGCCGGTAAATTCAACGGTTATAAAAACTTCTGCCGGAGCTGCCGAACATGTAAAAATATGCCCGGTTAATAATTTATCAATTACCTTAAGTGAAATAAAGAATAACGGCTTTTGGATTTTCGGAACTTATATTGAAAGTTCAATAAGGGAAAATCAAGTTCTAAAAGATTATACGGCAGTTGATTATAAGCTGCCTGCAGCACTTGTAATTGGAAATGAAGAAAAAGGTATAAGAAGATTAACCGCAGAGAGATGCGATTTTCTAGTTCAAATTCCCATGAAAGGAAAAATCCAATCGCTTAATGTTTCCGTTGCTGCCGGTATTGTATTGTTTGAAATACTTAGACAGAGAAAAAATCAAAATAAGATTTAACCTGAAGATTACATTTGTAAATTAATAATATTAAATTAGAATAAAGCAAATAAAATTATAAATAATAAATTCAAAGGGGCCTGAAATGCATTTCTTAAAAAAGATCTCTTTTTTAATTCCCGTTTTATTATTACTCATTTTCGGCGGATGGGGCGGTACTGGCCATAGAATAATAAACCTAAATTGCTTTTTATTTTTCCCTCCGCAGATGAATGAATTTATGAGCTGGGCGGATGGTCTGGTTCAGCATGCTTCTGATGCCGATTATAGAAAGGGCGGAGACCCGACGGAGTCTCCGAAGCACTATATTGATATAGACAGCTATCCCGAATTTGTAGCTAACCATAAAATTAGCCAGAGCTATGATTCCGTTGTTGCGTTGCACGGATTATATTTTGTTACAAGTAACGGAACACTACCCTGGGCAATAATTACTACGTACGACACTCTTAAAAACTGTTTTGCCAGAAGAGATTGGCATAAAGCTATGTTAACTGCTGCCGATCTAGGGCATTACGTAGGCGATTCTCATCAACCGCTTCATTTAACGGAAAATTATAATCCCGGCGGACTACATGCCAGGTACGAGTCCGATATGCTATCGACTTTTCAGGATCAAATAAAATGCGGCAGCGGAAATGTTCAATATATTTCTAACGTTTCCAGTTTTGTTTTTAATTACATTTATAATAACTACAATTATGTTGATTCTTTAATTAAAGCCGACGCTGCTGCCAAGGCAGTTAATAGTGATACAAGGAGTACAGTTTACCAGCAAAAACTATGGGAACTAACCGGTAATTTTACAATTGCATTGTTAGATAGTGCATCAAGCAGGCTAGCAAGCTTAATTTATACTGCATGGACAAATGCCGGAAGTCCGCTCCCATCCGGTGGATTTTTACCTGTTGAACTTACTTCCTTTAATGTGAATGTGGTTGGAAATTCTGTTGTTTTAAAATGGACTACCGCAACCGAACAAAATAACCTGGGTTTTGACATTGAAAGAAGCCTAACCTCAACCCCTTCCCAAGGGGAAGGGGCTGCTGGAAAGTGGGTAGCTTGGGAAAAGGTCGCTTTTGTTAATGGTGGTGGTAATTCAACTGAATCTCAAAGGTATTCATTTATCGATAAGAATCTATCTCCCGGTAATTATTCTTATAGATTAAAGCAAATTGATTTTAGCGGTTCTTATATGTACAGTATGGCAGTAAGAGCGGATGTTGCTTTATCACCGGGCGAATTTAATTTATATCAAAATTACCCGAACCCTTTTAATCCGGAAACTATAATTAAATATAATCTTATTAAACAAGATAAAGTTGTTTTGAAATTATATGATATTACCGGCAAAGAAATAATGATTATGGTAAATAAGGAGCAGAAAGCCGGAGAACATTCTGTATTATTGAATGCTTCTGCACTGGCAAGCGGAATTTACTTCTATAGTATAAAAGCAGGCGCATATTCGGCGCAGAAAAAAATGATTGTTCTGAAATAACATAGAAGTTTTTGCCTTCTCTGTGAAAATTATTTTTTCACGCAGATTGAGAGAATCCGCAGTGAACACAAAGCAGATAATAATACTGAAATAAAATTAAGTTTACAGCGCATTTATTATTAATAATTTTGATAAAAAACGGGCAGTAAATGTTTGAGTAGTAAATATAGTAAGCAATACCGGGGAAGTGAACCGGCAGCATAAAGATAAAGAATTGAATGTTTGTTAAAATTGATCATCTCTTAACCTAGCCGATTATGAAACAGAACGGGCAATGCAAAATGATTTATACACACATTTATATATTCATCCATTCCTGACTTGAGCAAGTAATAAAAAGGGGTAGTGAAAAGTTGGTATTATGATTGAAATCGTTAATTTTGAGAGATAATGCAAATTCTTCTTTGTTTTTTGATTACTATGATTTTTTTGTTCGAGGATTATGCGGCTGCTTTTATTGTATTGTAGTATATTCCGCTTGAGTGTGCTGATGCTTTGAATAATAC
>JBJKSH010000223.1:0-8078 GCA_046704255.1 Ignavibacteriaceae bacterium | reverse complement strand
ATTATAATTAGCTTATCGGTAAATTTTATTTTAATTCAATTTTTAAGTAATTTAAAAATATTAAATTAGACAAATATATGTGTAAAATGATACGATTAATATATATTATTTTGATAATACCGTTCTTATTAATTTCATGCAAATCACCGGATGCTGTAGTTAATACTAACTCGAAAACTTTAAAATTAATTTCCCCTGTAAATGGTAATTATTATGTCGGCGACACTGTTGATATTGCCTGGCAGTCTTCATACATTAAAGCCGTCAATCTCCTGTATCTTAATGACAGCCTTAAAACATCTTACGTTATTCGGAATAACATAGAGGCCAATGCAAATCAATATAAATGGATCATCCCTAATACAATCGTTTCTCCTTTTAAGATAAAAATAGATGATGCTATAGACAGTTCCATCTATGACGAATCCAGGCTGATTACTCCTCTTAGATATCGGTTCTCATTTCCCATTGATATTGGATATACTTGGACTTATAAATACTATAAAATACAACTTAACCACGATCAAATTCATTTCGATACGACCACATATAATGGTATTCAAAAATGGGATGTAATTTCAAAACAGGTCCTGAATGACTCAACAACCACTTACAGCATTAATAGTTCCGAAGAGGACACAGTTAAAGCTGATAAAACAACTATTTATTATAATAACACTAATGACGAAACTTTTTACGATACTACCTACACTATCAAATCTGTAAAATCATTTCCTATAATTGTAACAAAAGATACTGTTTATTGTATGTGGAATGAGGAACCGGTGATTCCAGCAGCAGGTAATTTAGTAAGTGAGACAAAAGTTCCGCTTAACGGAGCGTCAAAAGATACATTAAAATATAGTTCTTCTGATGGTGCTTTCTATTATCAAGTAATTTATATAAACGGCATAGGCCTTGATAAGATAGTTGCCTCGTGGTATTCAATGCAAGTTCCACAGGAAGGGGAGCTGGACCTAATTAGTTATAATTTTAAATAATCAACTCAATTTCGTTTGATGCAAATCGCGATATTATATGCCCCCCCCCCGTATGGTATCCAATAATCTAACTCTGCAAGCCAACGAAAGGGGAAATAAAGAATGTTTACAATCCGCGGCGGAAATAATCGCCTTAAAGCCTCGTATACATTAAGTCCGAGAGGATAAAAGAACAACCCTGAACGGAATACTTTTGTTATGGTAAAGTTGGATTTAAATTCTGATTGATGTAGGATTCTTTCAAGATCCTGCTTAGAATAGTGTCTGTGTTTTTCTATTAACTGTTCTTCCTTTGCTTGTGCAAGTTTGATATGTTTTAGCATACGATAAATCTTAGGCAGCCGTTTCCTAAGATAGATACCATAGTTATACGGATCAAACCATCCAAATAATCCGGTATGCGGCGTTGAAATAATTATTGTAGCGTTTGATTTTGTTACCCGGTAAATTTCATTTATGGCGGCATTTACATCAGAGACATGTTCCAGTACATCAGACATAACAACGACATCAAAGAACTTATCCTGAAACGGCATATGCTCAACCGGGCAATGTTCAAAGTGAATATCAGGAAACGATTCACGTGCTTTTTTGATGCTATCTTCATCGGCGTCAATTCCCCAGGTTTCGGCAATCTTTTTAACAAAGTGCACTGTTCCATATCCCGTACTGCAACCTGCATCTAAAAGCCTTTCTGCTTTTTCCGGTATCCAATCAAAAGTCAATTTCTGCCTATTGAAAAGTAATTGTCTTCGATTAGATAATATTATGTTTTCCACCGCCGGGCTCCGATAAAATTATGAAATATAAAATTATTATTTTGCAGAATTGTGCAGCTTTCCACAATTTCCAAAGTTTAATATCAAGCAAGAAAAATATTTTTTCCCGTATGTTTAATATATTCATTTCCTAACTAAAAAAATTAAAAATCTAATTTACCAGCATAAAATATTCGAACGGCAATGGATTTATTATTCAGCAACATAAACTTTTAATTCCAGGTTTCCAATGCTGTCGCTGAATTCCGAATTAGTTATTGAAAGTTTTTCAGCAGGTGCATTTAGCATGTGAACATTGGTATATTTCCGCGGGATAGTAATTTTTATCTTCCCCGCAGCTTTTCCGTTATCCACAATGAAGATGTATAAATGCTTATTATAATTTTTAGCTATCCAGTTAAACCAGGAATTGTCATTATTAGCTCCTTCAATTTTAACAGTATCTGTTTTTTCGGTCGAAAGGAGGACATCAGAGACATTATATATTTCCTCAGCTATTTTCTTTAAATTTGACCATTGAGTATCAAAAGGAACATCGGCATTTTGTTTCAAATCAAAATAAGAGTAAAAAATAAGTCCTGAGGCACCTTCACAAATTGCCTGCCAGGCCAAATTTCTCATTTCATCAAATGTCGGACTTCTGTAATTTTGCGGATCAGAAATAAGTTCCTTATAATTTCCGAGGTTATGAGCCTGTATTACCATCCATACAGGTCTGCTGTTATCAATTTTCTGATTAATAATTTTAGTAGCTTCGCCCACTTTATATAACGGAGCTTTCGGAACGACATACGGATCGCTGCCTATGATGTCGCTAGAGTTTATATAAAAAGCTGCTTGATCAGGGTTAACAAAAATTGAAAGGACGGGGTGGTTTGGATCAAATTCTGTTATTTGGTTATAATGACGATCTAGTCTGTCAATATATTCAAGCGGAAGTTCATCGTTATTGTACCAGCCAAGTAGTAATTTAGCATCTTTAAAATGTTGAACCGTTTGTTTAAATAAAATATCTTCATCAGCCAGGGACTGTATTTTCGGGGGTGCAAACTGCGTTCCTTGGTAATAATCTTTTACGGAATAAAATACTTTTATATTATATTTTTCAGCTAGCTTCATCTGTTCGTCGGTAGGGCGAATATAAGGAAGTATAAAGTTAAATTTACTTGCAGCGTATATTTTTAAATCAGGTTCATTAATTTCTCCCCAGTACATTCCTAAAGGAAATATTGCTTTGCCGTCGACAATTAATCTTTTATTGTTATCAATGTAAACTGCAGGCTTACTCTTAGAACTAATCTTTTTTACAGATGTTTCCCAAGAGTTAAGCAGCTTATTATTATTTCCGATTAAATTTACTTTTACAAAATAACTTCCAATTGGAAGGTCTTTTGTATCAATGTTTATTTTGTATTTGAAATTATTCTTTATTATATCAGTAATTTTAGTGTCAAGCTTTTTACCGGATAAGCCAAACAATTCTGTTACAATTTCAGATTGGCTTAAATTATCCTTAAATGCTTCCAGATCGACTAATAGATTAATCTCTGAATCTCCGTCCTCAAATATTAAACCTCTATATACCGGGGAAAGGAGAATAACATTCATTTTATCAGGCTTATATTGTTTTAAATAGGCATTATCAAACCATGCAGTTCCTCTCATTCCTTTCCGAACGTAACAAGAGAATTGTTCTTTAGCAGCATCATTGGGCACAGTAAAGATTGTGGAAATTTCGGTCCAGTTATTTGTACCTTTAATTCCCTGAGGATATATGCCCCCTAACCACTTACCATCCTTATCAAACCACTCAATACAAATTGAAGCACCAAAATCATTTCCGGTAATATTAGAGGTTTTAATCATTGCTCCGGCAGAATAAGTGTCTCCCGGTTTTAAGTCCACGGTTTGTGAACAAATAGGATAATTTGAAGGATTATTGTTGGAATATTTTAATGAAAACTTTCCGGATACTGCTTCTTTATCAAGGCTATAATAGTGATTATCTCCATTCCAGCCATCAGGCATTATACCGTTTTTACTTGATTCAAAATCTCCATTAATCAAAATATTTTCACCAGTATCCTGTGCAATAATTGGGTATGATGAAAATAATACTACAATTAAAAATAGAATAGTTTTCATAACTTCCCAAAGATAAAATAAATATCTAATTAAAAAGGAAATAATTCATCATGAGTGTAATAATTTAATTACCCAAATCAAAATATCAATGGATTTCCTTAATACAAAGAGTTTTTAAATTCCGGTATATAATAATATCAGTCTCCGGCTCTATAGAAGTATTTTTTAAATAAGTTTATTTGATCAACAGCATTTTTTTAGTCGATATGTATTTTCCGGCAATCATTCTGTAAAAATAAACGCCGCTGGCTAAATTTCTGGCATTGAATTTAATTTGGTACTCTCCCGGATTTTGCTCACAGTTTACCGGTACGGCCACTTCGTTACCCAGAATGTCATAAATTTTTAGACTAACATCTACAGGATTAGTACCTGAACCGGGTACAACATACCGTATTGTAGTCGAAGGGTTAAATGGATTAGGATAATTCTGGCTTAAATTAAAAGTGTACGGTTGTAGCTTAACCAACCTGTCCAGGCTTTGCCGTAAGAATTTTTCATTGCCTAAAATTACTTTGAATCTTTTTGATTCATCTTTTGAAATGGTAAAGTTAAAATTAGAATTTCCAATTATTTTATTATCGGAGCAATTAAACAAAATTAATTTTATCCCTTCAGGAATATTTCCCTTTACTTCCGGATGAATAGTTACACTATCATAATTATTAAAGTCATTGGAAACTATAACATCCCATACACCGCCTGAATCCGACACATTAAAACTTGCCATATATCTTTTCCCATCAAGGCTTTCAATATAAGAATACAGCCCTTTTTTTATACGCGGCGGAACCGGGTAGTTTTCCTGCAGCAAATTATCATTAGTTTTGTTTACACCGGTTTGATTATTAATTGAAAATAATAAACATTTTTCACTGTTCTTATCTTTAATTACCAGCGAGGTATACCATCCGTTTTGTGCTATATTAACCGGAATATTTGAAGGAGAATATTTTCCATAAGTCTTAAGATTAATATTAGTAATTGCAGGTCCTACAAAATAACCTTCACCGGGTTCCATTATATTCGTCAGTACATATTGCTGCATTGCGGCGTCAAATTTATAAAGCATATCCGGCGGCTCTACCTGAACATTAAAAGTAAAAGGATCTGAAACTGTTTTCCATTTGTCACCCGGCAATGAAATAACTGTATCATATAGGCTTCTTGAAAGATAATTGCCGAAATAATTTTCCGAAATCCTAAATGTGTCGACTAATGCTTGTGCAAAAAAATATGCAGAACCGGGTTCGAAAGAATTTAGATTCATTACTGAAAAATATTTCTTATTTGAAGGATCATATTTATAAAGCATCCATTCGCCGTCATGCATGTTACTCCTTCCGCCGAAATATTTAAATACCGAATCAACATAAACGGTATTGAAAGGAAAACCAAAAAATGCCCATTTATCATTTGCTTCACCGGCTGTTAGGCCGGGAATAGACCTCGGAACATTTATAACCGGGGTTGAATAATGATTAAAGCTAATTTGCAGTTCCATATTACTAAACAATGAAGTTGAATCTTCCATATTTCCTTTGTCGTCATGGATATACAATTCGCCGTCGAGAATTATTCCTTTATTATTAACTCTATCATAAGGAATAAAATAATTGTAGTTCCCGTTATTCAAAACATCAGACGGAGATGCATCGCCACCGTTAAAATAACTAAACCGGAAATCCGGATTAGGCAGCATCGATTTAACATTGTTGTTTACAGTAATAAATATTATGGAATCTTCCGGGAAAGAATTAGGAAGCGAATTCAATCCGGTATTGTTAATTAATATATTTTTTTTAATTAGCGGTAACAATACATCTTTATTAAAAGTACCCTTTAACCTGACAACGACCGGAGATTCTCCAAATCCGTCGGTAAAAATTTTCATCGTATCCGTATTTACGGGATTAAAATTCGGAAGCCTGTATTTTAATTTTACCGAAATTGAATCCCCTGGTTTTACAGTGAAATTATAATAGTTTAAGCCGGGTAAAACAAAATAATTTTTAGAAAAATAAATTTGAATTTTTAGCGAATCATTTCCGCTGTTGCCAAACACAATTGTCTTATAATTATTAGTAACTGCTTCGAATGTTGTGTCCTGGTATTTTTTAATAATGTTAATGTTATAAAGCGGTAATTCTCCACCTTTCCCGTAGCCTTCCAAAGAACACTCTAATATTTTTTGCGGATAAGAATTTGTGTATAATTTTAATGTTGCTGCATTAATGCCAAAATTAATTGGTTTAAATACAATTCCCACCCAGCTTGAATTAAACACTCCTACGGTATCTCGGAAATAATTTAATTTAAATGCGGCAGAGTCTTTCCCGGTTATTTCATACCTGGATATATAAAGATTTATATTACCAGTAAAATTATTTAAACCAAATCCTCCGAATCCTGCGCTATCCTTTTTAATATTTCCGAAATAAATATAACCGGGATTGATATGGCCTAATGCCGCTTTAATAAATGCTCTAATATTTATTTTAATTTTATTGTATGTTGTTTTATCTTTTATTTGAACGAGATAAATATTTCCCAAAAACAATCCCGGTTGTATTTTATTTAGATTTAACTTCACAGTTAAATTATAAGAATCTCCGTGGTATAAAGATAAAGAGCTTTTATTTATCTGAAAAATAGAATCCGGTGAAATAAAAATCGAATCAAAAAAAACCGTGTTGGGACCTAAATTGGATATTGTAATAGAACCAAGGGAATCCGTAGGATCCTCGGATAAATTAATTGTATCGGATATTGCATAACTCGAAATTCTAAGAGATGGATTGGTGGAAAAAGTAATTATTTTAGACCAGGAACCGGAATCTCCCGTTTGGTTATATGCCATAAGCCTTGCAAAAAAAGAAGTATCCGGTAAAAAAGAACTAATTGAAATAATACTATCCTTTGTAGATGTTGAAATATCTAATTTTTTAAAAAGAGAATCGTAAGCTATTTGAAACCGATAGACTTCCGCACCATTAATTTTATGCCAGCTAAATAAAACCGTATCGGTAGAATTAATAAATTTATTCGCTGAAGTAAACAAATTTGGTACCGCAAGATTTGTTTTAAAAGTTCTTACTTTCGTCCGGCTGCTGAAGTTATGTCCTAAACTTAATGCCTGCACCTGCCAGTAATACCTTGTATAATGTTCAAGAGTAGAAATTATAACAGAGGTTTCGGAAAGTACGGTATCAATTGAAATTTTATTAAAGCTGGTGTCCGCCGAAATAACAAGACGGTAGACGGAAGCCGAATCAACTTTTCCCCACGAAAATTCTAAAACGGTATTTGCATTGTTCAGGCTGTCTCTTGGTGAAATTATCTGAGGTGATGCCAGCCTTATTTGAAGCTTTATAATTTTAGACCAGCCGCTTGAATCGCCTTGAGAATTGAAAGCAAATACCCGCCAGAAATATGTGTATGTATTTTTTAATATAGACAGGCTTACCCCGGGGCCGTCTTCTGTTTTATCAAATATCAGCGAAGCCGGATTAAAACTAGTATCGTTAGATATTTGCAGCCTGTATTTATTTGCAGAATTTACCGGCTGCCAGTTAAATATTAAAGTTGTATCCAAACCCGCACCGTAAGGATTTAAATTTTCAGGAGGCGACAGTTTTGTTTTAAACTCCCTAACAACAGACCAGTTACTCCCCGCATTGTCTATATTATATGATTTAACTCTCCAGAAGAAAACAGTATTATAACTAAGGCCGGATAATTCAACCGTAGTATCGGATACCGACTGTTCAATTATTCCCGAATTACCCCCGAAAGTTGAGTCAGTTGAAACTTGTATAAAGTATTTTACATCTTGTTTAGCGCCTTTCCATGCAAAGGATAAATTAGTTCCCATGTTAATTAAACCATTCCCGGGCATATATAAAACCGGTACAGACGGCAGCGGTACCGTAGTAAAGCTCCATGCGTTGGACCAGCTTCCTGCCATAATATCAAGCTTGGCTCTAACCCTCCAATAATATGTTGAATTATTTTTAAGTGTCGGTAACACGATGAAGGTATCTACAACGGAATAGTCGCCGACAATACCTGCAGTAGTAAAATTACTGTCTGCTGAAATTTGCACCTGGTAATTATTTGCTTTATAAGATGAACTCCAGGTAAGGGTCATTTT
>JBJKSH010000222.1:0-12254 GCA_046704255.1 Ignavibacteriaceae bacterium | reverse complement strand
TAACCGGAGGGCTTCTTAGGTTTGTCCGGTGAAATGTATCTTCCGTAAGATGCGATGTGTTTTGAAATTTCTTAGAGTACTAATCATTAAGAAGACTGGTTGATAATTAATTTGATAATAAATTACGCCAAAGCTATCTAAGCCGGATTCATTAATCAATATCATTTTGTAATCCGGTTGCCAAAATCACATTGGTAAAAAAATAATTACGCTGATATGCTTTTGCCCTTGTTTATCGATTGCCGGGTTTAAAATTATTTTACCCGCGTCAAATTAAAAAGAGGAAAGCAGAGAGAGAGAGAAAACAAATAAGTTAAGATTCTGAAAATATTAAATAGTTGACACTACTGGTACAATTTATTAAGTTTGGCACTAGATCTTTATTGTAATTAACCCGTAATAATACCCTGAATTATATTCCGTATGCGGGTGTCTGCCGAACAGGCTAAGAGAAAACAAGTGCCGGCTAAGAATTTTCCAGATTAACTAACCGCCGCTAATGTGGGTTTTCAAAAAGGTTTTAACAACGCAGATTGGATAAAAAATTTAGGAACAAAATCCGTGAGGCCGCTCCGGTCTTATCCCCAAACTCTTCAAAGGGGAATTTTACAGCTTTCATTTTTATGACAAAATATTACCTAAAAAATCTAAACTGTCTCTTTTATATTGCAGCTTTTAAAAAGTACTTCCGGGAGGTGTTACATCCTTATACAAGAATTCTGTTTATTAAGTAAAATGGGTTTTAATACGGGAATGTTTGCACATATCAATTTAGAAATTTAAAAGGAAAGGTGGTTTTTTCATGAAGAAATTATTTACTGTCGGATTCTTCAGCTTGCTGATGCTAATGCTTTCTCCGGTATTGGTTTTTGCCGACGAATCCAGTCTGGCAATTCCATCTCTTACCTCGGCACAAAACAATTTGTTGGACTATGGTCTGTTGGTTTGTGTTCTGGGTATTTTATTCGGTCTGTACCAGTTTAAAAGAGTAAAAAACATGCCGGCTCATAAATCAATGTTAGATGTGGCCGGTACCATTTACGAAACATGCAAAACATACCTCCGGCAGCAGGCTAAGTTCCTCTTTGCACTGTTCATTATTATAGCTGTTGTAAGTGCCTTCTATTTCGGCGGGCTATCGCATATTGCCGTAGGCGGTGTTCTGCTGATTCTACTTTGGACGGTATTAGGAATTCTTGGCTCATCCAGCGTGGCCCTTTACGGTATGCGCATGAACACCCTTGCCAATGCACGAACAGCATTTGCCGGGCTTGAAGGCAAGCCGCTTAAAACTTTAAACGTTGCCCTGGATGCCGGCATGAGTGTGGGTGTATTTCTGGTTTGTATAGAACTTATCATGATGCTTATCATTCTTCTTTTTGTTCCCCGCGATTTGGCAGGCGACAGTTTCATCGGTTTTGCTATTGGTGAATCCCTTGGTGCAAGTGCTTTACGTATTGCAGGCGGTATCTTTACAAAAATTGCTGATATCGGCTCGGACTTGATGAAAATAGTTTTTAAAATTAAAGAAGATGATCCCCGTAACCCGGGCGTAATTGCCGACTGCACCGGCGATAACGCTGGTGACAGCGTTGGGCCCACTGCCGATGGTTTTGAAACTTTCGGCGTTACGCAGGTTGCATTGATTACTTTTATTGTACTTGCAGTAAAACCCGCACTTCAAACGCACCTGCTGGTATGGATATTTATAATTCGCATTCTGCTTATTATTACTTCCATAGCAGCCTTTTATATCAACAAAGCTTTCAGCCGGGCAAAGTTTGCCGGTAAAGAAGATTTTAATTTTGAACAACCTCTTACAAGCCTGGTATGGTTTGCTTCTCTTATATCCATCATAGCTGTTTTTGTTGTTAGTTACTTTGAGATTGGTCCGGCATCCGATGTGGGCAACATGATTCCTAATCTGTGGCTTTTAATGTCTATCATCATGGGTTCCGGTACTCTTGGTGCGGCTCTTATCCCGGAATTCGTAAAGATATTTACCAGCACCAAATCCGCCCATGTCTCTGAAGTAGTTAAGGCAACACGGGAAGGCGGCGCTTCTTTGAATATACTTTCCGGTCTTGTGGCCGGTAATTTCAGCGGTTTCTGGATAGGTATGGTAATTATGCTGCTTATGTTTGTTGGCTATTACGCAAGCACATTCTTTCCCAGCGGAACCATGCTCTATCCAGCAGTTTTTGCTTTCGGCCTTGTTGCTTTTGGTTTCCTCAGTATGGGTCCGGTAACTATAGCAGTTGACAGCTACGGCCCTGTTACCGATAATGCCCAGTCCATCTATGAACTTTCGTTGATTGAAACCATCCCGGATGTTAAAAAAGAAATAAAAAACAACTTCGGTTTCGACCCGGACTTTGAACGGGCAAAACACTACCTGGAAGCTAATGACGGCGCCGGCAACACCTTTAAAGCTACTGCCAAACCGGTACTTATAGCTACCGCCGTGGTTGGCGCTACTACTCTTATCTTCAGCCTAATCTTGCTGATAAAACAAGTGCTGGGTATTGAACCGGAAACAATACTTAATATACTCAACCCGTTTACCATTATAGGTTTTATGGCAGGCGGTGCAGTGATATTTTGGTTTACAGGCGCTTCCATTCAATCTGTTACTACGGGTGCTTATAAGGCAGTAGATTATATTAAACGTAATATTCATCTTGATGCCGATGCCAGTCAGAAGGCTGCAGCTGAAAGCTCCAAGGAAGTAGTTAAGATTTGCACTCAATATGCACAGAAAGGAATGTGGAATATATTTTTCGCCATCTTCTCTTTCGCTCTGGCTTTTGCCTGTTTATCTGCACCGGCAACTAGTAACGAGCCTGTAAGTTTGTTCGTTTCGTACCTAATTGCGATTGCTGCATTCGGTTTGTTTCAGGCTGTTTTTATGGCTAATGCCGGCGGCAGTTGGGATAATGCTAAAAAATTTGTTGAGGTTGACCTGCAGGAGAAAGGCACTGCATTGCATGATGCCACAGTAGTAGGCGATACAGTGGGCGATCCTTACAAGGATACATCCTCGGTTTCCCTTAACCCAATAATAAAATTTACAACACTGTTCGGTTTGCTGGCCATGGAAATTGCCATCACTCCTGCTTTCAGGCATGTTGCCACTATAGTCGGTGTAATCTTTTTGCTAATCGCTTTCTTCTTTGTATGGCGTTCGTTCTACGGAATGAGGATTCCTTCCCAGCAGTAACAAGCAAAATTTAAAGCCGCTCCGCAAAATTAAAGGAGCGGTTTTTTATTCTTTTACTTTACGTTAAGAATCTTCTTCAGAAGTTTTGTTACTTCGCTTAAATTATTTGCGGTAAAATCGGGACTTACAGATGATTGACTCTTTAAAGGAAATTTCGTCTTCCCGGTAAATACAAGAATACCTACCCCGTTAATTTCCTGCGAGCCCTTTATGTCTGTTTCAAGGTCATCGCCAACCATAATAAATTTATTTCCGTTATAAAAACCTAGTTTATTAAGTGCCGATTGAAAATATAATGGTGAAGGTTTTCCTATTAACAAAGCTTTTTTTGATGAAGAATATTCTATAGCAGAAATAAACGCTCCTGCATCAAGAGCCGGTGTTTTACCATCAGGTTTCCAGTATTTATTTTTCTGCATCGCCAGAATTTCCGCACCACTGCGTACTTTTCTAAAAATTTCATTTAATATATCATAAGACCATTCGCTGCCCATATCCCCGATTAACACACAATCAGGATTTTCATCTTCACTAAAATCTTTGAATAGTTTTTTAATATTTCCGCTGCAGTAAACAGAGGCTTTTAATTTATTTTCTTTTAAAAAATTTACGGACGCATCAATAGTTGTCATCGCTTTTATGCTTGTCTTTGCACCGTTTTGCAGAAGGAAGTTTTTTATATCTTCCGAAGACGACATAGTTGAATTACTTATAATATAGGAAGGAATTTTTTCTTCTTCTAGAAATTTTAGTAAAGCATTAGCATCACCGGCAATTTTGTCACCAAGTCTAAGAATACCGTCGAAATCTATTAATACCGGGATATTTCTGTCGATTTTCATTTTAAATTAGCATAAACCGAAAGAGGTTGCCCGAAAAGTAATTTTCAATTTTAAAATCGTTGAAAATCCGTTTAATCCGTGTCATCATATATTCTGTTTATTAGAAAGATATTACTTTCCGGGCGGCCTCATAGTACCGGTTGTTTCAATTATATATGAATTAAACGTCACTGAATGGTTCGTTACATCCAGGTTCTTTTTTAATGAAAATCTATATTTATTAATTTATGCTTTAACTTCTGCAAGTGCGGGCAATTTGTATTTAGCGAACTCAAACAATCCGAAGAAAACACCTGTGTAAAAGAGGTCGCCTAACAAAGAATTACGGAAAAACGGTATTGCCGCAGCATAGCATTCAGCCAGGCCTGCCGTATTCATTGGATACATTAACCCGGACAGCCAGACAGCAAAGTTCGTCAGAAGAAAAAATATAACTGAGCCTGTAACCGCTGCAAGAAAGATATTTTTTACCTTCCTGCTTTCTCTTAACTTAAAGCCAACCAGCACTATTAGAGCAAAGCCTAAATAAACCGCCCAAATTGTTGAATGAAATCCTATAATTGCATCCGAAACAACCATTGCCGCAAGCGGAACAACAAAAGCCATTTTTTTACTTGAAAAATATGCACCGCCGAACAATGCCATTGCCGCAACCGGAGTAACATTAGGAAAATGTGGTACAATCCTTAAAACTGCTGCCAATAAAATCATTCCGGTTACTGCCCAAAACCTGGTACTAAACATTTTACTATTCATTTATGTCTCCTATAATATCTGTTATAATTTAAGTTAATTATCCGACTTGTTTTTTTATTTTTGTAATCTTTCCTGCGCACATTAAAGTTAAGACAAATTAAAAATTATTCCAATAACCTTCAATAACTTTTAAAAGGTAAATTTAACACCTGCATACCCTGATAAACCCGGTGTTGCATAACCGAAAATTTCTTCGTAGTAAGTATTAAAAAGGTTATCTATCCTTCCCGTAATTTCAATTAAGGAATTTATATGATACGATGCAGCCATATTTACTACCGTGCGGCTTTTTAACGTAACCCGCGTTTCCGGGTAAGTTAAAAAATTAGTATCGTAACATTTCCCAACATACATTATTTGCAGCAAGGCATTTGCATTTTTCAGAAAATTATAATTTATGTTGAAGTCGATTTTATTTTTTGGCCTTCTTATAAGTTCCTTGCCGTAAGTGGATGAATTCGGGCTTTCATCCTTTGCGTTTGTATAGGTATAATTAAAATTTACATTTATATTTTTCAAAAGGGTTGCTTTTAGGTAGAATTCAATTCCGTCGGTTACTGCTTTATCTATATTAATGGTCTTAAAGTTGTTATCAAAACCGAATAGATCCGTAAAGCGGTTATTAAAATAATTTATTCCGAAGATGAAATTCTTTTTCCCGAGGTATTGTTCAATTCCGGCATCCCACCCCGTGCTTCTTTCCGGCTTAAGATTTTTGTTCCCGTACGCCGGATCAAATAAGTAAAAAAGTGAAGGAGCTTTAAACCCGGTACCAAATGTGGCTTTAATTTTTGTTCCTGTTGCCCAAAATATATATGCCGGAGCAATTCTATAAGTAACCACGGAACCAAATCTGCTTTGATGATCAAACCTAACGCCAGCACTGCCGAAAAAACTTTGCGATAAATTAATCTGGTCCTGGAGATAAATTCCTTCTGTTGTAGTTTGATTGTTCGGAAAGATACTTTTAAATAATCCGCTTGTATACGAGTTGTAAAAATAATCGGACACTGCCTGCTCTTTTTCAGCTTCCAGCCCAAATGTAACAATATTGTTTTTTAAGAATTTCAAATTATTCTGCCAGGAAAATTTTAGCCTTCCTCCGTCATAAATACTTGATGAAGAAGCAGGATTATAAAGAGTAGAATCAAAGCTGTAGTTTCTTACATTTCTAAAATAATAAGCACCAAATGTTTGCTGCCACTTTCCTCCGAAAAGAGAAAGGTTTCCGTCAGCATGGTAATCATACTCTTCCAAATCGTATACATAAGTAGGATCATCTCCGTGCAGCCCGCCGTGCTGATCCAGGCTTGTATTTGCTTTTGCATATCTAATAAAAAGATTTAAATTGAAATTTTTTGAAATACCATACCCCGTTCTTGAAGAAATATTGTAATTCTGCGTACCGTCTCTTTCCGTATTGCCGTATTTGGAAGATGCGGAAGAGAAGCCTCCGCTTTTAAATTTACTTAGTGTAAGTGTATAATTAAGCGGGCCGGAGCTGCCGTCAACTCCTCCCATAAATTTGTAGGTATTATATGAGCCTCCTTCCGAATACAAAAAGAATTTCGGCTTGCCGTAGCCTTTTTTTGTTATAATGTTAATTACGCCTGCCATTGCATTCGAGCCGTATAACGTACTTTGCGGCCCCCGTAAAATTTCTATCCTTTTAATATTATCTGCGGGCAGATCTGCAAAGTCAAATGTATTACTCGGATCATTAGGAAGGTTCATATCCACTCCGTCGATTAAAACAAGAGTCTGCCCGGGATCAGCTCCTCTTAAATAAACGTAAGAAAGCGAACCAGGTGCACCCTGTTGCGAAAAACTTAAACCGTACTGATCTTTTAATAAACCGAAAACAGAATTATTAACACTTCTTGATATTTCTGCCGAATCGATTACAGAAATTGAACTTGCTACTTCCAATTCTGGAGTTTTGGTTCTGGTTGCTGTTACAACAACTTCGGAAAGATGATAAATTTTTGTTGAATCTGATTTTTGTGCGAGCACTTTGAAACCGAACAAAAGCAGAAAAATAAAGCCGTAAACGGTTTTTATATCCATTGAAGTTACTCCTCTAAAATAGTAAAAAAAATTTAAGGTTGTAACTTCGTGGGTTAAAAGGAAAGCAAAACGAATTTAAACTTCGTTAATCTAACCCTTCCCGCGAAGGTTGATTTTATAATCTTACGGCAGGTCTCCTGGCTTAAAGCAGCTTTCGGCACCTTCCCGTTCCGTGTTAACGGAATAGTGGTTTATTGCCGAAACTTATAGCTTAATACAGTTGCGCGACAGCGCCGGACTCCAACCGGCTTCCCTATTCTTCCCGTTTTTTAACCGGGACACCGCAAAACTTTTTTAAGAACTGTGCTAAGTTAATAAAATTTTTATAGAATGCAATTCTTCGAGTGTTTGAAAAACCTGTTCTTGCAAAAATATGATGTAATTAATAAGCCAGGCAAACCGGAACCAAGCGGTAACATGCATTTGTCGAACATTGAACATCGGATATTAAATATTAAAAATTTTCAATATTAAATTCTCAACTCTCAATTTCTTGTCCATTTTGTGCATAATATTATAACTAATAGAATACTACTGTAATTATATTAAAAAATGGTTATATTCTTTATATGAAAAAAGCCAACAGACTAGTGAAGGAAAAAAGTCCTTATCTTTTGCAGCACGCATACAACCCCGTTGATTGGCATGCTTGGAATGAAGAAGCATTCGATAAAGCAAAATCGGAAGATAAGCCGGTATTTTTATCTATAGGCTATTCTACATGCCATTGGTGCCATGTTATGGAACATGAATGTTTTGAAGATGAATACGTTGCATCTTTAATGAACGATGTTTTTATTTCTATTAAAGTAGATAGGGAAGAACGTCCGGATATTGACGGAATTTATATGGATGTTTGTCGTTTGCTTACCGGCAGCGGAGGCTGGCCTTTAACGATAATTATGACGCCGGATAAAAAACCTTTTTTTGCCGGAACATATTTTCCAAAGAAAAGTCGTTTTGGAAGGCCGGGTATGATAGAACTTGTTCCGCAGATAAAACAACTCTGGCAAAATAAACGAAAAGAAATTTTTAATTCAGCTAATGAAATTGCAGACGCTGTAAATCAGTCTTCGTCTAAAATGAATAAAATTAAAATTAAAGAAGATATTTTTAAAAAAGCGTTTAATGAATTTAAAAATAATTACGATCCTGAATTCGGCGGATTCGGCGGGGCGCCGAAGTTTCCAACAACTCATAATTTAATTTTTTTGCTGCGGTATTGGAAAAGAGAAAATAAACCGGAAGCTTTAAATATGGTAGAACAAACTCTGTATTTTATGCGCTCCGGCGGCATTTATGATCAAGTCGGATTTGGATTTCACAGGTACTCTACGGACAGGCAATGGCTTGTTCCGCATTTTGAAAAAATGTTGTACGACCAGGCACTAATTGCACAGGCATATATAGAAGCTTACCAGGCAACAAAAAATAATTTTTATAAAAATACTGCGGAAGAAATCTTAACTTATGTTAAAAGGGATATGACATCGCCGGAAGGCGGGTTTTATTCTGCAGAAGATGCAGACAGCGAAGGTGTAGAGGGAAAATTTTACCTTTGGAAATTCGAAGAACTTAAAAAAGTTCTAACTTCAGATGAACTAAAATTAGCGGGAAAAATTTTTTGCGTTAAAGAAAACGGTAATGTACAAATAAACGGTTTAGGAGAGGAAATTGGGAGCGGAAGAAATATTCTTCATCTCCCGTTGGATCCCCTGGGTTTATCAGATGGATTTGAATATTCAGATAACAATTTTATGAAGATACTTAATTCAATTCGTCCAAAACTTTTCAACGTCCGCAAAAAAAGAATTTACCCTTATAAAGATGATAAAATTTTAACCGACTGGAACAGTCTAATGATTTCCACATTTGCAAAAGCATACCGGGCTTTTGGAAATGAAGAGTATTTATTAAAGGCTGAAAATTGTGCTTCATTTATTTTTAAAAATATGAAGAACGGTGCTAATCTTTTTCACAGATTTAGAAACGGGGAAGCCGCTATTTACGCACTTCTGGACGATTATGCCTTTTTTATTGCCGCACTTCTGGATTTGTACGAATCATCATTCAAAATATATTATCTTGAAACAGCAATTGAGTTAAATGCCCATATCTCTGAACATTTTTTGGACAAAATAAACGGCGGATATTATTTTACAAGCGATAAAGGCGAACTTCTTTTAACAAGGAAAAAGGAAATTTATGACGGGGCAGTTCCTTCCGGCAATTCGGTTCAAATGATGAACCTGCTAAGGCTGGCTAAAATAACAGCAGATACAAGTTACGAATTAATTGCCGAAGGTATTAGCGAAGCCTTTTCTGAAGATATAAATAAGATGCCTTCCGCTTATACGCAAATGCTTAATGCTGTAATTTTTGCATTCGGTCCTTCATTTGAGATTACTGTTGCAGGAAATATAAATTCGGATAAAACGAAATTGTTAATCGACGCCATAAGAGAAAAATATATTCCCAACAAAATTTTGTTGTTAAAAGAACCGGACAGCGATGAGATAGTAAAGATTTCTCCGTATACAAAAGTTCATAATATAATTGACGGCAAGGAAACTATATATGTGTGTAAGAATTTTATTTGTGAACTGCCCGTAACTGATATTACAGGACTTAATAAAATTCTTCCCGACTAAATAGTTTAGCAAAATAAACCTCACCCTCTAGCCCTCTTTCCCGACTAAGAAGAGGGGGACGAGGGACGGGTAAAATAATTTTTAAAAACAACATTTTTTATATTAATCGGTCTTTTTTTATAACTACTTGTTTAATTTTCTATCATTTTCGTTGAATACGTAACTTCAGTTAAGAATTAAGTTATTTATGAAATATGCTGCTAAAATTTAGCCGTTGCTATAGAATCTTTCCTTTACAAAATGTAAATTAATTTCTCAAAAAAACAGAAAAACGATCTAAACTTCCAAATAATCACACGAGGTTTGTCTGGAACAGGATAATAAACTGGTTCGATCACTTATTCAAAATGTTAAAGGCGGAAACGATTCCTCCTATGAACAATTGTACAGGATGAATTCCGGCCGCGTGTATGCGCTTGTACTAAGACTTACGGCAGATAAAAATATTGCTGTAAACCTTACAAAAAAAATATTTGTTACTTCCTATGAACAAATATCTTATTTCCGTTTTGACAAACTATTTTCTTCATGGCTTATAGGCATAACGGTTTACTCGGTACTGGAATCCATGCGTATTAAAAAATCCGGTGCGGGTGAAAGTAACAGAAAAAAAAATCCTTCAAAAAGTAAAGAAGAAAAAATAAAAGTTAATAATGCAAAGGAATTTTCTTTTGCAGATAATATATTGCTCCTCCCCGAACAGGAAAGATTGGTCTTTGTCCTGCATGATGTGGAAAAATATACCGAAGATGAAACTGCCGATATTCTTTTTATGGATAAGAATGAAATGAATGAAATTCTTGAAAACGCACATCAACTTCTTGGTTACAAAGGTAATTTTATAAACTCAATTAAATCTTTGCAGGAAAAAATTGCTTCCCTTCCCTTAAAGATTGATCCTCCTTTTGATCTGTGGAAAGAAATTTTTAGCGGGCTTACCCAAATTAGAAGCAAAAAATATCAGGAGAATAAAGAGCAGGTAATTGAAATTGAAGAAGCAACAGAAGAGATTACTTCCGGCAAAGCAAGAAAAAAAGGAAAACATTGGGCAGGCGAACTTAAAGGACATACCTTTGAATCTGCCGGTAAGGAAGGTATATTCAAAAATAAAAAAGGATTGTTCTTAACGTCAGGAATTGTTCTTTCCGTTTTAATTGTTTTGATAATTGCGGCATATTTTATTTTCATTGCCGGTTCCCCAAACTGGAAAGTTTCAGCTTCCGAAGGCTCTCCGTTATTAAATGGTAAAAAACTTAATTCATTTTCAAGTTTATCGGAAGGCGATACGCTAAGGACGAATTTAAACTCCGGGGCTTCAATTAAAATTAAAGAATTAGGACAAATTGAAATTAAACCCGGCACCATTCTGCAAAGGCTTAAAAATAATTTTGGATTAAAGCTGGATATCGGCAGTATTATGATAAATGAAAATCAAACATCGAAATTATTAACTGTTATAGTTCCTGATGCTGTTATAAGGGACTATTATCCCGGGAGTTTATATTCAATTAATTTAAATGATACCGGTACTTCGGTTATATTTGTAAAAAAATCCTGGTTAAAAATTTCAAGCGGGAAAACAGAAACTTTCGTTACACCGGGTTGTTATGCCCAAATTATTTTCGGCAGAGGAACAGGTATTCCTTACCGGCAGAATTCTTCAAAGGATTTTATTGCCGATCTATCTCGTTTCAGCTTTAACTCATATTCTACGGATTTGTTAAACAAAATATTATCGGAGTCAACTTTCGATAATGCGATTTCTCTATGGAATATTATAAGAAGAATAAATAATCAAGAAAGGCTAAAGGTTGTTAACACGCTGGAAAAATTTGCACCTTTGCCTGCCGGAACAACGGATGTTGAAATGGTAGACCTTAACGAACAAGCCATGTTAAAATGGCTGACGGAAATTGCAAATCGATAGAGGAATCTTTAATAACTTACTTTTTGCAAAACACTCTATCCGGAAAGGTCCGTAAAGCCCCACCAGGATCTAAATAACTTTAACAGGAATGTTGGAGAAATGAAGTAAGCAGATCAAATCCGCTACTCTATTGCCTTTATAACTTGATCTTTAAGTTTTACTAATCCGTTTTTCATTGTTTCAACTTGGTCTGTCGAATGCCCCTGCCAAATAGTGACTTCTCCAACTACCATAAAAGGATGTTCTGAGCGGTATGATTTTGTCGGATTTCCTGGAAATTTTTTGTCGGTTAAATCAGGATCATCCTCAATTGGGCCGGTGGGCTCTACTAGATATATTCTTTGTGGACCTTTACCTAAAGCAAGTTCAGCTCCCCAAATAGCTGCATCCAAAGTGGCAGTCAAATAAATATGTTTTGCCTTTTTCTTTTCTCCATAGTTTGAGTTAAGACCGATTTTAATAAAGTCGCCAATCTTCAAGTCAGCCTTTGTGCCATGGAAGAAGGTTTGAGCAAAAGGGCTTGGACCAGGTCCGTTCGATTTGTTCACGCTTTTATCTTTTTCCATAGTAACATATTTGTTAGAAAAAATTTAATATGTACTTATCTCTTTGGTCTATAAACATGAGTGCTCTGCCCGAAGAATACTTCTGCAGCCTCCATCAAGGTTTCGGATAAAGTAGGATGCGGATGAATAGTAAGCTTAAGGTCTGTAGCATTAGCACCCATTTCAATGGCAAGTACTCCTTCCGCAATTAATTCTCCGGCACCGGGTCCGCAAATACCAACACCT
>JBJKSH010000221.1:0-11754 GCA_046704255.1 Ignavibacteriaceae bacterium | reverse complement strand
AAAGCAATTTCAAAATTTCTGGAGTAGTGAATCTTTTCCGGTTTGCGTATCATTATAAAATTTACACAATGTTAAATTTTAGATATTAACATAAACTTAATTTATTAAAATTTCAGTATAAATTTTTATTGAAGAACCCGAAAGCTTGTGTGCCTACGTTGTTAAATAACCGGTGTTTAATGTTTGAGGTAATTATATTAGGTTGAAAAGCTTAACACTGCTTCTTTCCTTAGTCTGCAGGAAAGAAGCAGCTAGACAAAAATTAGAAACCATAAGTCATGGAAAGGATAATTCTATCATCCGTAATTTTTTGATATGTTCTAGAAACGTTAACGCCGTAATTATCACCATATGTCTGCCACCAGCCGTGTGCATAAGCTAAGTCAATGCCAACCGCATCACCGGCTAAGTAACCAACACCCCCGGTAACGTATTGCTTGTTAAAGTTGGAAGGATCACCTTGAAATGCAGACGGTTCAACAAAATAACCGGCACGTAACCTTAAGCCGATAAGCGGTATGGTGTATTCCGCACCTAAATTATAATTGATTACGGATTGAAGAAGATCCTTTATGTTTTTATTTTGTTCGGCAACATACGATGCGCTAAGTCCGTCTGCATTAGCAAACTTTAATTGAGAATAATCTATTATTGTTGCTTGCCCGCTTACAATTAAGCTTGCAATGTTTGCAGAAAAGCCCCCGCCAAGTTCAAACGGAGTAACAATATCATATTGAACCTGATCGCTATAATTTGAAGAAATTAATTGCGGATTAAAACCGCTTGCAAAAAGTGTGTTGCCGTTAACAGTAAATTTTTCCTTTACGGTATAAGTTTTGGGGAATTGAACTGTTAAACCTAGTCTGGCAGAATTTTGAATTTGATACATAACGCCGAATTTAGCATCCCAGCCGGAAAGGTCCCAATTAAGTACTCTATTTAAATAAAAGGTTTGAAAACCTAAAGTAGCCGGATTTCCGGGATCGGTTTCTACATTTGCATAAACTCCTTTTGTATCATCCTCGTAGTAATCATTATTATTATTGTAAGAACCGGAGATAAAATTCAAATTCAAGCCGACATACAAATCTTTATATGCTTCAATAGCCCCGGAAAAAGTCCAGTTATTTAATGAACCGCTTTCCAGTATACTTCCGCTCTGGTTCAGTTTTCCGTTAATAATTGTGTTAAAACTGGTGTCTGTTAAATAAAGATCATAAGGAATATTTGAATAATTGTTATTCAAATTCTGAATCATAGAAGTATTACCGCCGTTAAAGCCGTTAAATTTAAGAGCGCCTGTAAAATCTTTTGTAGTATGATAAGAAACAGCAAAAACCAGGCTTCCTCTTAATGTTGGAAAGGGCAGTGCAAAACTAAGATTGTTTAACCGGGTTGCACTGTTTGAATAATCCGAATATTGATTTAGAAATGTAGTGTTGTTAGAATAGGTATCATAACTTAAACCGCCTGTAAATTCAAGTTTCTTTACAAAACCCCAGCCGGCAGGATTGAAAAAGGCAGCCCCTGCGTCATCGCTTAAACCTATATAAGCATTTCCCATTCCTAATGCACGGGCACTAGAACCTAGCCCGGGATATCCTAACCTTAATGCGTCATTTTCATTTTGTGCATATGCATTTGAAAAAAAGAATATAAGTGCAGCTGCCAAAATAAGCTTTGAGCAATACGAAGAAAAGCTTTTCATTTATTTATCTTCCTCCATTATTGTTGCGGCTGTTATTATTATTGCGGCCGCCGTCGTTATTTCTTAATGTATTATTGCTTCCGGTACTAGCCGGCCTTGAATTATTATTAGTGCCTGTACTTTCAACCCTGTCGCCGGAATTACCTTTATTTGTAGATGAACTACCTGTAGAAACGGAAGATGAACCTGTAGTTGGGAGATTAGGCGTTAATACACCGTTTCTTTCAGGCTGGCTTCTTCCGGAAATACCGTTGCGTAAAGTTTCCTGTCCCCGGTTGGAATCTCTTATATATGTTTGAGTCGGGGGCTGAATTGAATACCACCAAGGATAATTATAATAGTAATTATAACCTCCGTAATACGGAGATGCGTAATAACCGTTATCCTGGTAATCTGAATTTTCTGCTGTTGGGAAGTTGTCTTTTGGCGTCCATACTATGGTATAGCAACCGCTTAATCCAACAGTGATTAAAAGTATTGCAAATATTTTTAAGATTATATTTTTCATAATTAATTATCTCCCTCTTCTGGAACCGCCGCCTCTGCCGCCGCCGCCTGATGAACGGGCCGGAGGAGGACTGTAGCTCCTTGGTGCTGAATATGATCCTGAAGGTGGTGAATATGACCTTGCAGGCGGTGAATAAGATCTAGCAGGCGGTGAATATGTCCTTGCCGGAGGTGCATACGTTCTCTGCGGGGGTTCGTATCGTCTTTGAGTTCCCCGGCTGTTTCTATTATCTATTCTGCTGTTATTGCTCCGCTGGTTTCTGTTATTACTTCTGTAATTGGGGGGAGCGGGTCTTCTCATATAATATACTTGTCTTGAAACTCGTCTTCCACCGTTATTTCTTCCATTTGAAACACCGGCTCTGGAAACCCTGCTTGGCCTGTTATTATTGCCTCTAACAGTTGCCGGAGATTCTGCCCTTGCCGGCTTACCGTTTGTAACGGTATTAGGTTCATTCCGTGTAACGTTACCAGGGGAATATACCGTGGCGCTTCCGCCTGAACCTACTATGCTACCTCTTCCGCCAAAGTTTCTTCCGCCGTCATTATTTCTTAAATTGTAATCACTTCTGGAACGATTTTTAATTGGTGTAGATGTGCTATAATAACCTCCGTAGTATGGATAGTAATAATATGGATTATAATATGTGGGGTAATATAAACCATAAGGATTATAAAAATTATAATAGTACGGATTATAGGACCAAAGATTGAAAGGATCCCAGTAGTAAGGATTATAAAAACCACCCCAGGAAAAACCTAATGATAATGATGGATATGAATTCCATCCATTATAATAAGGAGAACCGTAATAATAATTATATCCCGGGCCGGAATAATAATTATTACCGTAACCATACTGATCGCTGTAACCGTATTGATTACCGTAAGCCGAATCTGCCGGAGTTTGATATCCCTGATAATTGTAGCTTGTATCTGCGGGATTTTGATTATCCGGGTAATTATTGTTGTTACTGTATCCGTAATTGCCGGAGTTGTCACTTTGCGTAGCAACCTGGGTGTAACAGCCACCCAACAAAAAAGCGGTAATTACTAAGATAATTCCGCTTAAAATTCTTAGTCTTTTCATTTCAACTCCTCCACTAATTAACTGTACTAATATTAACAAAAATCGATCCTAAAAAAAGTCTTTAATAATTCTTTTTGATTTGAAACATCGGAAATTTCTTGTGCAATTTTTTATACTTTTTTGTACAGAATAAACTACAACTTTATTAATTCAACCAGTGTTTAGACAGTTTGTTCCTATTATTTGTTTAACTAAAAAAGATAATGTGATTAAAAGATACTTTTAATATATTCTATTCTAAGGGCTCTATCGGCAGTAGAGGGGCTCCATTTTTTATTATCAAGCAAATCTCTCAAATCGAAACCAAGAGTAAATCCTTCGCCAATAGACCATCTAATTCCAATATTTAAATATCCGTTGCCTGCACCATATCTGTCGGCATTATCGTTAAATGCAAAATCATATTCTCCTATAATCGAAACGCTTTCTCCTATTGTCTTTTCGGCGCCAACTCTTAAATCTACAAAATCTTCACCGTCTTTACTTTCTAAAGAATAATTTACTTCACCGTGAAGACTTAAGTATCCCATAAAAGAAAAGTTCTTGCTTGCGGCAGCAAAAAATCCGGGAGATTTTATTGCGTATCTGCTGGTTGAATCAAAATAAACGCCCTTACCCTGCGAATCGAAACCAACCGTTAAAGCAGGCACGGCAATAGTTTCATTTATTACTCTGAACCTGAAATTTATTCCCGGATATTTATACCAAACCGGAGTTCCCGCACCAATTAAATTAACCCCGCCATAAGAAATTCCGAAACTTACGTTGTTAAAAATACCAACTTCTAATCGTTCAATTAAATCTCCCTGGGGAAGTATATCGGATGTAACCCCAACGTAACCTTTTTTAAGGATACCTGCCGTAGGCATGTCTATAAGGTACCTGTATTCAAATTTAGCATTTGAACCTGCAGTTCCCTGGGCAAAAGTAAAGCCCGCAGTAATTAATATGAAATTTAAGAACAGTATTGTCTTTTTCATATTTGCTCAATTTTTATTTTTAATATCATTTACTAAAAACAACATAGAAAAAATAACAATAATAATTCAAAAAAAACGGGTTGCTTAAATAATTTGTCATTTTATTCAAAACTAGCTTTAGGTGTAATGAATTTCTTTATAACGAAGACAATAGGCAAAAAGGATATGGCATAGCGCAAAGTGTTGCAATGCGTTTTGCCTGTTAATTTCGGAGCGGAGCCGGGAGAAAGTAATAGTTTAGGTTAATTAACCCACTTCGTTTCTCACAACAAGTAACTTATACTTAGCCGAATGCCTTTTCCATTTTGCGTAAAATCTGACAACGAATGGAATAATCCAAAGCAGTATTAAATGAGTTAATCTTGCTTCTCGCGACAAATTATTTTTATGCAAACATCGGCCGGCATTAATGAATATTTTGAGCTGATAATAATTTTTATAGTACCCGTTATGCCGTTCAAGTACAGAGTTAATATTCCATGAATAGTATCATTAACAAAATTATCAGTTAAATCGTTTCCTTCCTTAATAATAAATTCCGCACTTGCTTTTCTAAAAGGAATTTTTTTCCCAATTGCATTTACTGGTATATTTTCACACGTAACTTTTGTTATATTGTTAGTAACCGGGGTTTCGGGAGTTATTTTTACGGTTGTTTCGAAAATATTAAAAATAAAATAATAGATGCCGTAGGATATAAAAAGAATTACTATAATTAAAATTAAAATAAAAAATATCATAGGTAATTTTTTAAATCTTCAAATTTTCCTGTTTTTTAATTTTTCTAATTTTACTCCGCATATTAATAATTATTTCTTTCACAATATTATCGGGTACACCGTCAAAGTGAACAGAGCTAAACCTCATATCGCATTGGTCGTTTACATAATCTATGGCAACAAATTTATTATCATTGGTAAAAACAATTTCAGTGGAGAAGAAATCGAGTTGAGTTATTCCTGCAATAATTTTTGTTATATGAAATAACTTTTTCAATTTAAATTGATTCACTTCCTTAATATTTAATTGTGTGTAAAGATGGGTTTGATCATCCCACCAGACAGGAATTGCTTTTCCAAAAGCCCAAAAGCATCTGAACCATGCTCTTTTGCCGTTAAAAAAAGAAGGGTAAATTTTTTCCTGAAGTATGTATTTATCATCGGAGTTGGTAACTCGTTCATCAATAATTTCCTTAAGAGTTTCAGCACCGGTAACAACACCAATACCGCCGCCGGTATTGTTGCATGGTTTTATAATGAAAGGCCTTCCTAAAACAGCAAGGTCTTCAATAGAAATAAAAATATCCTCACTTTCCCTGTGCGGGGGAATAATAATGGAATGAGGTACATTTAACCCTGCCGTAATAAATTCCAGGTGCATACTAGCCTTGTCGATTGCGTGCAATACGTTCTCATAGGGATTAAAAATAGTAGTTTTTCTTTTACGCAGAATTTTCCCCAACTCCTCAAATTCTTCTTCAACATCCCAGGCGCGGTCCAGGTAAAAACTAAAATGCAATTCCTTATTAAGTATTCTTTCCTTTGTTTCTTTTACATTATGGTATGTTACAAGGTAAGTGGAAATGCCGGACAGGTGAAAAATTTCTTCTATCAAAGAAATAAATTTATCGTCGTATTCCCAAACAAATGCAAGGCCGAGATCATAATTTTCCATATAGAAATAAGTTTTTACAAAAATATACTTTACTATATTTGTATGCAAGATTATGCCGTATAGCAAAGTTATCTTAAAGTAGATTTTTATCTATTTATGTAAGCTATAATTTTTATTATTATTATATTTTCTTATTATAAAAATTTTGATTTATGCAAAAAATAACAACCATAATATTGCTTGGAATATTAATTGCCGGCTGTGCATCTCAAAAGCATGTAATGAAATACTCTAATCAAAATGTTGAAACGGTAAGTGAACCCGAATTAGATACTGCCTACGATGCGTTAAACCAGTTTATAGACGGTTCCATAGCAGAGGCCAAAGGTAAATATAACGATGCAATAATTTATTACAATTCCGTACTTCGCCTGGAACCAAGGGCCGGAGTTTATTTTGCCCTTGCTAAAAATTACCTGTATCTTAATAAATTATCACTTGCTTTGCAAAATGCCCAAAAAGCAGTTCAAATAGATTCTAATAAAATAGATTATCTTAATTTAATAACAGATATTTATTTAGCCGCCAATCAGAATGACTCTGCTGCCATATTTTTAAATAAAATAATTAAGCAGGATTCATCCAATATAAATGCTTACTACAGGCTTGCAAGAATTTATGAAACCAACAAGCCAATGAGGGCAATTGGTATTTATAATAAAATTACAAACGTGGTAGGACCGGATTGGAGTGTTCTTATGCATGTATCCGAACTTTATGCAGGCATGGGAAATTTTAAAGATGCTGCAAACTCAATAAATAAATTACTAACCATTGATCCCGGTAATATTGGTCTTCAAAAATTATTAGCTGAATATTACCAAAGGGCAAAAATGTATGATGCAGCTATGAAAGTAATAAATGAGGTAATTGCCGCTACTCCGGAAGACCTGGATGCCTACGACAGGAAAGCGCAAATTTATCTGGCTCAAAATGATTGGACGGATGCTGCCAAAGAGTATGATTATATTCTGAATCAGCCGAAGGTCCCTTTAAATATAAAGCTGCGGATCGGCGCATCCTATTTTGAACAGTCTTTTAAAGACAGCACACTGCTGCCTATTGCCAAGAAATTTTTTGAAACAATGAATAAGGATACTACCGACTGGCAGGTTAAAATGTATCTGGGAGCGATTGCCGTCAATGAAAAAAATGATTCTACCGCAATTAAAGATTTTAAAGAAGCTACAAAATTGGCAAGCTGGAATGTAGAAGCATGGGTTAGGCTTGGCGGGTTGTACTTTGATAATCAAAAATACGATGAGGCTGCTTCGGTTATGAAGGCAGCAATAAAATCTTTCCCGGAAGATTTTAGGGTGAATTTAATTCTAGGTTTGTCGCTTGCTCAGAATAATCATAATCAAGAAGCAGAACCCTTTCTTAAAAAAGCAGTTAAACTTAAGCCGAAGGATATTACGGCTTTATCTGCATACGGGTATACGTTAAGCCAGTTAAAACAAAATTCGGCGGCTATTAAGTATCTTAAAGAAGCTTTAACACTTTCCCCGAACGATATTAACTTACTTGGTACACTCGGATTGATATATGATGGTGAAAAGAATTGGACAAAATGCGACAGCGTTTATGAGCTTGCACTTAAAATAGATTCTACAAATGATCTTATAAACAACAATTATGCTTACTCGCTTTCCGAAAGAGGAATTAAACTTGATGAAGCTCTTAAAATGGCCAAGATTGCAATAAAAGCAAAACCTACAAATTCTTCTTACCTGGATACTATGGGATGGATTTATTTTAAGATTGGGAAGTTAAAAGAAGCCGAATATTATGAAAAAGAATCAATTAAAATAAATGATAAAAATTCGGACGTTTATGAACACCTCGGCGATATTGAAATGAAGATGGGCAAAAAGACAGAAGCTTTGGAAGCATGGAAAAAAGCCTTAAAGCTCGATGAAAACAACAAAGAATTAAAATTAAAAATAGAAAAGGGTTAAGATTGAAAAAATACACTATAATTCTTTTTTTGTTCGTTGAAATAACGCTATTGTTTTTTTCAGGCTGTGTTCCTTCCAAGCCTACGGAAGAAGTGGAAATATTATCGGCAGAAAGATTGGTTAACAAACTGGAAGCTAACCGCATGAGAATTAGAACATTTGAAGGAACCGGAAGCCTTATTGTAAATTCTCCCGTTATGGATAACAAAGCGGACTTTAAAGTAACATTGGTTAAACCGGATTCCTTATATCTTATAATTATGGGCCCGTTCGGTATTCAACTGGCGGAAGTTTTGGTTACCAATAAAAACTTTATTTTTTATGATGCACTTAAGAATACGGCTTATGAAGGTAGAGTTGATGAAAATGTTCTTAAAGATATTTTTAAAATCAACTTACCTTTCAGTAATATAATAGATGCATTTGTAGGCTCCGTCAGTTTAACCAAACATTTGTATAAAGAACCTACAAAATATTCGGTTGATTATGATAAATACGTTCTTACTTATGTAGATTCCGTTAACCATAAAACCACTATATACAGGGTTGATATAAGACAGCTCGGCATAACGGGTTATAAGGTCGAAAATAATTCCGGCAATGTATTGCTGGACGGAAAATATTCGGACTTTGCACTTTTGGATAATGTTGCTGTTCCTTATTCGATTGATGTACAGGATAAAAATGATGATCAATCGGTTGCTATTAAATATAAAAAGATGACTGCAAACAAACCGGAAATTAACATCAATTTTCAACTGCCTAAAGATGCAACTATTATTAAATGGTAAATAATATCAGCAATTATACTTTTGAAATGTAAAACAACATATACAGTTATAATTACTATTTTTCTTATCACTAGTAATCTTTTTGCTCAAACCCCCGGTATAAAACAAAAACAAACCGAATTAGACAGTATTAGAAATCAAATTACATTGCTTGAAAATAAATTAAAAGCAAAGTCAGCCAGAGAAAATGAAACCTATGCCGCATTGGATAATTACAATAAGCAGAGTTTTTTGTTACATACCTTAATAAATAATCTTAAAGATGAAGAAACACAAAAAGAAAATGATATTGTTAAAACCAATTATAAAATTTTATCAATAAACAAAGAGATTAAATATTTAAAAAAGAATTATGCACGTTATGTTGTGGCAATATATAAAAGAGGAAAGCCGGACGAATGGGCAAGTATTCTGGATGCCAAATCCTTTGAGCAGGCGATTCTTCGCTACAAATATTTACAAATGTTTACGGTGCAAAGGCAAAAAGACCTTGCCTGTTTAAAAGAAAATACCGTAAAATTAATTTCATTTAGAAATATTCTTGAAAGAGAAAAGCAGGCTAAATTAGCTTTAACTAATGAGAAACTTGGGGAAGAGAAAAATCTCGAAGTAAAGAAACAGCAGGGAAATAGAATATTGAATGTCATTCGTAATGATAAAGCTGCACTTAAAAGTGAATTGCTTGCAAAAAAATCTGCAGAAATAAGTATACAAAATATAATTAATAAACTTATAGAAGAAGACGCTGCAAGGGTGAAAGAAGAAAAAGAGAGACTTGCTTTAGAAAAGTTAAAGACTAAACCGCCTGAAAAAATAGCTTCATCAAAATCTAGTGAAACACTGCCAAAGCTTAATAATACAAGTACTCCGGATGCAGATTTATCTACCGCCGGATTCTCTTCATTTGCGGCATTAAAAGGAAGGCTTCATTGGCCTGTTGAAAGAGGAAAAATTATTAGAAAGTTCGGCGAGAACAGGAATGAAAAATTAAATACTATTACTTTAAATTACGGAATTGATATTAAGACAACTCCCGATGCCGATGTTAGAGCAGTTGCAGACGGAGTAGTTTCCGTAATTGATTGGCTGCCCGGATACGGCAGTGTAGTAATTATTACTCACAAAGGGAATTATAGAACGGTGTATAGTCATCTTTCCGATATTTATGTAAAAGAAGGAGATAGGGTAAAGTTCGGGAGTGTAATAGGCAGAGTGGGTGAAAGTCTGGAAGGGAATATACTTCATTTTGAAATCTGGAACTCAAGGCAAAAACAGAATCCGGTAGTCTGGCTTGCAGGGAAGTAATCTTTTTGTCAATGGTCATTAGCCATTGGTTATTTTTAGTCATTAGATCGTTTACGTTAATTAGTCTGACGGAACGGGACTTATAAATATACATTGGAGCTTGATAATTAGTTAGGGAAGCCGGCCCGCCGGGGCGGAGCTTGTTGAAATTTATATTTTTGTTAATAATCTTTCAGCGAAGCCCGGTTGTTTATCATTCGATTATTAGTTATTCGTTTATAATGTTGTAGATCTAAATTAGAAAGTTTTGGTATATAGAAAATTAATTACCGATGATTTTATCTAATTTGTAAAAATTATCGCTATTATTTTTACAAAGTCGGCAAAATATTTAGTATAAGATAAGTACTAAATTATAAATTTTAAACGGAGAAGGATTTATACATTAAAGTTTCAAACCAAATAATTAAAAACCTTTTATCTTTAACAAGTGCCGAAATAATTAGTAAGATAATTGCGCTTATAGCTGCTGCCTATTTGGGCAGAATATTAAAACCTGAAGGATTCGGAATTTTAGGTTTTGCTGCGGCGTTTGTTTCCTACTTTTTATTAATGGTAAATTTTGGGTTTGATACTTATGGGACCAGAGAAGTTGCCAAAGACAAAACCTTAACACAAAAACTGGCAAACAATATTATATCAATTAGAATATTATTTGCCGCAGCATGGTATATTATTTTTACAATTATTGTGTTATTAATTAACAAAACTTTTGTTGTTAAAATTGTTCTCTTAATTACCGCATTAAATTTATTCGTGAATGCCATATCAATTAATTGGTTTTTCCTAGGCGTCGAAAAGATGTGGCTGATTGCAGTAAGGCAAATAACAACTAATCTTATATCTTTGCTGGGGGTAATTATTTTCGTTAAGACGAAAAACGATTTAATTACAGCAGCTGCGATAATGATATTATCCGGATTTGTTAATTCCTTGTGGCTTTTACGAATTTTTAATAAAAGATACAATAGGTTTTTATTCAAAATAGATAAAGATTATTTTAAAATAATTATTAAAGAGTCCTTGCCGCTGGTATTTTCTTCTTTTATGATTGCAATTTATTATAACCTTGATATGGTAATGCTTGGATATATGAAATCCGCTGCAGATGTAGGAATTTATAGTGCGGCATATAAAATAATTTTAGTCGGAATAATACCATTATCCTTAATTCTAAATTCTTTTTTCCCGTCGCTTTCCCATATTGGATTGAAAAATTCAATTGAATTCCGGAATATTATAAAGCAGTATGCAGCCTTTATGTTTTCAACCGGGCTCTTAATATCGGCAATAATTTTCTTTAACGCCGGTAAAGTTGTAGGGTTTATTTTTGGTAATCATTTTGTTAATGCGAAAGGTCCTCTTTTAATTTTGGCATTGAACATAGCAGTAATAAGCGTAAATATATTTTTCGGGAACCCTCTTATTGCTTGGGGAAAACAAAAGCAATATTCGGTTGCAGTTGCAATGGGTGCTGTTGTTAATATTATTTTAAATATTTTACTAATACCCAAATTTAGTTATATAGGGGCGGCGTTTGCTACTTTGATGTCGGAGGTAGCTGTATTTGTTGGAGTTTTTTATTTGTATAATAAATATACTTTTAGAATATTGTCCGTATGAAATATGATTTTTTAATAGTAGGCGCTGGCTTTGCCGGTTGTGTTGTGGCGGAAAGAATAGCAACCCAATTAAATAAGAAAGTCTTAATTGTCGAAAAACGGAATCATATCGGAGGCAA
>JBJKSH010000220.1:0-26798 GCA_046704255.1 Ignavibacteriaceae bacterium | reverse complement strand
CGGTAAAAAATATCCTGTTCAAGTGCCGCAAACATCGGATGAATTTAACAGCGTTGAATTAGGACTGCAGTGGCAGTGGTCCGGGAATCCGGGTGCTACCTGGGTATTTACTTCAGGCTATGGTTATCTGCGTTTGTATGCACAAATGTTGCCTAAGGATTTTAAAAATTATTGGGATGTCCCGAATATTTTAACTCAAAAATTTCCTGCTGAAAAATTTACTGCAACCGTCAAACTTACATTTAAACCTTTATCGATCGGAGATAAAGTAGGATTCATAGTAATGGGTGCAAGCTATGCATATCTTTCGTTAACCAATAAAGAAGACGGAACTTACCTGGATTATACAACTTGTCTTCATGCCGATAAAGGTAATGCAGAAGATGTACATGGGATAAAAAAGGTAAACGGCAATACAATATACTTTAGAGTTAAAGTAGACAGCGGAGCAGTCTGTCATTTTAGCTACAGTACCGACGGCAAAAATTTTACGGATGCGGGAAAGCCATATACTGCTGTAGCCGGAAGATGGATAGGCGCAAAAGTAGGAATGTTCTGCACGCGAACAGTTAAAACTAACGATTCGGGCTTTGCCGATTTTGATTGGTTCTCGGTTACTAAATAATTAGATTTGCCCGTGTAAAATCGGTAAGTTAATTGCGAAGAATTTCGCAGCGAATAATTTCCTAAAAAGACGAAATGGATTGTTAGTAATAAAAACAGCTACGAAAAGGATAATCTTTTCTTTTAATAATGGATTTTGAAAGTTGACTTAGACAAACACCCCATTTATCCTTATTCTGTTGAAAAGATAATGAAAACCCACACCGGAATAAATTTAATTAATTTGTAAGATTAAATTTTTATCTATATAAATCCTTGTATAATAATGAATTGCATGGCTAAAGAGTTTATTTTATTGTATTAATTATTTCGTTGGAGAAAAATTTTACTTGACAATTAGTTTTAAAATTCCCAAATTAATAATCGATAAAGTTATCGTTTACTTAATCGTTTACTTTTATCAACTAAAATGAAGGGAATTAGACTGGAAAGTTTTTACATTATACCGGGCAATTTTTCTTATCTATTACTGTTTTCTATTCCTCAAACTTCTTACTTACCATAGTATAAGATTCTACCGACTTGCCTTTTTACAGACGCCGGTATAATTCTGTTAAATATGTAGACTGCTCTTCCATGTATGAATGTTTTTAAAACATTATGGAAGAGCAATTTTATTTAATGATCTTGATCCTATTCTTCATCTTTCTCTTACTTAGGTAAAAATATAATAGGGTTAAGAATAAGATAAAGATTAGGATTTATTTAGAGCGACATAAATTAATAGTTTAGAAAAAAAAGGAGGACAAATGACTTGAGGAAAATTTACAATCTTATATAACAGATAGTTATCGATTCTTACCTCTAATCTGCTTTTAATTAATTTATTATAGTGGAGCAAAAATGAGTATAAGTACAAATAAAATATTTTTGCCGGGTTTACTTTTAATATTTTTCTGTGTTTTCTCTATAATTGAAGTATTTGCTCAGGGGAAGATAGTCGGGCATGTTAAAAGCCAGGCAACGGGTGAACCTTTAATAGGTGTAAATATTATTATCAGGGGAACCAATATAGGAGCCGCAAGCGATTTAAACGGCGACTATGTAATTGTTAATGTCCCCGTCGGATCTTATTCGCTTCAAGCTTCAATGGTTGGTTACACAAAGATTATTAAAACAAATGTCGTAATTTCATTAAACCAAATAACCAGGATTGATTTTGATCTGCAGGAATCAACTATTCAAACTCAAGAAATTGTTGTTACCGCACCACGCGATATTTTACACAGGGATGTTTCCAGCAGCCAAATTGTTGTTAACGACCAGCAGATTAACAATGCTGCCGGTATAAGAACACTCCAGGATTTTTTAAACACGCAGCCGGGTATAACAGATAATACTTATTTGGAAATTCGGGGCGGCGGTCCTTCCGAAACCGGAACTATGATTAACGGGTTGACTTTTGTAAACGCTAGGGTAGGCATGTCCGATGCATTTATTCCTACCAGCGCAATTGAACAGGTCTCTCTTAATGCAGGAGGAATGAGCGCAGAATACGGGCAGTTCCGTTCGGGGCTTATTGATGTAACTACTAAAACCGGTTCAATGGATGGATACCACGGAAGTTTTACTTATTCACAAAGTCCTGCACATTCTAAAAGATTCGGTCCTTCACTTTTTGACCCGACGAATAATTATTTAAGGCCGCATCTAGATCCTACGATTGCATTTATTGGAGTTAGTGATGCGGTACAGCAAGGTGTTATTTCATCTTATCAGGCTCAACAGTTCGGGCAGTATCCTTCTTTTCAGGGATGGATTCGTCAAACTGCACAAATAGGGAGGTTTGCCGGATGGAGCGGTAACCCGGGGCTTAATACTATTACTCCGGTTGATTTATATCTTTACGATGCATGGATGCATACAGTAACTCCGGATTTTAATTTATTGAATTCAACCATTCGCAAGCTAAACGGAGAAGGTCAGAATGTCGGTTCGGAAATTACAGACCAAAATTTTATTAACTTATTTAAGAACCATGCCAATAAAGAAGGCCAGTACAGCGACTTTGATTTTGACGGCGGTTTCGGCGGGCCAATACCGTTTTTTAGCAGAGCTTTAGGCGATGCTACTTTTTATCTTTCCAATATTACAAAGCGAACTTCGTATATAGAGCCTCTGGAATTACCGTATGATCTTAAAAGCACTACTATGCTTGCGGTAAAATCCAATGTTACAAAATCTACAACACTCAAGATTACCGGATTATACGGTTATGAAAAAGGAATGAACCCGGCACGTGGTGCCGACAGCGAACCGGCAACTCTTTCTACTGCAAACGGCATAAGCAGTGCCAGCGGAGTGTCTAATGTATATCAGGGTTTGGATAGAGGTGCAATGATGCCCGAGAATGATATACCGCTTTATACTTCCTCCGGCAGCAATTACGGCCCTATTTATTATTGGTACAATACAATGCTGCAGCCGTGGATCGAAAAAAATTATCTTGGCGGTTTTGAACTTTCTCATGCAATAAGCGCAACAACGTATTTTGATTTTACCGCGGGTTACCAGGCCACTAAAGAAGATATTAACCCCGGTATAAGTGCAATGAGAAGTAATAAAGTTCTGGGATATATTGGTCCCATTCCTCTAACGGAAATGCCTTATGGAAGAAATATTCTTCCGCTGCTTGCAAGTACGGATACAATTGCCGGGTGGACATTCGACCAATATTTTAGCGTGCCGGGCTTAAGCGAAAGGTTTGACAGTAAAGGTGCGGTTTATTATGACAATTCTTTAACTCAGCAGTTAAGATTAAAACTCGATTTCGGCAGCCAGATTAACAAACAGCATTTCCTTAAAGCCGGAATAGAATACAATTATACAGACCTTAATAATAATCGATGGTCTTACTGGCCGAACCAGGGCCAGTTAAGTATGTATGAGTATAACTTTAATGTTTATCCGAGAAATTTGGGCGCGTATGTTCAGGACCAGATAACCTTTGAAGATATGGTTGCAAACATAGGTATTAGAATGGATTATTTCAGCTTCGGAAATTTACAATGGCCTACTGGTAATCCCTGGGATGCGGCCGCTTTTGCAGCTCCGAACTGGACTCCTATAGTAGACCCGCATGATTCATCTAATACTCACTATTATTTGGATATTCTTAGATCGGGCGGATCAATTATTTGGCAGCATTGGAAAAGTTTAAATGCACAATACATTGCAGAAGGTAAAGCACCGCTGCTTCAACCTGTGGCTACACATTTGGTATTTAGCCCAAGATTTGGAATTTCCTTCCCGATAACTGAAAATTCGAAATTCTATTTTAATTACGGCCAATTTAGAAGTATGCCTCCTTTGGCGGATATGCTGGCGTACGGTTTTAGGTACGATAACCAAAAAGGCGGTTTGTACGATCTTGGCAACCCGAACCTTGCACCTTCAAAAACAATTCAATATGAATTAGGTGTTGATTATAATTTAATGAATCAATATTTAATTCATATTGCAGGGTATTATAAAGATGTAACCGGAAATGTAAGAGCAATAAACTATGAACCTACAACATCCGGTATTCCAAGGTACAGGTACAGAACCGGTGATACTTATGCAACAATTCAAGGTCTCGAAGTTCAAATAAACAGATCTTACGGCGAATATATAACCGGCTGGCTAAACCTTCAGTATACATATTCCAGCGGCGGAGCAACAGGCAGAATTGCAGTATATGAAGATTCAGCTTCCAATGCCGCTCCTGCTGCATTTTCTTACGCTAATCCCACCAGGCCTTTTCCTGTACCTGAGATTAGAGCAAATATAACTCTTAAATCTCCAGATAGATGGGGACAATTTTTAGGCGGATGGAACTTAAGCATTCTGCCTGATTGGAGACTTGGCGATATATTTGTTTATAACCCCCGCAATACGGATGAAGGAGCAACTAATGAATTTAGATGGCCGAATTTGTGGATAGTTAATTTAAAGTTAAGCAAAACTTTTGATGTAGGCCCGCTGAAAGCAACAGCCTTTTTAAATGTGAATAACCTGTTTAATTTCAAACAGCTTTTATACAACTATGCTTTCTATGGTGCAAACGGTTCAATTTCATCTACAAGTCCTGTTGCAGATTTTACAGATTACATGCAATCATTGCATCTGCCTGCATATAAGAATTCTTATTACAATCCGATAAGGGATGAGACAACAGGTGCGTATTTATATCCGGGTTACGTATATACACAGGATGTAACAGATCCAATGGGTATATCTCATAAAAAAGGTGATGTGGTTTCAACCGAAGATAAAGTAGGAGATATGAACTCCGCTAGTAAACCCTGGATTAACAGCCCAAATGTAGATTTGTTTACTTATGGTTATACAAGATCCGTTTGGCTGGGAATTAAGTTTGATTTCTAAAATAGATTATTAAGTGCCTTTACCAAATTAACAGGTAAGGCAGTAATAAAAAAAATTTGGAGAAAAGATGAAGATTATAATCAAATTAAAACGAATGAACATTATTCGTATGGCATTTATTATAGCTTTGTTCTCAGCAGGTAATATACTTCCCCAGGCATTAGTAAGAGTAAACCGGTTGTGGGGCGGTGTTACCGAAAACGGAGGAAACAAAGGAATAACATATAACGCTGCAAATTTAAATTTGTTTGCTGACTATAGTGCTTTCGGATGCAGGTTCCAGGGTACCGAAAGTTTTTTCGGAGGTTTTGTCTGTGTGGCAACAGATAATTGGAACGGTGCACCTGCAGTGTTTTCACCTGTAGAAAAAGATCAGACTAACGGCAAGGTTGTAGTTCCGCTGGAAAACTATACACGTTATGTAAATCCCAATTATACAATAACCTCTGGCGGAAATACTGCTACACCTCCCGGCAATGATCTGGGTGGTGCAATTGTTGATCCAACCAAATGCATAGGTACTAGCGATCAAACCGTTACGGTTACTAATAAATATTCATGCGGCATTACTGTTCAAAGAAAAGTTCTGGCTTGGGGAGAAAATTTCGACAATAATTATTCAATTATTGATCTCACGTTCTCAAACGATACTTCGGTAACTTTTAGTAATTTTTATGTTTTCATTCACGACGGCGAATATCAACTTCAAAATTCCGATGGTACAAACCCAACAGTTGCTTCGGTAGATAGATATTACAATAATAATGCACCTAGAAAATGGTACCATTATTATGGTGCTAAAACAACCGATTCACTGCGGGTTTTTTATGACTATTCTTCGGATGATCCGGAAGTTTCAAGCGGTATTTTTGCTGATAGAATGGGACAGCCCCTTACCGTACAGGGCGGCAGGCTTTTGGATTTCAACTTTACTTTTGTCGCTACATTGCATGCATCAAAACAGCCTTATACGCCGACACCTAATTATAGCGGTAACGTTGATCCTTCTGATCAGGATGATATGAGCCAGCCGTCCGTTACAACTGTTGCAGATATGCAGAATACATTGAACCTTGGTCTCTTTAATAATACCTATAATCCAACCGGCACGGATGCTTCCAAATATTATAAATTAATTAACGGAAGTATGCTTTCTTCCGAAGATATTACTGGCGCGGATATTCGTCCGGGATTCCACAGGAAGAATCTTGATGAAGAAGGAAGGAATGCACCAGGCGGTGAACCCGGTATTTCTGCCTTTGCGAATACTTTTGAAAGTATGATTATGTGCTACGGTCCTTATACATTTTCTCCCGGCCAGCAGATTAGAATTGTAACCGCAACCGGAATTGCAGGTATTAGCAGAACGAAGGCTGTTCAGGTTGGTACCGAATGGTATAACGACCTGAAAAACGGAACAAATACACTTTCGGATCCTACTCCAAATTCTCCTTCGGGATTTTTCCCGGGTAACTTTGTATTTCCTGCAGGTGCTACTTTAACCGACATCAAAAAGGATAAATGGATAAGTACAGGCATAGATTCGGTTCACCTGGCAGTGAGCAGGGCAAAGTGGAATTTTAACCATGATTATAATGCACCTGTTACACCACCGCCGCCCGCCAACCTTAATGTTGCAGGAACCGGTTCCGGTATTGTTCTTAACTGGTCGGATCCAAGCGCAGAAAGTATGGGAAACTTTATCGGTTATAGAGTCATGAAAAAATTATCTAATGCAGATACAACATATTACCAGGAAGTTTTTAGATCGGATACCACAGACAGCAAATCTACAAATACCTATACTGATACAAGAATACGTGTTGGTGCAACATATTATTTTTATGTACAGGCAATGGCCAAAGTTCCTGACGATCCGAATATTTATCCGTTGGACAGAGGTAAGATTATTTACAGTGGAAGGGTATATTTTTATAATAATACCGCTGTAACGGGCCAGGCCCTTGTTAGAAACAATCTGGATAATATTGCAATGGTACCTAATCCTTTTAATTGGAATGATCCTCTCCTTAGAGGTTATGGTTTTAACAATCCATCTAATCTTCAAATAACCTTCTATGAACTTCCGCATACCGTAACCATAAGAATATTTACGGAAGCCGGTGACCTGGTAAGAACAATTATTCATAATGAGGACAGCGGTTCCGATTACTGGAATATGACCAATGAAAACGGACAAACAATTGCCAGCGGTGTTTATATTGTTGTTTTTCAAACCCCGGATGGAGGTGTGTCTTATCAAAAACTGGTAATTGCAAGATAACAATTTCATAGGAGATTTTTAGATGAAACTAATAACTAAAATATTCATTTTAATAATGATGTTAAGTGCCGTGAACCTGAAGGCACAAAGTATGGGATTATCGGATCAAGGCACAAATATAAAGCAGACCGGCCAGGCTACTATGACGTTTCTACAGGTTGGAGTTTCCCCCAAAGCAGCGGCACTTGGAAATGCTTTTACCTCTTTAAGCCGGGGAGCGGAAAGTGTATTTGCTAATCCGGCAGGTTTAACCGAAATGAATTCAAAGTTCGAAGCATTTGTTTCTTCAACACAATGGATAGCAGATATTAAATACCTTGCCGGTGCAATTGCCTGGAATGCAGAAAATTATGGTGCGGTTGCACTTAGTTTTATTGTTGTTGATTACGGAACAATTAAGGGAACGGCTTTTGTTCCTGTCTCCAGTACCGGTGCGAATTATGTTTTAACCGGTGATGTTAAAAATGTTGGAGCTTATTCATTTGGCTTATCTTATGTAAAAGCCATAAGTACAAAATTTTCTATAGGAGGAACTATTAAATATGTCGGTCAGCAGTTAGGGCAGCTTACAAACGAAACAGGCAGCTCATCGGATAATAATGCTCATAAATTAGCTTTCGATATGGGAATAAAATATTTCCCCGGTATTGAATCGTTAAGACTTGGAATGGATATAAGAAATTTCTCAACCTTTGTAAGATATCAATACTTTCAATCGCCGCTGCCGTTATCCTTTTCAGTTGGTTTGGGAATGAACATTATGGATATAATAAATAAAGATATTTCACGGGATCAATCCATAATTGTTTCATCAGAGTTTGTTCATCCTAATAATTATACCGACAGAGTTAATACGGGAGTTGAATATACTTTTATGAAGACTGTTTCCATACGTGCCGGTTATGAATCCAACCAGGATATTTTTGGCTGGTCGGGAGGGCTAGGCCTATCCCATTCATTTGCAGGAACAAGGTTTGAGGTTGATTATTCATATTCACAAACTCAATACTTTAACGGAGTGAACAGATTTTCTTTAAATGTAGCGTTCTAGCGTTCTGTTACTTATACAATTTTACATTAACCGGACTGAAGCTGAACAAAGTAGTTTTGTAAAAGAACCGGTACTATCCCGCCGTGGGATAGTACCGGTTAAAGCTAATTTAAATAATGAACAAAATATATTAAAGGAAAAATCAATTCCTTTAATCGATTGTATTAAAGAAACTTAGTGCGGTTTGAATAGTTAATGGAATAAATAAATTTCAAAAAAAATAATTTTATCCTTGACAATTAAAAATTAATTTCCCAATTTAGGCATCGATAAAGTTATCGGTTACTTAACCGATTACTTAAACTACTAAATTCTCAACTATATAAAACATGTAATTTGAAGATTTGTTACACTTTTTAAAAATCCCGAGATAATTACCTTTAGAATTTCCATGCCGGTCTGTTTCTCTTTTTATCGGTCAATCTTCATTTCTTTTCATTACATGCTTTATCATTATAAGATTTTGTGACTCACTGTGGCGAAGCCGTGCCCGGCATTCAAGACTATTCCGAATTTCCTGAAATTACTGCTGCCGGTTAACGGATTTAATTAGAAAAATCTAAATAAACATGCTTAAGTTGATAGCTTAATACTGAAAGCCGTTTATAAAACAGATTCTACAAGCGGCAGTCTATAGCAAGTAATTAACTTGAGCATTATAAAAAATCATAACTAATTAAAGGAGGTTCTATGAAAAGAATAACAACCCTATTATTAATAGCCGGATTGTTTTTCTCAGTTAAGATAAAGGCACAATCCTGGGCAAGCGCTGTTTGGGCGTTGGATGTTGATACAACTGCTGTTACTGTTGGCAATGTTAATGCATTGGATCAAAAATTAACCGATACATTGTCTATTAAAGACTTTACCGGTTCGCCTGCATTTGGTACTGCCGAAAGATTATACTACGGCGGGTTAGAGTGGCCGGCTGAAACAGCACCCGAATTTAACAGATACGTTCAGTTTGTTGTAATGCCAAAACCAGGATACAATTTTACAGTAGATACTGTTGCTTACTATTGGGGATGCTATGGAACTCACGGACATTTCCATGCTAATTCTTATTGGGACACAGATACCTTATTCTATACCAAACATATGTTAGATACAACCACGGCAGGCCTTCCGGATCTCAGAGACAATCCAGTTCCCGATACCGCATTTGTTATAAACACTACTATTAAAGACGGCGGAGAATTCGTACTAAGATTTTTCCCCTGGTATGATCTCGGCGGTAGTTCTTCAAAATATTTTTGCTTGTACAATGTAAGAATTTTCGGCACTACTTCTCCGGCTACTGCAGTTAAAGAAAGCAAAGAAATACCTGCACAATTTCAATTAAAGCAAAATTATCCAAATCCGTTTAACCCATCTACCACAATTGATTTTAGCCTTGCTAAGTCAGGTTATACAACTTTAATTGTTTATAATCTTTTAGGCCAGAGGGTTAAAACTTTAATTGCAGGTAATATGTCGAGTGGATTACATTCGTTCGATTTTAATGCGTCTGCTCTTAATTCCGGTATTTATTTCTACAAATTAACTTCCGGAAATCAGACTTCTGTAAAAAAACTTATTTTGATGAAATAATTATACCTAAGATTAATTTTAGTGAGGCTGACCAAAAAATTCTTTGTGTTGTTAGATATAAAAGATAGTTTTTACACATCGTAATGACTAAGAAAAGAACAAGCATTTAATGAAAGTACCGATACTATCCCCCGGAAGGGGTAGTATCGGTAAAACATCATTTGTTTGTTTCCTATAACTTCGATGTGTTACTTTTAATCCTATAGATCTTTCCCGGCAAACCGGGCTATATTAAGAAGCAGCAAATGTTTTTATATTTAAGAATATAGCTCGTCCTTGCCGTCAAGATATAAAGTTCTAAAACTATTCGGGAATTTCACTTTCCGGTCAGCTTCATTACTAATAATTTGATAAATGAAAAAGCTGTAAAAGGGAGAAGCATGAGTCTATTAAAAGCAACTTATACATTTTTATTATTAAGTATAATTTTTATTTCTCCAATTTTTGCTCAAAACAGTTCTTATGTAAAATGGAATCTTGTTCCACCGGATTCTCAAAATGTTTCTATAGATTCCGGTTTTGTTAACGGAAACAAAGTAACTGGAAGTAGTCTTTTGGTAAGAGATTATACAGGAGTTTTGTCAGACGGAAGTTCAGGCCCTTTAGGGAAATTCCAACGTTGGTACCTTAATGCAAATTGGCCGGACGAATCAAAACAAAACAATCAGCGTTACATACAATTTGAAGTTAAACCTGACTCCGGTTTCAGGCTGAATGTTACTTCAGTTACTTTATATCTTAATGCCGGCGGTACAGGTAATATGGTGGCTAATTTATATTATTCTGCCGAAACGAGTTTTTCAAATGCAGTTTTATTAAATAAAAGCGGATCAATTGCTGTATCCAGATCAGCAGTTTCTTTAAGTAATTATCAGGTTCAGGCTGTTGTTAAAAGCGGGCAATCATTTTATCTTAGAGTATATCCCTGGCTTCCGGGAGGTTCAAGCAATTCAGGTAAATATATCTATATACAGAATGTAACAATATCCGGTTTTACGGTTCCTTCAGGTGATACTTCATCCGTTACTCTTCCTATTGTTTCAACATTAGATATAACAAACATAAATGCCTTCTCAGCAAACGGCGGAGGCAATGTAATCAATAACGGCGGAGCAGTTGTAACCTCAAGAGGAGTTTGCTGGAATACTAACGGAATGCCTAACGTAAAAGATAATAAGACAGAAGATGGAAACGGGAAAGGTGAATATACGAGTTTGCTTACCGGGCTTTCTCCGCAGACCTTGTATTACGTAAGAGCTTTTGCCGAAAACAGTGCAGGTGTAAATTACGGGGCAGAAGTTACTTTTAAAACCAAAGAAGATACTACCGGTAAATTGTTAGCTTTTCCCGGCGCCGAAGGTTTCGGCAGATACACTAGCGGCGGAAGAGGCGGCAGGGTGTATGAAGTTACTAATTTAAACGATGACGGCCAGCCGGGGAGTTTTAGATGGGCTGTAGAACAAAGCGGGCCGAGGATTATAGTATTCAGAGTTTCCGGTACAATTATGCTTAATTCGGATTTGAATATTACACACGGTGATTTAACCATAGCAGGCCAAACTGCACCGGGAGATGGAATTTGCATTGCAAACCATACAGTAGAATGTAAAGCAAGTAATGTTATTGTTAGATACATGCGTTTTAGATTGGGTGATTTAACAGCAGAAGCAGACGATTCTTTCTGGGGTAGATATCAGAAAAATATTATTTTGGATCATCTATCCATTAGCTGGGCAATTGATGAAGACGGAAGCTGGTACGATAACAAAGATTTTACAATGCAGTGGTGCGTTTACAGTGAGAGTCTTTATCATTCTTATCATCCTAAAGGAAATCATGGTTACGGCGGTATTTGGGGAGGCATGGGTGCTACATTTCATCATAACCTTCTTGCAGATAACTCAAGCAGAAATCCCAGGTTTAACGGTGCGAGATACACGACTACACATGCCACGGAATTAGTGGATTTTAGAAATAACGTAATTTTTAATTGGGGCTTTAACAGTGCTTACGGCGGCGAGTCAGGCAACCAGAATATGATTAACAATTATTTTAAACCCGGCCCGGCAACCGGGGGCGGCAGTACACGCTACAGGATTGTACAGCCGTATGATGTCCATACACAGACTGCACCGTTTAGCAAATGGTACGTTGCGGGTAATTACATGGAAGGTAACTCGGCTGTTACTGCAGATAATTGGAACGGAGGCGTTCAGCCAAATGATTATAAAGTACCCCTTGATTCCTTAAGATTAAATTCTCCTTTAACATCTGCTCCTGTAAATACTCAATCTGCTTTTAGTGCTTATATTTCAGTATTAAAAAATGTCGGGGACAATTTCCCAGCCAGAGATTCTGCCGACTTAAGAGTAATTAACGAGGTAGAAACCGGTGACGCTCCTTTTGGAGCAACTTATTCCGGCGGTAATAAAGGAATAATAGATTCGCAAACAGATGTTGGCGGATGGCCTGCTTTGGCTGCTACTAATCCACCTAAAGATTCCGACCACGACGGTATGCCGGATGATTGGGAAACTGCTCACGGTTTAAATCCAAATGATTCTACAGATGCCATACAGGTAGCACCGGACGGTTACACTTATGTTGAAAATTATATTAACAGTTTGGTTCCGCAAAATATTTTAGCTTTTAAAAAAGCAAATAAAGCTCCGGCTGAATTTGCACTTTTACAGAACTATCCCAACCCGTTTAATCCCGTAACAACAATAGAATTTTCTACTCCAAAGACTTCAAAAATAAAACTGGAAGTTTTTGATTTGTTGGGAAGAAAAGTTTCAGTGCTTATAAACGGAGTTTCAAATGCCGGTAATCATTCGATTACTTTTAACGGTGCTGCGCTTAGCTCCGGTGTTTACATATATAGATTATCAACACCGCAGCAAATAATTTCAAGGAAAATGATCCTGATGAAATAACGGGAGATAAGGTTTTGAAATAAGATTCTTTTTATGCAATATACAACTTTAAATAGATCAGTATGCATTATACAATGGTTAAGCCATAGTAATATATTTTATCTTTTAATGAAATTACATAACATATAGAATTTTTATGGAACTTTAATAATTAATAAATAAAACAAGTAATAATATTCTTAGGAGACTTGGCAAATGCTTGTAAAATTTCTACGAGGATATCGTGATGTACTTAAAATTGGGATAATTTTCCTTTTTACTTTTGCATTTATCTCCGGCAATATTTATGCTCAAAACAGAAGCAGAATTACCGGATCAGTAAAGGATGCAAAAACGGGGGAAAATCTTGTTGGTGTTAATGTGATTGTTCAGGGAACAACATTAGGTGCAGCAACAGACATTAACGGCAAATATTTTATTGTTAACGTGCCGGTAGGTACTTATAACTTAAAAGTATCTATGATAGGCTACAAGACACAAATTATTACCGGTGTTGTTGTTTCGATGGACAGAATAACCCGGCAGGATATTACTCTTGAGCCATCGGTAATTCAATCTCAAACTGTTGTTGTTACCGCGAAGAGAGATGAACTGCACAAAGAGGTTTCCAGTACGCAGTTGGTTGTTAACAGCAACGAAATAAATAACACTTCCGGTATTAGAGCTATAAATACCTTTCTCGAAAAACTGCCGGGTGTTGGAGAAAATACCAACGGTTATTTAACTATTAGAGGAGGCAGTGCAGACCAAACAGGTACTTTTGTAAACGGGCTTTCGTTTAACAACGAATCCAACGGAAATGCAGAAACTTCTATTCCGTTAAGTGCAATTGAACAGGTCTCTTTAATGTCCGGCGGCTATAATGCAGAATATGGTAATTTCCGTTCCGGTTTAATTAATATAACCACTAAAAGCGGTTCAATGGACGGCTACCACGGAACATTTAATTTATCAACCGATCAGTCGCACATGAGGCGGTTCGGCCAGTCATATTTCGATCCGAAAAATGATTTTTTAATTTCCTATCTGGATCCGGCGGTTGCATTTCAAGGCACTCAAAATGCATGGGCAAACAATCCTTATATGCAGCAGCAGCATCCTTCGTTTGTAGGATATGATGAGGAAGCAAAGTCCCGTGCAATTACAGGCAGTTATCCGGGTGCAACACCACTGGACTTGTATTTATTAACCGCATGGCAATTCCGTGTAATACCGGATTATGCCGGCTTAAAGAAACTAGGTTATACGGTTCCGGAAGCACAGCAAAGGCTTTTTGCCGCAAGAGCAGGTAAAGAAGATTTTAGTGATTTTAACTTTGACGGAGGCTTTGGAGGACCTGTACCGTTTGTAAGCCGTTTGCTTGGAGATGCTACTTTCTATATTTCAAATAATACTAAGCAGCAGCATTATACTATGCCGGTTACTTTAGACCATGACTTTACATCTACTACATTGCTTACAATGAAATCTACCCCTGCAAAAAGCATGACATTAACTTTAAATGGATTATGGAAAAGAGAAATTGGTGTTACTCCTATTATTCCCGTAAATGGGGATGCCCCGGATGCTAACGACAGAGGCGGATTTATGCCGATAGACAATATTCAATACTTGTCTCAAGATTTTATTTATTCTTACGATCCTAACTATTACCCTATCCTGGACCAAACCACTGTAATGACCGGTTTAACCCTTAATCAAATGTTAAGTAATAAAACTTACTATGAGTTAACATTAAGTTATTTAAGAATTCAAGACCATACTCCTTACGGAGATAACCGCGATACAACAACCATAACACATTTCGGCCCTTTTGGTGTTGATGAAACACCGTTCGGTAAATCTCAGTTTGGTAATGAACAATACAGCGGTTATTCATTTACCATCCCATGGGTTAGTTCAATGGTGCTTGGCCACCGCGAAGGAGATTTGCATGATAACCAGGTAACTAATCAATATGAAGCCAAATTTAATATTGCCTCACAGTTGGATGATAATAATTATTTAAAAGCCGGTTTCCAGTATAATATGATAGACCTAAATCATTTGTTCTATGAAGTATGGAACAACAACTCTTATAATGTATATGAGTATAATTACCATAGAACTCCAAGCCAAACAGGTTTATATGTGCAGGACCAAATGTCATACGGAAACATTGTAGCTAATTTAGGTGTTAGGCTGGATTATTATTTTGGAGGTGGCGGTGTATGGCCGGCACAGCCGTTTGCTTATGATGCCTTTGCCCCGCAGCCGTTACCAGGCGGAGGTAAAAACGACAGTACTTTAATTAAGTACCTGGCAACAGGTGGTTCTTACATCTGGAATGCGTGGTATGAGTATAACAAAACCCATCCGGGTTTCTTACAGAAGATTAAAAATTATCTTACCGTTAGCCCGCGTATTGGTGTTTCGTTTCCCGTAACAACCGATTCGAAATTTTATTTTAATTACGGAAGGTTTAGATCTAATCCGCCGTATTATACAATGTATCAATTCAGATACAGGTATACAAAGAACGGGTTGTACCAGATGGCAAATCCGAATTTGGAACCGCCTTTAACAACTTCTTACGAACTTGGAGTAGCATATAATTTTTATAAAAATTATATTGTAAGAGTTTCCGGTTATTATAAGGATGTTACCGGGCAGTTCGGAACCGTAACTTATCAATCCGGTCAGCCGGAGCATTCAACATTAAATTATAAATCTTATTTGAATAATCAATACCAGGATATTCAAGGCCTTGAGGTAAACCTATCTAAAAACGATAACAGTTGGTTTACCGGCTGGGTTAATTTTGATTATATGCTTACTAAAACCGGCAACACCGGCGTAAATACAATAACGGATATTGTTATTAACAATTCTTCTACAACATTATACCAGGGTAACGAATCACGTTCGCTTCCCAGGCCGAATATAAATGCTAATATTACCTTTAGGTCCCCCGATAAATGGGGCCCGCAGATTGGCGGATTGGATATTTTTGGAAACTGGGAAGCTACAATATTTGCCCAGTGGGAAGCAGGCGATTATTTTACATGGAATCCGCTTAACGATCCTTTTACAAACAACAATCTTAACTGGCCCGATTACTATATGGTAGATCTTAAGTTAAGCAAAACATTTAATATTGCAGGTTCGCATGCTACTTTTTATGTAGACTGCACAAATGTTCTTAACTTAAAAGTAAACTTAATGAGTAAAGGATATCCCTTCCAGGATGCTACTGATGAACAAAATTATTTGGCTTCACTTCATCTTCCAATGTATAATTCATCTAAATATGATCTGCTGAGAAAGCAGAACCCCGGTCTTTACGTACCCGGCAACGACAAAGTCGGTGATTTAAGATCAGGTTCCAAGCCATACATAAATAATCCTAATTATTCTTTCTTTATGTATGATCAGCCCAGAGATATCTGGTTTGGAATGAAGGTTGATTTTTAAAATTTAAGATATCGGAGATCAAAATGAATAATGTTAAAAATAAGCTGCCGAATAATATTATTATTAAGGTAAGCATCTTTATTTGTGCTTTTTTAATTTTCAGCCCTGGTACAAAAGCTCAAACACCGCCGGAACTGCAGACAGCAGTTATGAAAATGGGGCATTTGTGGCTTGGTGTTTCCGCAAACGGTTACAGATCAAGTTTCGAATATCTTTCGGGCTTTTTCCCTAATGATTATGATATTATGGCAAACAGAGGGCAATATGCAGAAGGATACACTGGTGCGGGTATTATTCTTACAGCTACTCACTGGTTTAATCCTCTGGCAGATTCGATTCAGCCGGTTGCTCAATACAGTTATACAAACAGTTTATATCCTGCCTGGGGAGTGGGTAAAGTACTGGTTCCTATAACAAATTATTTAAGATTTGGTTACCCGGACCAGGTTGTTAATTTTACTACTATTCCGTTGGATAATTTTGGTACGGTGGATCCGTCTTACCCGGCTTTTCAAAACCATACATATGATGAAATTGTTCAGGTTACGGATTCTACAATATTCGGAATAAATGTAAGCAGAACTCTGCTTGCCTGGTCTCAAAGTTTTAATAATGATTATGTTATTGCCGATTTAATGTTTACAAATGCAAGCCAGGATACACTGGATAGTGTTTACATAAATGTTAATGTTTCGAAAGATAATCTTGAGTATTCTAACGGTCACAATCCGCCGATTAGTTCCACTTCCAGCGATTATATTAAATTAGGAAGTAATGACTGGCAGCATTATTACGGCGGTAAACCGGGTGATACTTTAAGAGTATTTTACGAGTACAGCGCAGACGACCCGCAAAAACCGGGAGATAATATGGGGGTACCGGCAATTACTCAAGACGGCAGACTGCTGGATCCCAATATGACTTATATGGCTGTTCTTCATGCATCCAAGGAACCGTATTATAATTCATCTCAGGATGTAGATGATTTTGAACAGCCTAAGGTTACTTATTCGGGAAGAAATTTTCCAAAGGCAGTGCAAAACGATGTTTACAACAGCAGTAACTTTTATGTTCTTCGCGGCGGCTTTTCCGATGATTTCCCGATGCCGGGAGAATTTCCAGGAACACACCACGAGCAAAACTCTGATGAATTTGGAGTTGCAGATAACTCACAGGTACCTGCCGCCTATCCAGAAAATGCTGCTTACAGGTATGTAAGCTTTGGCCCGTATAAATTCCTCCCCGGCCAAAAAGTCCATATTGTATATGCAAACGGTTATACTGGAATAGGATTTAAGGCGGGGCAGCAGATTGGTAAAGAATGGCTGGATGGAACTTTGCAGAATCCGCCAAACATGCCTAATCCAAAAACCGGCTGGCTGCCAAGCAATTTTCAATTTCCAAACGGTGCAACGGAAATGGATATGAGAAAAGACAGATGGATTAGTATGGGAATTGATTCTGTTATGTTAAGTGCATACAGGGCACAATGGAATTTTGATCATAATTATAATATTCCCCAGGCACCTCCTCCTCCGGCAACTGCAACCGTTACAGGCTATGGAGACGGTGTTCAAATTGATTGGACAGACCCCCAGGCTGAGCAAATGGCAAATTTTGACGGTTATAGAATTATGACTAGAATATCCAACGCAGATACTATATTCTACCATTCTATTTATAATTCGGATGCTAGTGATAAAGCTGCTAAACATTCTTTTAAATTTAAAGATGTTTTATTCGGTGCTCAGTATTATTTTTATATTCAGGCAAAAGCTAAAATACCGGATAATGATCCTAATGCAGACCCAACAACACGAGGAAAAGTTGTATACAGCAGCAGGGTGTTATTCCCGGATATTGATCCTGTTCAACCGCCGCATTTTCCGCAGGAGGATATGTCTAAGATTAGAATTGTTCCCAATCCTTACAACATTAAAGATCCTCTTTTAATTAAGTATGGTTTTACGGATCAAAGAGACATTACATTTTATAACCTGCCGCCTTTTTGTACGATTAAAATTTATACGGAAAACGGAGACCTTGTGCAAACAATACATCATAACAATCCGCTTGGCACGGGCTCCGAAAATTGGGATATGCTTACTTCCAGCCAGCAGGTAATAAACAGCGGCATATATATAGCGGTTTTTCAAAAGCCCGATGGTGAACTATCTTATCAAAAGTTTATCGTTGTACGATAGAAAATAAGGAGCTTAATAATGAATGTAAAAAGAAATATTTCAGAGTTTATCGCTTTGCGAAAAATTATTTTAACTTTGTTTGCCGCTCTTGCTTTTGTAATAGACGGCTATGGACAGGTTGGACTAAACAAACTGGCTCAAAGCACTATGGACTTCCAGCTAGTTAGTATTTCTCCCGTTGCAAGTGCTATGGGCGATGCTTACTTTGCCGTTGGGAAAGGTGCGGAAAGTATTTTCTATAATCCTGCAGGTCTGGCAAATATGGATCATACTTTTAATGTTGTAGTAGATTATACCCAATGGATTGCAGATATAAATTACATTGGCGGTGCCGCTGCCTGGAACCTGCAAAATTACGGCACGGTCGGGATAAGCTTATTATCCGTTAATTACGGAACCATATACGCTACCAGTTTAGACCCAAGTACGGGAAGTGCACTTGGATACATAGACAACGGTACACTTAACAATGTAGGTGCATATTCGTTTGGTGTTAGTTATGCAAAAGCAATAAGCAACGAGTTTGCTATTGGGGGTAATGTTAGAATTGCAGGTCAAAACCTCGGTGAAAATACTTTTGTAGACGGTACCACAGTAAAAAATAATGCCGATAAGCTGGTCTTTGATGCCGGTGTAATTTATTATACCGATTTTAAACATTTTAGATTCGGCATGGCAATTAGGAATTTTTCATCCAATATTAAAAGAGAAGAAATTTACGAACAGCTTCCTCTTACCTTTACAATTGGTACTGCAATAGATGTACTGGATTTTATTAATCCGAATCATTCTCCTAACGATGCTCTAACACTTGCAGTTGACTTTCTTCATTCGAACAGTTATTCGGAAAGATTTAATATCGGTGCCGAATATAAACTGCTTGGTATGCTGGCGTTAAGAGCCGGTTATCAAACAAACAGGGACCTTGCTTCCTGGTCTGCCGGAATAGGGCTCTTTAAGAACATCGGCGGCAACAATATTCAGGTTAATTATTCTTTTTCCAAGATGGACGTATTTAAGAATGTTAACCGACTTTCTGTAGGATTTGCGTTATAATTTTTAAACAAAATTTTGGGGCATTATTTTTAATAAAAAATAGATTACTCCTTTCAATTTTTGAGCTAAAAAAATAATGCCCTTTTAATTTATAACAATATGAAAAACATAGCAGCAAGTTTATTAATCGTATTTATACTTCTTTCATTATCTGCTTCTGCGGAAGGAAAGAAGTTTTCTGCCTCTCCGGTAAATAAAGAAAATACTATATCTAACCGGAAGTCCGACAATCCAAAAAATAATCCGGAAATTAAATCCGTTAACTGGCCCGTGTTATTATGCAATACTGTAATTGCGGATTACCCAAAGCTGGCTGTTTACAGCGATAAAAAAATTTCCTGGAATTATGAGCTCGGTGTGGTTTTAAATTCTATGTGGCATGTATGGAAAAAAACAGGGAACCCGGAATATTATAATTATATCAAAAAGAACATCGATTATTTTGTACAGGGTAACGGTTCTATTAAAACTTATGATTTTAAAAAATTCAGATTAGATGATATTGCACCGGGAAGAGTTATCCTTGATTTGTATGGTAAAACAGGCGGAGCAAAATATAAATCAGCAGCAGAGCTATTAAGGAAACAATTAAGCGAACAGCCGCGTACTAAGGAAGGCGGATTCTGGCATAAGGAAATTTATCCCCATCAAATGTGGCTGGACGGCCTTTACATGGCTGAACCTTTTTATGCAAAATATGCAAAAATGTTTAATGAGCCGAATGATTATAACGACATTGCAAAGCAGTTTATTCTTATATACAGGCATGCATTGGATCCTGAAACCGGATTATTATATCACGGGTGGGATGAAAGCAAAACTCAAAAATGGGCTAATCCCAAAACAGGGGATTCGCCAAGCTTTTGGGGCAGGTCTATCGGATGGTATTTAATGGGTCTTGTTGACGTCCTGGACTATTTCCCAAAAGAAAATCCGGCAAGGGAAGAACTTACAGCTATTCTTCACAGAGAATGTGGAGTTTTATGGAAATACAGGGATAAAAAAACAAATCTTTGGTATTTAATAATTGATAAACCGGATAAAAAAGGAAACTACCTTGAAGCCTCTTCTTCTTCAATGTTTTGTTATGTGTTTGCTAAGGGAGCAAACAAAGGCTATTTAAATAAAAAATATTTTAAATATGCTGAAGATGTTTTTTCAGGTATTAAAAATAAATTAATAAAAACGGGTAAAAACGGTTTGCCGGAATTAATAAATACAATAAGCAGTGCCGGGCTTGGAGGCAAGCCTTATAGAGATGGCAGCTTTGACTATTATGCAAGCGAACCGAAAAGAACAAATGATTTTAAAGGATTAGGACCGCTTATATCTGCATCGCTTCAGCTTGAAAATTCACAATTCAATGCAAACTCTAAAAAGATGATTGGGGAAGGAAAAGTTGTTGGGCTTGATTATTACTTTAACGATGAGCATAGAAAAAATAAGGCAGGCAAAGAAGTACAATACCATTATATTTGGGAAGATTCCGCGAACTCCGGTTATTCAAAGCTTGGCAGTGTAATTAAAAAGCTTGGTGCGCAAACAGCCGAAGTTCATACAGCTCCAACTTTAGCCAAACTAAACAATCTTAGCATTTATATAATTGTAGATCCGGATACTCCGCAAGAAAATCCGCATCCTAATTATATTGAAAACGCATCGATTAAAAATATTGTAAAGTGGGTAAAAGACGGCGGCGTGCTTATTCTTTTTGCAAACGATAAAGGCAACTGCGAATTTACTCATCTGAATAATTTAGCCGGTAATTTCGGAATTCATTTTAATGAAGACAGCAGGAACGACGTAATAGGTAAAAATTATGATATGGGCAAGTTTGATAATTTACCCGACCGGCCTTTATTTAAAGGTGTAAAGAAAATTTATTTAAAAGAAATCAGCACGTTAAAAATTTCCTCACCTGCAAAATCATTACTTACAAATAAAGGCGATGTAATTATGGCTTCGGCAAAAGTCGGAAAGGGATTTGTGTTTGCCGTCGGCGATCCCTGGCTTTACAATGAGTATATTGATAACCACAAGCTGCCTAAAAGTTTTCAAAACGAAAAAGCAGCAGTTAACCTTTTTACGTGGCTGCTGGAAAAGGCAAAAAGTGTAAACTGAGTTAATGAGGGAGAAGATAATGAGATTAAGGTATGAAGTTATAAGGTTAAACTTCTGAATGGTGTATAATACCTTATACCCTATAGCCCTATTCCTATATATCTCATTCATCTAATATTATAGAATTTAAAGAGAGATATAAAAATGGATAACACAACATTAAATAATTACCGATTTTTTGATACTGATGAAAAAATCAGGGAAACAGCATTCAATTTATATTCTGCAGTAAAAGATTTACCAATTGTAAGCCCGCACGGACACGTAGATCCCAGGCTGCTGGCAAATAACGAGCCGTTCCCGGATCCTACGGAATTAATTATAATTCCTGATCATTATATTTACAGAATGTTATATTCTCAGGGAATTAAACTGGAGGAACTTGGTATTCCTACAATTGATGGTACGAAAGTCGAAAAGGATCATAGAAAAATTTGGCAGGTATTCGGTGATAACTTTTACTTGTTTGCCGGAACTCCTACCGGTGTTTGGTTAAGACATGAATTTGCCGAGGTATTTGGTATTCAGGAAAAACTGAATTCCAAAAATGCTTTGGATATTTACAACCGGATACAGCAAAAGCTGAACACAAAAGAATTTTTACCGCGTACTTTATTTGAAAAATTTAATATTGAAGTTCTAACCACAACAGACGGAGCTGCTGATTCTCTTGAGTTTCATAAGAAGCTAAAAGAATCCGGCTGGAAGGGAAAAGTCATTCCTTGCTTTCGACCGGATGCCGTAGTTAATATTTATACTGCAAACTGGAAAGATGAAATTGATAAACTTAGTGCGGCAAGCGGAATTGAAGTAAGTTCATATAATAATTTCATTCGGGCTCTTGAAAACAGGAGGGAATATTTTAAATCTTTCGGTGCTGTATCTACCGATCAGGGAATTATCAGCCCGTATACACATCAGTTGTCGAACGGAGAAGCCGATGCAATTTTTAGCCGCGCATTAAAAGGGCAGGCAACCGAAAATGATCAGAAGTTGTTTACCGCAAACATACTTATGGAAATGGCAAGGATGAGTACGGAAGACGGATTGGTTATGCAGGTACATCCCGGCTCCTTAAGAAATCATAATGAAAAAATATTTGAAAGATTCGGGCTGGATAAAGGAGCAGATATTCCATTACAAACAGAATACACAAAGAATTTATACGAGTTGCTGAACAAATACGGCAGTAATCCGGATTTAACATTAATTGTATTTACACTTGATGAGTCAACATATTCAAGGGAGTTGGCTACACTGGCAGGCCATTATCCTGCTATGAGGCTTGGCCCGCCATGGTGGTTCCATGACAGCATCCAGGGAATGACACGATTTAGACAACAAGTAACTGAAACCGCAGGCTTTTACAATACCGTAGGTTTTAATGATGATACAAGGGCATTCCTTTCAATACCTGCAAGGCACGATCTTGCCAGAAGAATGGATTCCAACTTTTTGGCTAACCTGGTTGTAAGACATATAATTGAACTTGAAGATGCAAAACAAATAAGCCATGCACTTGCGTATGATCTTGTTAAAAAAGCTTACAAGCTGTAATCCGGGATTTTACAGTAATCCGGGATTTTACAGTAAACCGGGATTTTATCTTCAATTATATTTTTTTTCATTTAATTTAATTATTTTTCTTAGCGTTAAAGTTAACGATAAAGTTATAACTTAAAGGAAGCGAAAATTGAACAAAAGGCTTTCAATTACGCTTGATGATATTGCAAAACAATTGAATGTCTCAAAGGTTACAGTATCTAAAGCACTCCGCGGTCACCCCGATATTTCCAAAGAAACTACACAATTAGTAAAAAAAGTTGCCCAGGAATTAGGCTATACACCTAATTACATGGCAAGAAACTTATCGTCTAAAAAATCCAATACAATTGGAGTGGTTGTACCAAAAATTGCGCACTTTTTCTTTAGTTCGGTAATAGAATCTATTTACGACACAGCCTTTCATAATAATTATGAAATTATTCTAACTGTATCTCAGGAAAATTCCGAGCGGGAAAGAAAACATATAGAAACTTTACTAGCTATGCGCGTAGACGGTTTAATCGTTTCCGTAACTCAAAATACCCGCAACAATTCCATTTTTGAAAAAGTAATTAAAGCCGGTGTACCGTTAATATTTATGGATAGAATTGTGAATATTCCCGGTACAAGTTCGGTGGCTGTTAACGACAGGGAAGGTGCCTTTAAAGCCATTGAACATGCAATTAAGCTAGGGTATACTAAAATTGCACATCTTGCCGGTTACCCGGAAATAAATATAGGCTTAAACAGGTACCTCGGTTTTGAAGACGCAATGAAACAATACGGTTTGCCTATTAATCCGGATTGGGTTATCAAGGGCGGATTCGGTGAAGAATATGGTTATAAAGGATTTATGAAATTATATGAAAGCAATAACCTGCCCGAATTTGTTTTTGCCGTAACTTATCCGGTAGCTCTTGGTGTTTATGCTGCAGTAAAGGAACTCGGATTAAAAATTCCCGAGGATATTGATATTATGTGTTTCGGCAACAGCGATGTTAACAGTTTTATTTCTCCTTCATTAAGTTGTGTAAATCAACCGACAAATACACTTGGCAAAACATCCGTAGAATTAATAATAGATCAAATAAAGAATATAGAATCGTTTGAACCTCAGCATATTGTAGTTCCTACGGAATTAATTTTTAGAGAAACTTGTTCGGTAAGAAAGAACGGGATTCTTTCAGCCGTTAAAAGCGGTTCCTAATATTTATACAGGTCTGCGGATGTAATTTATTAACTTGAAAATTTATTTAAAAAGATAAAATGAGCAGAATAGATATTATAAATTCTTTATTAGAATCAAAAGCAGTTGCAGTTATCCGTATATCCGATCCGGGAAAATTAATTAAAGTAGCCGAAGCAATTTACAAAGGCGGAATATCCGGTATAGAAATTACCATGACAGTACCGGACGCAATAAAGGTTATAGAGTCTGCATCAAAAGAACTTGGCAGTTATATGAATATCGGTGTCGGTTCGGTATTAAATGCAGAGACTGCACAAAAAGCAGTTGATGCAGGTGCCAGGTATGTTGTAAGCCCAATCTTCAAAAAAGAAATTGTTGAAACCGCACATAAAAATGATGTGCCGGCAATGCCCGGTTCTTTTACTCCAACGGAAATACAAACCGCATTTGAAGCAGGCGCCGATATAATAAAAGTTTTTCCTGCTGATGTTGTTGGTATGGCATTTTTTAAAGGAGTACTTGCACCAATGCCGCATTTAAAACTAATGCCTACCGGCGGAGTGTCTTTAACAAATGCAGGTGACTGGATTAAAGCAGGCGCATGTGCGGTTGGCGTAGGCAGCGCCTTACTGGATAAAAAAGCAATTGCAGAAGGAAATTTTAATAAACTCACCGAAAATGCGAGGATATTAGTTCAAAGTATTAAATCCGTTTGAATATTTTTATAAACCAAAAGGGAAGGAATATTTTATAAGTTAAAAGAAAGAGGAAATTTTTAAATTTATTTAAGTGGTTGGCAGGGGAGGTTACAATCTTTAAAATACTACAGCGGGGTGCGGCAAATATTTGCAGGCACACTTTAAACTGCTGCTGCAAAATCAGCATCAGTTCTAACCTAAAATTCATACCATAATTTTAGACCCACATTACAGTTATATTTATTCAATTATCATAGAGAGGTATATATGAAAAAGGTGTTGACTATAATGTCTGCATTTATTTTCGGCATTTTTATTAGTGCCAATTCTTTTGCTCAAGGTACGGCATCTGTTACCTGGGCACTTCAAGGGGACCAATCGTTTATTACTTCAGGTCAGTTAACTTCTGTAAACGAGTCTATTGATAGTTTGCAGATAGCTTACGACGGTTCTGCGGCATTTAGTGATATTACACTAACTAATGTGCAAAAACTAAAACCTGCCGGCAGCGGTGCCTGGGCAGCCGACAGCATGAAAAACAACAATATGTTTATTCAGTTTGTTGTTACTCCCAAGCCGGGCTATTCTTTTAATGCAACTTCAGTTTCGATGTTCCTTGGTGCAAAGGGTAGTAAAAATATTATGGCAACCATTGCTTATTCCACCGATTCTACATTTGCTGTTTCAACTATCATAGACACTAATCTTTCTCTGCCGGAAGCGGGGAAAGGATTACCTTCCGACTCAGTAAGTAATATGATAGATGCAAAGGTAAACGCAGGCCAGACATTGTATGTTAGGGTCTATCCCTGGAATAAGACTGGTGATAACGGCAGTACAAGCAAGTATATGTATATTCAGAATGTTGTTATTAAAGGTACAACCTCATTTATTAACCTGTTTCCTTCAGGTGCAACATGGGCCCTAACTAATCCTTCTACCGGCGGAACGGGCCAATCTGCTATTACAACCGGGCAGGTTGCTGCAAACGATGAGTTTCTTAATAATATGATTATAAATCAATACTCAGGACCTAATTATAGCCAAAGGGTTAAAATTTCTAATAATGATTGGCCTGCAAATCAAACAACACAAATTGATACCGTATTTATTCAATTTGCAATTTCCCCAAAGACAGGGTATAAATTTGATGTGAATTCAATTTCATTTGATATTGCTTCCCAGTATATCAATACAATGAAAGCAAATATTTATTATTCAACAGACTCAACTTTTAAAACTTCAACACAAATAAATTATTCAACTGGCGACACAAGCGGGAATAATTATTTAAGTGAAACTACTTTAACGCCTGTTCAGACTTCTGTAAAAGTTTCAGTTAATGAAGGGCAGACTTTTTATTTAAGAATTTATCCCTGGGTCGATAATCAATCAAGTGTTAAAACCGGTAAATATATTTGCTTGCAAAATGTAGTTGTAGGCGGAAACATAGTAAGTCTGCCTAATCCTTCAAATGCGCTATGGCCTTTGCAGGCTGATCAAAATCCGGTAACTTCTGGATTGGTAGATGCGCAGGCACCTTCTTACAGCAGCGCAATGAAATTTTATGGATTTACAACTTTACCTACTACCTACGGGTACTCGGTTAAAGTCGGAGCAGTTCAAACGAAAATAAAAACATGGAATGCCGAGCCAAACCCGGTAGACAGTATGTGGTT
>JBJKSH010000219.1:0-17679 GCA_046704255.1 Ignavibacteriaceae bacterium | reverse complement strand
TAAGGAGAGGGGGCTAGGGGGTGAGGTAAAATAATGTTAAACTACAACATTTTTTATCTTAGTCGAATTTTTTATAATAACTACTTGTATAGTCTTCTATCATTTTAATTGAATGCGTAAGTTCAGTAAATAATTACTTTTTAGGCAGCCCCCTTATTATCAGTGATAGCCTGATATTTTTTATTCCGTCAAAATATCATTTACTTAAATTTCATATTTATTTCTTTAACAATATTTTCTTTTAAAAAAGTAATTTGTTCAACCTTAAGTTGACGGCTATGCTTTACTAAATGGAGGTAGGCACTTCTCAGAAGTGTCAGAGGGATTTCCCCGCCTTATAACACTAATAAAAATATATTTAAAATTACCAATCTCTTTCAGCACATAAATTATTCGATTATTTTTAATATTTCCGCTTCTTACACAGTAGCGGAAATATTATTGTAATAATAGAACAAACAACCAGCACCACCCTTAATTCTCCGGTGCAACATCACCTTCCTTCACGCCGTTAGCTTCCAGCTCCTCAAGTTTTTCCTTACCGTACGCAATTTTAGTTATAACCGTAAAAAGAACCGGTACTATAAATATTGCCAGGCCGGTTGCAGCAAGCATCCCGCCGATTACCGTCCAGCCTATTGTCTGCCTGGCTACGGCGCCTGCCCCCGATGCAAATATTAACGGAGAAACACCAAGTATAAATGCAAGCGAAGTCATTAGTATTGGGCGAAGCCTTAATCTTACTGCATTTGTTACTGCTTTAATAAGCGGCATGCCGTGGTCTAGACGAACCTTGGCAAATTCAACTATTAGTATTGCATTCTTTGCTGCCAGTCCTATTAATGCAACTAGACCTATTTGTGCATAAACATTATCGCTTAAATGCGGCTGCAATATTAACACTACTATCGCACCGAATGCAGCTATTGGCACGGCAAATAATACGGAAAACGGAACAGACCAGCTTTCATATAATGCGGATAAGAATAAGAAAACAAATAATAGTGATAAACCGAAGATTGCAAATGTACTGCTTCCTGCATTTATTTCTTCCCTGGATAAACCGGAAAAATCATAACCGTAACCGGATGGCAGAACCTGCGCTGCTACCTCTCGCAGTGCCGTTAATGCCTGTCCGCTGCTGTAACCCGGTGCTGCGTTTCCGTTTATTAGCGCTGCTCGGAACATATTAAAGTGGGAAATTACGGAAGCTGTTTCGGTAATCTTGTAGCTTACCAGCGTGCTTAATGGTATCATCTTACCGGAAGTATTCCTTACATAATATTTAGATAGATCATGTATGGATGACCTGTAGTTTGTATCTGCCTGTGCTACAACATGAAAATCTCTGCCGTATATCGTAAAATCGTTTACATAACTGCTGCCCAAAAATGTTTGAATGGTACTGTAAACATCTGCTATGTTAATACCAAGCTTTGCACATCTGTCTCTGTCTACAGTTAAATCATACGCTGGTGTGTTTGCGGAAAAAAACGAAAATACGTTTGTTAATTCCGGTCGCCTGTTTGCTGCCGCAACAAATTGATGCACTACATTTGCAAACTGCTGTACGTTATCTGTGCTCTCCCGCTGCTCCAGCTCAAAGCTGAATCCTCCCGTAGCTCCTAATCCCGGTATTGCAGGCGGAGATATTACTATTACATTCGCACTTTTTATCGCCGCAAATTTCATTCTTAAAGTGTTCTCTATTGCATCTAGCTGAAGCGATTTGCTCGTACGCTGCCCCCACGGCTTTAGCTGTACAAATATAGTTCCGCTGTTTGACTTAGCTGCAAAGTTAACAACATTAATTCCGTTTATAGCTGCAAAATGTCCAATGCCGTTCGTGTGCTCAAGAATATTCATCAGCCTTTTTATTACATTTATAGATCTTGTTGCAGATGCGGCTTCCGGCAGTTCGTAAGTAACATACAATCTTCCTTCGTCTTCACTGGGTATAAATCCTGTCGGCTTGTTCATAAATAATACTACCGTTCCTGCATAAACCAAAATTAATATTACTAAGAAGTATGGTGTCATCTTTATACTCTTCTTAACACCTCCTACATAAGAGCCGGTTGCTTTCTTAAACCATTCGTCAAACTTAAAAAAGAATTTATTCAACCCTTTTGAATTTTTATTTAAGGTTACGGGCTTTAATATTAAAGAGCATAACGCAGGTGTTAATGTAAGGGCAACAAATGCGGAAATTAAAACCGATACCGCTATTGTTATTGCAAACTGCTGGTAAAGCTTTCCTACTATGCCCGGTATAAATCCAACCGGTATAAATACCGATGCAAGTATCAATGCTATTGCCACTACCGGCCCGGAAATATCTTTCATTGCCATGGATGCTGCCTCTTTAGGAGAAAGGTGCTCATCATCTATATAATGATGCGCTGCCTCCACTACAATTATTGCATCATCCACCACTATTCCTATTGCAAGCACAAAACCGAACATGGTTAATGTATTAATTGTAAAACCGAGCGGTACAAAAAATGCAAAGGTTCCTATAATGGAAACAGGTATGGCTAAAATAGGTATTATGGTTGCCCGCCAGTTCTGAAGGAATAGAAATACTACCAGTACTACCAGCCCTAAAGCTTCCAGCAATGTTATTAATACTTCGTTAATAGATTCTCTAACTACAGATACTGCTTCAAATGGTACACCGTATGCTACATCTTCAGGAAAAGACTTCTTAATCCGGTCCATTTCGTTGTACACTCCGTCTGCAACCTTCAATGCATTGCTTCCGGGCGCCTGAAATATTAACAAAAAAGAAGACCTTTCCCCGTCAATATAAGAAATAATGGAATAGCTGTCTTTACCAAGCTGAATTTTTGCTACATCTTTTAAATATACTTCCGAACCTGTTTGAGGATTAACCTTTACCACAATGTTTCCGAACCCCTTTACGGAATTTAACCTGCTGTTTGTAAATACTGTATATTCAAATGTCTGCTTGCTGTTCTGTGGAGGTGCACCCACGGTACCCGCAGCTATTTGAAGATTCTGTGCAGATATTGCATTTGTTATATCTGTAGTAGTTAAGCCCAATTGCGCCAGCTTGTCCGGGTCAAGCCAAATTCGCATACTAAAATTATCTGCTCTTACAAAAATATCCCCCACTCCCGGTACTCTTAATAAAGCATCTTTAACAAATATATTTGTGTAATTATCCAGGAACGAAATATTATGAGTATGTTTCGGTGAGTAAATTGCTACAATCATTAATATACTGGATGTCCTTTTCCGGGTTGTTACACCTAAACGCTTTACTAAATCCGGTAATTGAGGTGTTGCAATCCCTACACGGTTTTGGATATCCATTGTTGCAATATCGGGATTAGTTCCCTGGTTTAAAACAACGCTTATAGAGGATTGGCCGCTGCTTGTGCTGTTGCTCGTCATGTATGCCATTCCGGGCGTTCCGTTTACCTGGGTTTCTATTGGCGTTGTAACTGTTTGTTCAACTGTTGTTGCGTCCGCTCCGGTAAACGCTGCCGATATGGATACTGTCGGCGGTGTTATATCCGGGTATTGACTAATTGGTAAATTGAATATTGAGAGCCCGCCGATTAAAACTATTACTAGCGAAATTACTATAGCAGTTACCGGCCTTTTTATAAATGTATCAGCAATCATTTCTTATCCTGTTTCTGAATTACTTACCTGAATATGACTTTGCAGCACTGCCTGCCTTTCCTCCGGTAGTTCCTAGTACTATCTGGGAGCCGTTTCTCAGCTTCTGAACACCTTGGGTAACAATTTCTTCACCCGGCTTTAATCCGCTTTCCACTATAACCATATCATCATTTATTGTTCTGCCTATTTCAATCCTTTGCTGTGCTACTCTGTTTTTATGTATAACAAATACAAAGTATTCCCCCATCTCTACGGTAACCGCTTTATAAGGAATTAATATGCTCTCGGAAGTATTATTGTTCAATACCCGTACCGTACATGTTAAACCGGGCCTTAACAGGTTTCTTGGGTTTGGAAATACCAGTCTGGCAGTTAATGTTCCGGTTTGTGGGTCAACTGCCCGGTCTAATAAAATAAGACGACCGTGATATGGATAAATATCTTGACCGGGTAGAATTAAAGAAAATGTTGAATCGTTTTTATTATCCTTTTTATTCAGCAAATCGGTAAACCGTTCAATTAACTTTTCATCTACTGCAAAATCAACAGCCATCGGATTGTCGGAAGATATAGTATTCATTAATGTCTGCCCTGCAGTTATAGCAGAACCTAACTTAACCTGAGAAATTCCTATAGTACCGTTAAACGGTGCATAAATTATTGAATTCTTCAAATTGGTTTCCACTTCGCTTAAGCTGCTTTGTGCTGCCAGTAAATCCGCCGATGCATGCTCAAACGTCTGCGCTGCTATTGCATTGTTTTTTTCAAGTTCTTTATACCTTTTATAATCCTGCTGGGCTTTAAGAAGATTTGCCTTTGCAATATCGTACGCCGCTTTGTATTGCTGCTGGTCTATTCCGTACAGCTTCATTCCCCTGGTTACATGCTGCCCGTCTTCAAAATATATATTTGTAAGATAACCGGATACTTCCGGCCTTATTTCCACCTGGTTTAATGCAACTACTGTAGCAGGGTAATTATTATAGTAAGAAGCCTTTGCCTCTTTTACGGTATAAGATGCTACATGAACCGGGGGAAATGAAAATCCTCCTTTTTTACTTCCGCCGCACGATACCAGTATTATACTAAAAATACCTGCTAAAACAGCTAATAATATTTTGTTTTTCATATTAATAAAAATTTTAAATGTTATTTAATTCTTTAATTGAAAATTGAATATTGATCATTGAATATTGAACATTGAATATTGATCATTGAATATTGAACATTATATAAAAAATATCTTTCCAACCTTAATTCAACTACCAATCACCTTTTACCTATTCCATTTCACATCCTACGTACTCCATCTTCCATCTTCCATCCTCCATACTCCATATTCCATCCTCCATACTCTATATTCCATCCTCCATACTCCATATTCCATATTCCCTACTCCATCTTCCATCCTTCCCTCAATACTTCACCGTTCCCAATGCCTTCTCCACATCAAGTTTACTGCTTAACAACTGGTAGAGGGAATTATAATAATTCACTTCCGTTGTTCGTAAATCGGTTTCTGCCGTAATTACATCCAGGTAAGTTTTTACGCCCGCCTTATATTGAAGTTCAACGGTATTGTAAACATCCTTTGCCAAAACTAAGTTTTGCTTAGCTGCATTAAAACTGCTTAAATTACTTTCGTAACTGCCTAGTGCCTGCGTATACTCCGCATCTATTGAGTTTTTTAACGATGCTATATCGTATTCCGAACTTTGAACCTGCAGGGAGGCTTCTTCTATTTGCTGAAAGCGCTTTCCCCCCTGGAAAATCGGTAAAGAAAGCTGAATACCTGCATAAGCACTCGGATAATCTACATTATATAAATTTGGCAGCTTGTCGTTTTGAAATTGAAGGTTATAATCGCCAAAGATAGACAGCGACGGCAAAAAACTCCAATAATAGTAGCTAAGATTTGCTTTCTGCAGGCTTAAATCTGTTTGAAGTAATTTATATTCTATTCTGTTACTATATTCAACTTGCCGGGTTGTATCTATAATTGCATCCTGCTCCATTTTAGCGGTATCGTAAACCAAATTCAATTTTTGTCCCGAAGGATATCCCATCTCGTCTTTAAGTACCGCATAGCTTGCCTTAAGTTGTTCATTGTTGCCTTTCAATTGCGCTGCCGCATTGTTAAGCTCTATTTTAGCTTGTTCATAATCTGTCTTATCTACAATTCCGCTTTTAAATTGAAAATAAGCATCGTTGTAGCTTTGCTGTAATCGTGTTATATCTTCCCTGGTTAAATTTATTTGTTCCTCAGCCAGCAGCACACCGTAAAAAGCCTTGCTCACGTTAACTGCTAAATTAATTTTATTGTTTATAGTAGTCTGCTTTGCCTGGAGGCGGACATCATGCGCCGTACTGCTCGCAAGTAAAACATCTCTGTTAAAAATAGTTTCGGTTAACGAAAAATCTCCGCTTGATGTATTAACCACCCCAAAATGAACCGGCCTGCCCTGGAATATTGAAGTAGGCAGTTTGTAATTATGCTGCAAATTGAAATTAAAGTTTAACTGCGGAAACCAGTCCGCAAGCTTCGTATTAATTTCCTGGTTTGTAATTTTTTCATTTAACAATGATTGCCTTATTGTCGGCTGGTTGGTTATTGCATAATTAATACAATCCTGTAATGTTGCATGTTTTAGTAAAGTGCCGGATTCATTTTTAGTTTGCGGGATTAAAAAGGAAGATGCTGCTAAAAAAATGCATGTAAATAAAATTGGTATTTTCATAAGTATTTTATGTGCTTTATCCGTCTTTTGACAAATTTGTTTCAAAAAGGTTTAAAACATAATATTAATAAGTGCGGGATAAAATGATATATATCAATCAGATGTTAAATTAGCGTTAATTTATTTTTGCATATTAACATGCCCATTTAAACCGTTTTGTTCTATATCCGCTTTTTTATGGAAATGAATTTTCCCGGTGCCCATTATAAGAAAATGAATTAATATTTATAAAGAATGGCGGTAAATATAAATTAAAATTGTAAAAGTAAAAACATTATCTGTTATTTTAAGAATAGTAATTTTTTTGTATCCCTAAAATCCCCTGCCTGCATTGAATAAAAATAAATTCCGCTGGCTAAGTTTTTTGCATCCCATTTTACCCGGTAATTCCCCGCTTTTCGGTATGCGTTTACCAATTCCTTTACTTTATTACCTAGAATATCATAAATAATTATCCTTACATAAGAGTCTTCCGGCAGTTTATATTTTATCGTTGTAGCCGGGTTAAAAGGATTAGGATAATTTTGGAATAGTTTGTATGAAACTGGAATTGTATTGTTATTATTTTTAACACCGGTAATGTTTACATTAAAATTAACCCCGTTAACAACAGGTTGTTGGTTAAGATCTACATGAATTTTTTCCGGATATTGTTCTGTTTTATAACCTGCTTCACTTGCTTTAATAATATAATCACCGTTTTGTAAATAAGGAATTGTATAAGTACCGTCTGTTCTAGATAATGCTGTTGAAACAACACTATCGGACGAGTTAATTGCATATATTAAAGCATCGCTTAATGCGGAATCTGATGCAGTATAAATTTTACCGGAAATTTTACCCCCGGTTGTATCTGTCCTTACTAAAAAAACACTATCCGCTTCCACGTACTTGTAGCCGCTGCAATTAAAAACATAGGCATCTTCCCATTTATAAGCATTATTGTAATAAATACTTTTATACCCGGTTTTATCGAATAATAAGATGTATTTTCCGTTTGCAACATACTCTATAGCATAGCGGCCGTAATTGTCCGTGTTTGTTTGGGCCGGGGCACCGCCGGAATCCGGTATTGCATACACTTTAACATTTGATAAAGCTTTACCGGAAATACCGTCATTAACGAACCCGACTATAGAATTGTGAGATATTTGCTCCTTTACAAGGCTAAAATTAATTCCTCTTACATTAAGATTAGAGCTGTCAACAACTACGGCTGTTGAGTCATTATAAACCTTGTGAATATAAAGATACGTCTTTGATGCGGATACGTAATATGAACCTTCCGGTACATTCATTGAGTAATTTCCGTTTGCATCCGTAAAAGTTTGATGTAAATTTAAAGTATCTGTAAACACCTTAACCAATGCCTGGCTGAGAGGCTGATGTGTAACGGCATCTTTAACCGTACCGGAAATTGTTCCCGTTTGTATTGCCGCAAAATTAAAATTTATACCGCTCGTATCTTTATTAATATTCAGAAGACCGGCATCATCTAGACTTAAAGTATTTTTATAATATTCTTGCCTGGATACTTTATAGCCTTCGACATAATAATTTAACCCGCATAAGACATAATAAGAACCGGGATTCAGGTATGCGGAAAAAATTCCGTTAGAATCTGCATTTATACGCTCATCGCCGAAATAATTTCTTCCTAAAAAATAAAGATCTATTTTTCTGCCGGTTCCTTGCCCGCCGTAGTTAACACGTCCGCTGACTATTGGTGGACGGTGTGATTTTAATATTATATCCGGCCCGGTAATGCTGTCCCCTTTGCTAATTGTTATTCGTCTTGAATAATTGTCATCGTATTGGGAAAGTATTTTTACTAAAGGATGTATGGTTTGTGAATCGGCAAAAGCCGATGAATAAAATTCAAGCAAAAACCTGCCTTTCCCGTTTGTATATATTGAATCTGCTCCTTCTGCCGCAGCCATTACTATATCCGGCAGGCCGGTCGCTGAATCTTTTACAGTTGCAGTATAATACGCCGCATATTTATTAGAGAGTGTATCTATTATGTTTACTTGTATTGTATCGGTTTTACCGTATCCTATTACTTCACCGGCAATTTTATAGTGACCCGGCGGAAGCGGCGGATTATCATAGAAAAATGACCAGGTATTCGACTCCTCCGGCCCAAAATATAAATCTGTTGATGTATCCCGGCAAACATTGTTATCTATCCAGTTATATTTTCCGATTATTTTATAACTTGCTTCGCAGGTTGAATTCCATCTCATGTTATGCGGCTGCGTTGTAAAATTTATTGCAGTAACAAAAATATTAAATGGCTGCCCGTAATAGTATACTTTATAATAAGTGTTTACTTTAACTTTAAATTGCCCGGTCAGAAAAGAATTTGTAATAAAGCACAAAAAAATTGTAAATAAAATTTTCATTTTAGTTGCTATCTGAATTTTTTATTTCAAACTTTATTATTATTCTTTAATAAGTTATGAATAAAAATATAATTATTCCATGTTTTAATAATTCTTCAATTATATTTTACAATTATAAACCGGAGAATGCAGTGAAAAAATATTTAACAATTTTATTTTTCGCCTTACTCTTTTCTTTTAGTGCATCTGCACAGCAAATTAAAATTCTTACAAATCAAATAGGCTATGATACTGCAGGGCCAAAGCATTCCGTAATTCTGGGATTTGATGGTGACTCAATCTTTTCTGCCGTAATTATAAACAGCAAATCAAAAGAACAGGTGTATTCAGGCAATCCGGTTTATGCCGGTAGTGTTGCACACTGGAAAAACTGGGTATTCTGGACTTTCGATTTTAACCGCCTTATTAAACCTGGCAAGTATTTTATTGAATGCCGGACGAATAAGGGAATTGTAAACTCATACCCGTTTTTTATTCGGCACAACATTCTGGAAAGAAAAACCATTTCAAATGTTATATATTACTTTAAAGATCAAAGATGTTCGGGGCTTTTGGACAAAGCTGATAGAAATCTCCGGTTTGCAGGCGGACGCAAAGGAAATGTTGATGTGCACGGCGGCTGGTACGATGCTACAGGCGATTATGGAAAACATTTATCCCAGCTTTCCTTTACCTCCTATTTTAATCCGCAGCAAATTCCCCTGGTGGTCTGGAGTCTGTTCGAATCTTACAAAGAACTAAGGGAAAAAAATAATCCGGACTTTACGCAATACTTAAGAAGAATTTTAGATGAAGCAATGTACGGTGCGGATTATCTGGTACGTATTAAAGATCCTAAAGGCTCTTTTTACGTTTCCGTTGCTGCACCGGGCGCAGATAAGAAACCTTCCGATAGACGTATTGCTCCGGAAAGAATAAATTTTAAAATTACTTCCACTCCAAAGAAAAATGATACTTACGAAAATTCTGTTAAGGTGAAAAACAGGAAAAGATTAATTTACGATGCAGACTTTAGAGCCGGTGGCGGTATTTCGATTGCCGCTCTTGCAATTGCAAGTACCTTTAAAGTTTCCGGGCAGTTTACAAATGCCCGGTATCTTAAAACTGCCGAAGATGCTTTTGCCTATCTTGAAAAAAATAACCTTCAATTAACAAACGACGGAAAAGAGAATATTATTGACGATTATTGCGCCTTGATGGCATCAATTGAATTGTATAAAGCAACAAAAAAAGAAAATTATAAATTGTATGCCGAACATAAGGCAAACAGTTTAATGAATCGTTTTATTTCTCATGACAAATATCATAACTACTGGCGTGCCGGTAATAATTACCGCCCGTTTTTTCATCCCTCGGATGCAGGCTTTCCTGTTATAAGTTTATTGTCTTATCTGGATATTGCCGATGATTCCGCAAAACCTCACGTGCTGGAAACTATAAAAAAATCTCTTGAATTTGAATTAAGGGTAACTGACAAAGTTATTAATCCGTTCGGGTATGCAAGGCAGCTTGTACAGGACAGCAGCGGTAAGGAATTTACAAGCTTCTTTTTTCCCCATAACACGGAAGCCGCACCCTGGTGGCAGGGAGAAAATGCACGGCTCGCTTCTTTAGCTTCGGCTGCACGGGAAGCTTCTCAATACTTTAAACAGGATAAAAAGTTTTATAATGAACTGCAAACTTACGCCGATGATCAGTTAAATTGGATCCTAGGTTTAAATCCGTTCGATTCGTGTATGCTTTATGGTTCGGGAAGAAACAACCCGGATTATATGTTTTTCGGCTCTTATCAATACACAAACTGCCCGGGCGGCATTAGCAACGGAATTACTGCTGGCATTAACAATCCATCCGGCATTGATTATTGTGTTCCATATTCGGTAACTCATAAGGATTATGACTGGAGATGGGAAGAACAATGGCTTCCGCATGCTGCCTGGTTTTTACTTGCTGTATCTTTAGGCTCCGAATAACGTGTTTTTATAACAAAGATTTTATATGCTGAACATAATTAGCAGCTCCGCCCGGCTGGTAACCGGTTTGTGCAATTGGATTTCCTTTACTGCTTAAAAGAAATACAGTCGGAAATCCCTGCACCCCGAACTTTTGTGCCAGTTGCTGATTGTAAAATTTTACGGCAGGAGTCTGCTGAATTTTTTCGGGAAAATCTATTTTAACCAGGATAAGATTATCCTTGGCGAAATTTATAAATTCATCTTTTGAAAATACTTCGGAATCCAGCCTCTTACACCATATACACCAATCCGACCCGGTAAAGTCCACAAGTATAGGCCGGTTTACTTTTTGTGCAGCCTGCTCTGCTTTTGATAGGTTTGTGTACCAATGCAATGAATTATCCTTTGCACTGCTGCTGCATCCCGCATAAAATAAAAAGGATACTGCTATTAATAACGGAATAATATTTTTTACTATTTTCATTTTTCTCTTGCCGAATTTTATCTGTAAAACTTCAATAATTTAGTAATAAGATGATTTTTGTTCATTAAGGATTCAGGTAGAAAACTTTCTCTTAAAAAAAATTATATTAATATCGGAAGTCACGCATTCAATTAAAATGATAGAAAATTAAACAAGTAGATGTAATAGGAAAAATCGATTAAGATAAAAAATGTTGTAGTTTAACATTATTTTACCTCTCCCCCTAGTGTGGTTGACTAAAAAGTAATTTTCAAATTTAAAATCCGTGGAAATCCGCTAAATCCGCATTATCCGCGTTCCATTTTATTAAAAAATATTACTTTTCGGTCACCCTCGATGGGGGGTGAGGTTCAATTTGCGTAACTTCAGCTCCAGATAAAATAGGATATTAAAAAATTGACAAATGAACCACATTCATTAAATACATAATGTAAATGTTTATACAAATCCATAAAGTCATTGAATTATATATGCTTCCGAATTTGGTTCATTAGCAGTTAATATAATTATCTGCTTGTCTTAACTGCCGCAAACAAATCCTTAATTTTTTCGTATGCTTCTTTGGCAACATTTATACTTTCTATAAATTTGGGAAGTTCTTTTATTAATAACGCCTGCGGGCCGTCTACAAGAGCATGAATAGGATCCGGATGAAAATCTACCAGTATCATATTAGCCCCTGCAATTACTCCCTGATTGCTTGCATGAAAAATATCGGGTATTCCATCCGGTGAACTTTCCCGTGAGCCTACCGAATGCGAAGGATCCACACAAACCGGCATTCTTGTTAGCCTTTTTATAACGGGAACCATGCTAAAGTCAACCAAATTCCTGTGCGGATCGGAAAATGATGTCTTCATTCCCCTAAGGCAAAATACTACTTTGGCATTACCTTCGCTTGCCAGGTACTCTGCTGCATTTAAAGATTCGTTTAATGTAATTCCAAATCCCCTTTTTAAAAGAACCGGGAATTCATTCTGCCTTCCTATTGCTTTAAGAAGCTCAAAGTTTTGGGTATTTCGGGTTCCTACCTGCAGCATTACACCGGTGGGGCTTCCTGTTTCCTTAAGCGCATTTTTAATTTCAGTTATATGGTTCTCGTGTGTAACTTCCATTGCAACTATTTTAATCGAGTACTTCCCTGCCAGCTCAAAAACATACGGCAGGCATTCTTTGCCGTATCCTTGAAATGAATACGGATTTGTCCTTGGCTTGTATGCACCCATTCTCGTACAAACCAAACCGTTTTCGTTAAGAGCCTTCATCATAAGCTCTACATTTTTTCTTGTATCTACAGCACAAAGCCCCGCAAATATATTCAGTGTGTCCTGGTCGAATCGTACCCCGTTATATTCAAAGCCTGTTGCCCTTTTTTTGTCTTTATGCCTGCCGAGAATTCTGTATTCCTGGGAAACCCGGACAACACGATCAACTGCGGGAAGCGCTTCAATTGGTTCTTTAGCTAAGGCGGAAGTATCTCCGAACAAATAAATTTCGGTTAAACGCTGGAACTTGCCTTCCACAATATGCTTTTGGGTTTTTATGTTTTTCAGTTTGCTTAAATATTCCCACGTTTTCTTAAATGCATTTGAATTTTCATCCGTATTTGGTTTTAAAATAACTATCATTTGTATAATGCCTTCGAATAAATTATAATCGTAAAAAAACTGCGGAGTGAATTTAATAAAAAGTTGTAAATTTTTTTAATTATAAACTGAAGTTACGCAAAAATGGTTTTTGAATAGCCCCGCCCTTCAGGGCGGGGAAAATGTGCCCAACACAAATCCGGGCTTTAGCCCATTATTGACTGGTAAATGGGCTAAAGCCCTTGATCATTGAAGGGAGCATTAATCCCCGCCATAAATGGCGGGGCAATTAAAAGTTATATTTTGTAACTTCAGTTACTAACTCATTTTACGCAATAGCTTCTTAATCTTGCTCTTATTCTTAATCTTACTCGATTTTTAACCAAATTAAGAACAAGATTAAGATTAAGAACGTGCGTCGGATGACTTACTAACTCATTTTGTGCAGTTTAATTAATTGACCGGGACATAAAAAAAGAGCTGCCTTATTCAGACAGCCCTTGAGATATGAAGCCGGGAAAATTTATTTTAGAAGCATAAGCTTTTTGGTAGCCGTAAAGTTTCCTGTAGTTAACTGGTAGAAATAAACTCCGCTCGCCAGGTTACTTCCGTTAAATATAACATTGTGGCTGCCTGCAGCTACTACCCCGTTTACGAGTGTTGCTACCTCTTTACCAAGAATATTGTATATTTTTAAAGTTACCCTTGTTTCGCTAGGTATGCTGTAGCTAATTATCGTAGTCGGATTAAAAGGATTCGGGTAATTTTGATTTAATATGAAATGCGTAACAGTATTGCTGCTTTGTTTAACCGATGTTACAGTTTCCGGTGTTATTGAAAATGATGCGGCGGCGGAATATGCCGTATTATAATCAACCGTAACATCGCTGGATTGAGCCGAACTGTAATCATACTTTTCTGCCGTTACGGAATAGCTGCCGGGTATTAACCCCGATATTGTATAATATCCGTTTGCATTGGTTATTCCGTATGAATATACTTCCTGATTTGCATCTGTTGCAAATACTATTGAGCCGTTAACCGGGTTGCCTGAATTATCTACTACTCTGCCGTTAACTGTATTGGCACCGGAATCCGGTATTGATTTAACGGTAAAATTAATTCCTGTTATTATACCGCTTGAATCTACCATAACAGAATCCGCATCTTTCCAGCGCAAGGTTTGTGTGCTGTCGTATGTAAAAAATGTCGGAAGATAATCTCCTTGCGGAATAGCAAGCAGAATATAATTACCCGGGTATAAGTTTGTAAATTCATAAGCCCCCAGCGAATCTGTTAAAACAGACGTTCTGCTTTGCCTGATATGTAATTTGTTCCCAAGTCTTATTGCAAAAATTATGGAACTAATTCCTTCTCCGCTGTCACTAGTTACCTTACCGCTTATTCCGTTATTATAAACCGGTTTATGTTCCAGAACAAAATCTATATTGGAAACATTGCTGTCTATAGGTACTCTATCTGCATCCAGAAAGTTTGTTTTATCATTATAAAATTCGGAAACATAATCTTTATTAAACGGATGTGCATATACAACAACAGTATCGCTTTGCTGTACATTAACCGAATAATTTCCCGAACTGTCCGTTACCGCTCTAAAGACTCTATGATGGAATGTATTGCTTGCAACATTGTACACAACAATTTCAGCCTTCAAAGGATTGCCGGAAGAATCTTTTACAGATCCGGTTAGCATAAACTTCTGCGGCGGTGCTTTTCTGGTAAGTGCAATATTAACAGATAAACTATCTCCGGTTTTTAGAGTAATTTTTTCCGCCTTAAAAATATCTCTTACATTATCATAATATTCGGGTAAATAACCCGGTGCAGTTGAATAAATTATATAGGTACCCGGGAAAAGGTTAGCACTAAAATCACCGGAACTATCGGTTCTGGCATTAGTCATTCCCCATCCAAATACAGGAATAAATTTTATCCTTCCGTTGATTATCGGGCTGCCCGTACTTTGGTCCGTAAGCGTACCCGTTACAATTGCTTTTACAATTGCAGTATCTAACGATATTTCAACAGTATCGGAAGGTCCGCTTTCACCGGATCTGTCTTCGGCAGTAACATAATATGAGTATGTTTTCCCTTTTTGAACAAACCTGTCAATCCAGGTATTCATTGGAATTCGTGCGTATAATTTTTTAAATGAACCGCTGTCGGTTTTTGCATTGTCTTTTCTATATATATTGTAGTAAATGTCCCGCTTAGGCCCCGTCTGATCAGCCTGCCAGTTTAACCTTACAAAAGTATAATTTTGCCAGTTCCCCTCCACCGCTGTTAAATTCTTCGGAGGATTAGGCTGTGCTTTGTTAACACCGGCTAAACATAAAATAAACAACAAAGTAAAACAAACACTAACAACTTTTTTCATCATTCACCTCTTTTTTTATTATTTTAAATTCCGACAATTATTAAATAACCGTACACTTAATAGGCAGACCTTTAACAATAACTTTAAATTTGATATTTTTAACCGCTAACAGGGAAAACAAACATAGAAAACCATGCCAATATCAAATTGTTTGTATTTTTGTCTACATCCGAAAGAATTTTTAATAATGCATGAATTAATAATGCCTGGAAAAATATTCCAAATGCCTGAACGGAATCAATCTCAGGCAAAAAATTAAATTTTACCTTCTTATTCCATAAGCGCAGTTTTGTTAATGGCTTATTGAGTAACTTAAATAAAAATATAAGTTCAATTATTTAATATTGAGGATAGCGAAATTTTTACATACAAAGAGAAATTTTTACGGTAAAATTTACATTTTACTGTTTATGTTCATTCCGGTTCGCCGGCCGCAAAATTCTTATTTTCAATTATTGCGGAAGACGGCCGGGGCTTTAAATTAAGCATCATTGTTGAAGCTAATAAACCTATTACAAAAATAATTATCCATAAAACAGAAGAACCAAAATAACTCATTAACGCGGTACCCAGCCATGGCCCTATTGCAAATGCAATGTTGAATGTTGTTTGGTAAGCCCCCATATACTCACCTCTTTTATTTTCAGGTGAAATTTCACTCATGTAGGCAGAGCTTGAAGGGAAGAATATCATTTCTCCAAAAGTCCAGATTATTATTGTAATAACTAATCCGTATATGTCTTTTATAAACGCCATTGCACCAAAACCGATACCGCATAATAAAGCACCTGTTGAAAGTAATCTTTTATAAGACCAATTGTTCAGCAGGTTGGTAAGCGGGACTTCAACTAAAATTATTAAAACGGTATTGATTGTAAAAACTACTCCGTATATGGTTTCGCTAAAGTGTAAATCTTTTACAAGATATACGGGCATTGAGGCATTTATTTGAAAATAAATTAATGGAACAGGCAAAAGAGAAATTAAAAAATAAATCAATCTTTTATCCTGAAAAATATTTCCTATTTTTTCCGGCAGCATGCTGCTGTTAAACTCATTCTTTACTAGATTAACCTGCCATGGCGAAAAAATTAAAAATAGTCCGGCAAGAATTGTAGTTATTCCGTCTGCTATAAAAATTAAATTAAAGTTGAAAAGGACCAGAACCCCGCCGAGCACGGGGCCAATGCTCATTCCCAGGTTTGCTGCAAGCCTTATAACAGCATAAGCAGGCCTCCTTTGCCGTGAGGGAACTACCTCCGCTACCAAAGAAAGAAGTGCGGGTCGAAAGGCTTCATTTACAACAGACCAGAAAAATGTAAAAATTAAAATATCTATAAAACCATTTATTAAAGGATAAACAAACAAAAAGATGCTTGAAACTACAAGTGAAAATTTTAATATCTTTAGTGAACCGAATTTATCGCTTATCTTTCCTATAAAAGGCGAGGTTAACAATGCACCTAAACCATAAAATGTTAAAACTAATCCGGCTTTTGCAACCGTAACTCCAACCTTTTGAGTAAGATAAAGTGCAAGGAACGGAAGCACCATTGTCCCTATACGGTTTATCAGCATTGCGGTAAACAGTATCCACAAATTACGCGGTAAATTTTTTAGCCCACGCCAGGGATTCATAAATAATTTTGCCTATAAGAATTTTTAACGAATTGCCTGTATGAATATAATAAAAAGTTATTGGTAAGTAAATTTTTCATTCTTGTCGAATTATTTGCGTATTGAATCAATTAACCTTTGCAGTTTGGCGTAAAATTTTTTACTTTTTTTGGTACTAAAATTGTTAACCTGTACTTAAACAGCTATAATTAAATATGAAAAAATTATTATTAATCTGCATATTGTTTTTAACCGTTGTATTACTTAACCCGTTTAATTTATTCAATTACGTTGTAAATGATATAGGCAAGCTTACAAATAAAGAAGATTTTAACAAAATGATGAATAAGAGATATTACTTAATTAAATCAATTGCATTAGACCCTAAAAAAATGGATAGGAAAACCTATAATACCCTTTATGATGTTCTTAATTACGAAACAACGGCAAAAAATAAAATCCTCAGCTATTTTAAATAATATTATAAAAATATATACCTCCCTGCAAAATTTATTTCTACCAGATTTTTAAGTTAATAACTGCTAATGAACCAAATTAGGAAGCATCTATAATTCAATGACTTTATGGATTTGTATAAACATTTACATTACGTATTTAATGAATGTGGTTCATTTTTCAATTTTTTAATATCCTATTTTATCTGGAGCTGAAGTTACGCAAAATGAAGCTCACCCCCCGTCCCCCCTCTCCTTACTAAGGAGAGGGGGCTAGGGGGTGAGGTAAAATAATGTTAAACTACAACATTTTTTATCTTAGTCGAATTTTTTATAATAACTACTTGTATAGTCTTCTATCATTTTAATTGAATGCGTAAGTTCAGT
>JBJKSH010000218.1:0-5661 GCA_046704255.1 Ignavibacteriaceae bacterium | reverse complement strand
CTTTTGAATTAAAAATATATAAACCTGTTAATAGCGGATATTTTAACGAACACGAAAATTTTTTTAAACAAATAATGACGATTAAATAAACATTCATTCATTTTAAACTAAATGAAAAAGCCAAAGCAGGATAATTAACGTGCGTTTTTATAAATGAATTAGGGATGAAAACCTTAATCTCATTTCCTTTCTTTATCCACTTAACCGATTTATTAGTACACAGAAGCATTACGGCTGTTCCACTTTTCGGATAATTACCTTTCCACTCAACATAATTTGGTATCTTTTTATTTTTACTTAATTGAACGAGAGCATAACATGTATCCTGGTCTTTACTCTCAGTGAAGAATGTTTTACCATCCTGATAATACTCAGCGGGACGAGTGTTATAAATTGCCTTGCCGTTTAGCTTTAACCAATTTCCAATCTGTTCTAAAATTTTCACTTCGGATTTTACCAGAGTTCCATCGCCCTTAGGACCCACACCCAAAAGTAAATTACCGCCTTTTGCTACAATTTCAATTAACAGATGAATTACCTTAGCAGCGGATTTGTAATGATCATGAGGTACGTAGCCCCAGTTATTTCCGAGTGTGATGTCGCTTTCCCAGGGATAATCCAATTTCTTTGCCGGAATTGTCTGTTCGGGTGTACGGTAATTTTCATATTTACCGGGAACAGTACGATCAACAATAAGTATACCCGGCTGAGCTTTCCGTGCCATCGATGCGATGCGTGGAATATCTATGTTCTGCGGCCAGGGAGGAATTGGGGCACCCCATGAAAGAACTTCGGGAGTAATGGTGTTGGGCGGACGCACCCATCCTCCGTCAAGCCATAAAATATCTATTCTTCCGTAACCATGCATCAATTCACTTATTTGATTATAAGTAAATTGTTTAAACTTATTCCATCGCCAGGGATATTTCCTCGTATCATAATTAGTGTTTCTATTAGGTGTGGCGTATGCAGGCCACCAAAAGTATTTTGAATGCCAATCTGCTTTGGAAAAATACGCCCCTATCATAAAGCCTTGAGACCGGAATGCTTTGAATACGTATTTTGCTACATTAGCACGTGGGTTGTTTTTAAACGGGCCGGCTGTAATTTTAAAATCTGTCTGTTTGGTATTAAACATACAAAACCCATCATGATGCTTTGTTGTAAAAACAACGTAACGCATTCCCGCATCTTTAGCAACTTTAGCCCAATGATTGGGATCGAATTTCACAGGATCAAAAATTTTGCTTAAACCCCAATACCATTTTTTAAATTGGCAATATGACATATTGGTATCGCGGTGTACCCAGGGTTCTGAACATAATTCCCAGGATTCTACAATACCCGGAACGGAATAAAGTCCCCAGTGAATAATTATCCCAAATTTAAGGTCCTGCCAATGTTCCAGTTTCTTCTTAACCAACGGATTGGTTGGCCATATATATCCTTTTGTTGAAGAGTCTTTTGCGGTTTGAGGATACAAATAAAAAGGTAGTAATAATAAAAGGATACTACTTATGAAAATTATTTTACGCATTAGTTTATATGGTTTATTTTTATAATCTAATTTTTCCTTTTCCCGTAAGAGAAATATTGTTGTAACTAATAATCTCAACTAAACAGCACCAAATCCTTGAAGAGGATTGACAATTGTCCGTACCTTTGTTGATCCTCTACGAGGCTCCTCTATACTTTTTCTACTCAGTTTTTACAATAATGTACCGTCTACGACGGTAGAATTTTTATCATTTTTTTTATTTGAACTCTACATGTTTTTAACTTCCCTTGTAAAGGGAAAATTATTGTAACTAGAAAACAAAAAACAAGTGCTTAAATCCTTGTAGAGGATTTACAATTCCAGATACTCTTTTATCGATTCTCAACAAGATTCTCCATAATTCTTCTCCTTTGTTTTCATCGCATCGGTTACTACCGACAGCTAATTTTTCCAACTTTGTTAATCCTCTACTAGAATTACCCAAGTATCTCTGATATTTCACTTTTACAATAATTAAACTTATACGAAGTTTTTTCTATATCCATTTTTATTTATTCTAATAATTCAAATTAGATAACAAAATAAAATGCCCAGGCCGGCTTTTAAATTCCGGCCCAGACATTTAAGGAGCACTCATGAAATATTAAAGCTTTCTTATTTACCAAAATCACTTTTACATTTGATACATGTGTTCTGTTTTTACTCACACTCCCAGCAGCCCCTTCCTTTTGGGAAGGGGTAGGGGGATGGGCTTATTTCAGCAGCATCATCTTTTTAGTGACTACGTTTGCACCTTCTTCCAGCCTGTAGAAGTAAACACCGCTGGCAAGATTGTTCATGTTAACCGAATAATGATATTCACCTTTTGATAAATAAGCATTATCGATCAGTGTCTTAACCAACTGACCTTCAATGTTATAAATCTTCAAGACAACATTACCTGCAGCGGGTAACTCAAATTTAATGTTGGTTGAAGGATTAAACGGGTTAGGATAGTTATTACTCAATTCAAATTTGGATGGCAAAACATTAGGTACTTTACGAATGCCATCTAGCTTAACACCGCCGGCGGCAAGCCATGCAGCTTTCTGGGAAGGGAACCAATTTAAGTCGCCGATTGCATAACCATCCGTACCGGCATGCATTAAAGCGCTGTTCGAATACGCTAAGTTTTCAGGCAGCGGCCAGGTTGGAGGATATTCAAGGGTATCGTTATTAACACGATAGTACCATCTGCTAGTACCCGTCAACGTACCGGTTGCAATTCCTATAACGTAGGTCATCAGCCTATTTATCTCATTTTGTATGTCTGTATTGAATCCCGGATCAACGTTCATATTACCAGACGTATCTACATTAGCACCAATACTGTCCATTACACCGATTGCATATCGAGTATAGTTACTCATCCATCTCGGATAATAAAGCCTTCTTACTAAAGCAGCTTTACCACTCTCAGCAGGAGTAAAATTAGGCACCTGTACAGTATCGACTGTTTTTACAGTATCGTTATATGTTTTGTAATCAGTGTACAATTGTTGTGGCCAGAAATAATCATTATTTCTAAGATCAAAAACTCTTGAAGAAGGGTCTACTTCAGCGGAAGTGACCGTTGCGTTGCCGGTTCCGCCGGTACCTGCATAAATTAGTGGCCCATCAAACATATTATATTGAGCACTATCACCCCACAGATGGTACCAATAACTAGTTGAGTCAGGTATATAGAGCTGTACAACGCTGCTTGATGCCGTATCGGGAAAATTCTGAAGCCAGTCATTTATGACTTCATCCGGAATTCCTCCAAAAGAGTGTAATGCATAGAAGATATTGTTATTCATATGTAGATTTTGATCTCTATATACCAGGAAAGGATTTACAGTGCCATAGACCATAGTATTATGAGAGAACACGCTATTTGGACAATAACCGCGAACTGAAAATGCGTAAGAATTATTACAGAAGAAAGTGTTGTTTATAAATATGGTAGTATCCATATCAGTGTTGCTGTTAGATAGGAAAGCCCCACCACCAAAATATGCGGAAGGGTGCATTGCATTTCTGAATTCGCAATCGGTAACAAGCAGCTTATCCCACTGCCCGGCCAGTGATAATGCAGTATGAGTGAATCCATCGAAGATATCTCCTTGCAGCGTCAGTTTCACACTATCTGCATTAATACGTATACCATCTGACCAGCCGAGAACAACATTGTCGGAACGAACTGAAAGTAAGTAAATATTTTTTAATGTTACACGGCCGCCCTTTCCATTCAGATCGAAGAAATGATCAATTGATCCGTTGTTCTGTAGAACTTGAGGAGCAAGCACCGGGGGACGTACAGAAGTTGAACCGCTGTCGATTAATGTAATTGAACCGTTTATCTCCATTGGTTCACTCACCTGGTAAACCAGTCCGCGTTTCAGTTCATAAACACGGTTAGGATGCTTCCTTAATCCTTTGGAGGTAGTGTCACCGTTTATGACGGTGTTAACATTTCCAGGCGGAAGCGGAGAGATAACAAGCGTATCCGGCGTTAAAACCTGCTGGGCATGCAGGTTCATCGCAAAGATAATAAATGCTACCATCATTAGTACCGTAGTAATTGGTAGTCTTTTCATATGAACCTCCTTATTGTTATTTGATTATTAAATTACTCATGTTTAAATATTCGCCCGGTTTACTTAAACATAGAGTATAAAATTTTTTATCATGCATTGACATATAATGCTTTCAATTAAATGATTAACTCAAAAATTCTTACATATGGAAACGAAGGCCTAATTCTGCCTCCAAACCGTACCTGCTCTGGGATGACAAATAGCCGGTTCTACCGTTTAGAAGGATGTCATCTTCGCTGTTGATATTATTAAGATTAAAAAATGCTTCCAGGTTATACCATGGAAGCTCCTGCCTGGCAGAAAGATCCCAGCGGATATACTTGCTTTTATAGGACCTATCCGCTGGAATAAATCCCGGCGTTTCAAAAACTTTAGCCTGGTATATCATGGATACTCTTATTGAAAACCCCTGGTAATCATATCCTATGGCTAAATTGGCAATATCATTCGGCTGCAGGATTAAATGATCGGTATAGAATGTATCGACAACTGTGGTTTTGGAATTACCGTATTCATCATAAGTAACATATTTTATAGTCTTCGGATAATTCGCCTTCGAAAAGATGTGAGTGTAATTAACACTCAATACCAATCCCGATAAAACTCCCGGTAAATACCAAAAATGCGTTTCCCAATCAGCTTCCATTCCATTTAGGCTAACTATATAAGGACTATTAATGTACGTGGCTAATTGCCACAAACTGCCTTTCTCAGGAGGAAGTCCCGGGTATGGAGATAAGTTATTGACCCATGTGTCTGAATAAAAAATCAGGTTTTTTATACGTTTAGTAAATCCGTCAATAGTAAATAACCCTATATCATTGGAAAAAGCTGACAAAACAAGATCAAAATTTTGTGAGGTTGCCGGTTTCAATTTGTAATTGTTATACTGGATGAACGTTTGGGCTAATTCATACTTTGGGGTAATAACTGAGAAATCCGGATAGTTCAGAGTATTTGTATACGCAAAGTGTAATTGCAGCCAATCAAGAGGTTTGTATATCAGGTGTACCATCGGAAGAAGATAGCCATGAGTTTCGGTTACAGTGGTATCGCTGTATTTACCCCCCGGTACGGTAGCGTCTACTCTTGTGCCTGTATACTTTCCCGTAAGATTTTGATAGCGCACACCGGGAAGCAGTGTAATTTCATTGCCGAAATTGAGCGACAGCATTCCATACACAGCGCTTTTATACTCGTTGCCGATATAATTGTTTAACTTTGATGCTATGTCGTTTGCCCGGAAGCCGCCTCCAAGAGAAGCGTTTGTATGCATAGTAATCGGAACCAGATCCCACATAAGTCCATTGTTCAATGGATAGGCAATTTTATATTCTCCCTTCAGGAAATTTCCGTAACTGTATCCATTGTAAACAAAATTTACCATACTCAGTCCTGTAGGGTTAAAAATCAAATTCGGGTGAGCTCTAGAAAAAGCAGCAGTTACAACATTGCCGCCGTTATAAATTGTAGAGCCGCTTCTCTGACCATAATTACGAGAACGGGTTCTATCCTGGTACATTCCTCCGAACTTCAGCTTTGCAT
>JBJKSH010000217.1:0-3173 GCA_046704255.1 Ignavibacteriaceae bacterium | reverse complement strand
TTAAAATGATTAAGATTAATTATAATGAAATAGTATCCGGTAAATTAGAATTAATTGAAAATTTAAATTCGGAGCTAAACCTCAATTTGGATATTGATTGTGCTAAACAGGCTGTAGATTGCGCACTTTACAGGAACAAGATTAGTAAAAATATTTCTTGATTTTTACTTTTTACCTGTATAAATTTTAAATAAGTTAATTAAAAATGAATTGCGGATAATTCATTTAGTACCTGTTCAATCCAATTAATAACAAGGCAATTTGGTTATTTCTTTTAAAAGGAAAATATTTTTCCTTCTTTATCTGGTTATTCCTTTTTGGAGTTTTAACAACACTTATGCCCAATCCCCTGCCGACAGCTTGAAATTTTATAATCCCTTCGAACATACCTATGATATAAGAAGGATATTGACAAATTATTTTTCAATCCTTGGCGATAAAAATAATAAGTTGATTAACAAATATTCCGGTCAAATAAAACAAGCACATAAAAACGGATCGTTAAATAGTGAGAATAAAGCGTTAATTAACTCCGGAGATATTTATTTTAAAACAGGCTTATTTGAAAATGCGCTAAAAGACTATTTCCTTGCTTTAAAAAATTATCGAAGTCTAAGCGACACTATGAATGCCGCTTTAACGGAAATAAAAATAGGGCGGACTTATTATTTTGCGGATTTATGGACTTCGCTGGATTATATCAGCATAGGGGCAAAAGTTCTTATGCATTCTAATAATGAGGAACTGGTTGCATTTGCCGATTATGCAATGGGCACTGTAGAAACAAACCCTGTTAAAGCTAGACAGCTATTTAGAAAAGCACTCAATATTCAGTTAAAAATAATAAGAGAAAAGCCAAATGATTACAAAACAAATGAAGAACTCTCCCGCTACTTAAACGCCCTTGGGAAATATAAAAGGGCCATAAAGGTTGCAGAAAGAATAAATGATGATTGGTTAGTAGTTCTTTTTCAGAATAATCTCGGTTACTCACTTGTGTTAAGTAAAAAGTACAAACAGTCCCTGCCGATATATTTCAGATCGCTTAACATGTGTATTGCGAACAGATACAAAACACTTCTTAGAAATACTTATGACAATATAGCCAGGGCATACAGGTTTATGGGGAATTATAAGAAAGCTCTTTATTACAGGGAGTATGATCACTATGTTGAGGAAAGCATGTACAAAGAACAGTTTGCCATAAAGGCCTCCGAATACAGGGTAAAATATAGAACCGAGGAAAAAATACTGGAAAACAAACTCTTGAAAAATAGAGAGGCTGCAATGTCAAAAAGCATGAGCAGCAAAACTCGTGAAACTTACATGCTCGTCTTTTTAATATTGCTTATTACCGTAGTTTCTGTCTACATTTTTTTTAGCAGAAAAAATATTAAAGCCGCTAACTCATTCCTGGATAAACAAAACAACGAAATTAAGTTTCAAAAAAGTATGCTTGAAGGATTAAATAGAGAACTTCAAACGAGTGAAGAAAACCTAAAGATTGCACAGGCTACAGCTCATCTTGCAAACTGGGAGTGGGATTTTAAGAAAGACATTTTAACTTTTTCCGATGAGCTGCCTAACTTATTTGGTGTTGATCCTGAAAAATTAAAAACAAACTTTAGAAAAGTAATATCCGAGGTTATACATCCCAACGACCGGCGGCAATTTATGCAATATTTTTACGGCAGCCTCGATGATGTGAAAGATGAAGACAGAGAATACAGGATATTAAAAGGTAATGAAGAAAGATGGATTTTTTCCAAAAGAAGAATTATTAACGATAGCAATAACCATGTGTTCAAGATTTTCGGAACAGTACAGGACATTACGGATTCCAAAGCCGAGGCAGAAATAAAAATTAATATGGCTGTGCAGCAATCTTTTACGAACCAATTAATTGAACAGCAGGAAGAAGAAAGGAAAAGAATTGCCGGAGAGCTGCACGACAGCATCGGGCAGGATATTCTTTTAATTAAAAACAGGGCGCAGCTTGCTTTACAAAACGAAAAAAACGATAGCTATACAAATGAACAGTTAAATGAAATAAACAATTCAACATCCGGATTACTTAACCTGGTACGGCAGATTGCCTTTAATTTAAGGCCTGCTCATCTGGAAAGATTGGGTTTAACCGAAACCATAATTTCTGCCGTTCAAAAAGTGAGTGAGATTTCAGGAATAAATATTTCACATAAAATTGAAAATATCGATAATATTTTTCCTGCCGATAACCGGATAAATTTTTTTAGGATAATACAGGAAGGGATGAATAATATAGTTAAGCATTCTTATGCAAGTAATGCCGTAGTTGAAGTTTACAAAAATAAACACTCTATTTGCCTTAACATTTCCGATAACGGGCAGGGGTTTGATTCCGGCATAGCAGCAGTAAACGGCAGCGGATTCGGGTTGAATAATATAATGAACCGTGTAAAGATATTAAACGGAACTGTAACTATTATAACTGAAAAATCTAAAGGTACAAAATTAACAGTAACTATACCGGTATAAAGAATGGCACAGAAAATTAGGATAATAATTGCCGACGATCATCCCCTATTTTTGCAAGGGCTTTTACACGTTCTGAATAAAGTGGAAAATTATAATATAGTAGGCAATGCAGCGGACGGCAAAGAGGCACTTCAATTAATTTCGGAATGTTCTCCGGATATTGCCGTACTGGATGTGCAAATGCCTAAGCTGGACGGCTTTGAAGTTGCCAGAGCAGTTGTAAGGCAGCAATTACCGGTTAAGATTATCTTCCTTACAATGTTCAAAGAAAAAGAATTTGTTAGGAAGGTATTTGATATGGGCATTAAAGGATATGTTCTAAAGGAAAATGCAGTTACGGAAATTGTAAACAGCATAGAGGCAGTAATGGAAGATAAATTTTATATTAGTCCGCAGGTATCCGATATTTTGTTTAATAAAAGTATTCAATCATCCGTAAATACTCTGGGAAAACTTACTGCAACGGAAACCAGGATATTAAAATTAATCGGCAAGGCAAAAACAAGCAGGGAAATTTCGGAAGAATTATTCATAAGTGTTAAAACCGTGGAAAACCACAGAAGCAACATTTGTAAAAAACTCGGCATAACCGGTAACTCGGCTCTTTTAAAATATGCCCTTAAAAATCTTTCAAATGGTTCTTAATTCAAATGTTT
>JBJKSH010000216.1:0-9773 GCA_046704255.1 Ignavibacteriaceae bacterium | reverse complement strand
CTTTTGAATTAAAAATATATAAACCTGTTAATAGCGGATATTTTAACGAACACGAAAATTTTTTTAAACAAATAATGACGATTAAATAAACATTCATTCATTTTAAACTAAATGAAAAAGCCAAAGCCGGATAATTAACATGCGTTTTTATAAATGAGCCGGGAATGAAAACTTTAATTTCATTTCCTTTTTTTATCCACTTAACTGTTCTGTCTATACTTAGAAGTTTTACATCTGTTCCTGATTTCGGGTAATTGCCTTTCCACTCGACATAATTTGGTAAATTTTTGTTTTGCTTCAATGGTACAAGGGCATAACATGTATTGCCTTCTTTACTTTTAGTAAAGAATGTTTCACCATCCTGATAATAAGCAGCAGGGCGGGTGTTATAGATTGCCTTGCCGTTTTTCTTTAACCAATTCCCGATATGTTCTAAAATATTTACTTCTGATTTTAACAGAGTTCCATTACCCTTTGGTCCAATTCCCAAAAGTAAATTACCTCCTTTTGCTACAATCTCAATTAGTAAGTGAATTACTTTAGCAGCAGATTTGTAATGATCATTAGGTACATAGCCCCAGTTATTTCCGAGCGTTATATCGCTCTCCCACGGATAATCCAATTTCTTCGCCGGTATAGTTTGTTCCGGTGTACGGTAATTTTCATATTTACCCGGGACAGTACGATCAACAATAAGTATACCCGGTTGGGCTTTCCTTGCCATCGATGCGATGCGAGGTATATCTATATTCTGCTGCCAGGGTGGAATTGGTGCACCCCATGAAAGAACTTCGGGAGTAATTGTATTTGGCGGACGCACCCACCCTCCGTCAAGCCATAAAATATCAATTCTTCCGTAACCATGCATCAATTCACTTATTTGATTATAAGTAAATTGTTTAAACTTGTTCCACCGCCAGGGATATTTCCTCGTATCATAATTGGTGTTTCGATCCGGTGTAGCGTACGCAGGCCACCAAAAATATTTTGAATGCCAATCGGCTTTGGAAAAATAAGCCCCTATCATAAAGCCCTGGGACCGGAAAGCTTTGAATACGTATTTTGCTACATTAGCACGGGGATTGTTTCTAAACGGGCCGTCTGTAATCTTAAAATTCGTCTGCTTGGTATCAAACATACAAAACCCGTCGTGATGCTTTGTAGTAAAAACAACATAGCGCATTCCCGCATCCTTAGCAACCTTAGCCCAATAATTGGGATCGAATTTCACCGGGTTAAAAATTTTGCTTAAACCCCAATACCATTTTTTAAATTGGCAATACGACATATTGGTATCTCGGTGTACCCATGGCTCGGAACATAATTCCCAGGATTCTACAATGCCCGGAACGGAATAAAGTCCCCAATGAATAATAATACCGAACTTAAGATCCTGCCAATGTTCCAGCTTCTTCCTAACCAGCGGATTTGTCGGCCAAACGTAATGAGTAGATGATGAATCTTCGGCAGTTTGGGAACGCAAATAAAAAGGCAGTAAGAAGAAAAGAACACTAATTATGAAAATTATTTTACGCATAGTTTTATTTCTATAAATTAATTTTTCCTTTTCACGCAGGGCAAATTACTGTTAACTAACAGGAACAAATCCTTGTATAGGATTGACGATTGTCCAAACCTCTGTTGATCCTCTACGAGGATCTCCGGTAGATTTGAGCATCTTTTTTTTACAATAATATACCGTCTACGACGGTAGAATTTTTTGTCATTCTTTTTTTTATCTCTTCATGTTTTTAACTTCCCTCGTAGAGGGAAAATTATTGTAACAAGGGAACAAAAAACAAGCGCTTAAATCCTCGTAGAAGATTGACAAATGTTCGAGCTTCTGTTGATCCTCTACGAGGATCATCCATACTTTTTCTACTCTATTTTTTTACAATAATGTACCGTCTGCGGCGGTAGGATTGACAAATAAAAATTATAATCATTCAAAGAACTCAAATAAATATCTTTTGTCATATTCCACTTCAAACTTTTCCAACAGTCCCACATACTCTTCTCTAAAAGTTTTTCTTCTATGATGCTGCTCTTGGTTCTCTATATATTTGTATACTTTGTCCAAGTTTGATCTGCCATAGGAGAATGCTCCATAACCATCCTGCCAATGGAAGGTGCCGTGAAGCAGTTTATTATCGTTTATAAATGTTGAAGAACTCTTTTTAATATTACCAACCAGGTCTGATATTTTATCATTTGGATTTAACCCGACTAATATATGTATATGATCTGAAACCCCGTTTACTATGATTGATTTATGTTTTCTTTTTGTAATTATACCGCTTATGTATTTGAAGACGGTAGGTCTTATCTCTTTTATTAGAAGCATATTTCTGTACTTAACAGCAAAGATTAAATGAGTATATAACTTTGTAAAAACGCCCGGTTTCATTTCTTTCCTCCTTATTTTTGATATTAATAATATATCATCTACGACAATATATAAAAAAAATTTTTGGCTTATGCAAAGTTAAGATTACTATAAAATCAAATTTTAGCTCCTACATGTTTTTAACTTCCCTCGTAGAGGGAAAATTATTGTAACAAGGGAACAAAAAACAAGCGCTTAAATCCTTGTAGAGGATTGACAAATATCCAGGCTTTTGTTGATCCTCTACGAGGATCTCCGGTAGGTTTGAGCATCTTTTTTTTACAATAATGTACCGTCTACGACGGTAGGAAATATATGTCATTTCTATTTTAACTACTTAATGTTTCCTTCCCCCGAAGAGGGAACATTATTTTAATACGCAAAATAAAATGTCCGGACCGGCTTTTAATTCCGGCCCAGACATTTAAGGAGCACTCATGAATATTAAAGCTCTTATATTTACGAAAATGACCTTTGCATTTGACACATATATTCTGTATCTACTCACACTCCCAACAGCCCCTTCCCTTCGGGAAGGGGTAGGGGAGGGGCTTATTTCAGCAACATCATCTTTTTCGTAACTACATTTGCACCTTCTTCCAACCTGTAGAAGTAAACACCACTGGCAAGGTTGTTCATGTTGATCGAATAATGATATTCACCTTTTGATAAATATGCATTATCGATTAACGTCTTAACCATTTGCCCTTCTATGTTATAAATCTTCAAGATAACATTACCTGCAGCAGGCAGGCTAAATTTAATATTAGTTGAAGGGTTAAAAGGATTAGGATAATTATTGCTCAAATCAAATTTGGATGGTATTACATCAGGAAGTTTACGGATACCGTCGAGTTTGACACCGCCGGCAGCAAGCCATGCAGCTTTCTGGGCCGGGAACCAATTTAAGTCACCGATTGCATAACCATCTGTACCTGCATGCATTAATGCACTGTTTGTATAAGTTAAGTTCTCAGGTAACGGCCATGTAGGAGGATATTCAAGGGTATCGTTATTAACACGATAGTACCATCTGCTGGTACCCGTTAACGTACCGGTTGAAATTCCTATAACATAAGTCATCAACCTATTGAACTCATTTTGGATATCCGTATTAAATCCGGGATCAAAGTTTGTATTTCCTAATGTATCTACATTTGCGCCATTGCTGTCCATCTTAGAAATTACATAACGCGCATATACAGCCTCCCATACCGGCAGATACAATCTTCTCACCATGGCTTCTTTCTTACCAGATACAGTACCATTGGGATAAGCAGATACAGTATCGATTGTTTTTACGGTATCATTATAAGTTTTGTAATCTGTATATAATTTCTGGGGCCAGAAATAATCATTATCCCTAAGATCGAAAACTCTTGAAGATGGGTTTTCCTCTGCAGCAGTAACAGTAGCATTACCCGTCCCACCGGTGCCTACATATAGTTGATTCGGTCCCGGGATTAATGTCGTTAGAGAATCCCCACCACCCCACATGTAGTACCATGGACTTGTAGTATCCGTTGCCAGGACCTGGACAATGCCGCTTGCCGTAGTATCAGGCCAACAAAGGAGCCATGAGTTTATAATTTGAATGGGATTTCCTCCGTAAGCATGCATCCCATAAAAGAGGTTGTTGTCCATATGTAAATTTTGAGCAAAATAAGTTAAGAACGGATCTACAGTACCATAGACTAAAGTATTATGTGAGAATACTGCATTGGGACAATAACCGCGAACAGAAAAATCGTAAGAATTGTTACAGAAAAATGTGTTGTTTATAAATATCGTAGTATCCATATCGGTGCTGCCGTTTGAAAGAAAAGCTCCTCCGCCAAAGTATGCTGAGGGGTGCATTTCATTTCTGAATTCACAATCGGTAACAAGCAGTTTATCCCACTGCCCTGCCAGCGATAATGCAGTATGAGTGAATCCATCGAAAATGTCTCCTTGCAGTGTTAGTTTCACACTGTCTGCATTAATACGTATTCCGTCGGACCAGCCGAGAACAGCATTATCGGAACGAACTGAAAGTAAGTAAACGTTTTTTATTATAACGCGGCCGCCCTTTCCGTTAAGATCGAAGAAATGATCAATTGAACCGTTGTTCTGTAGAATTTGAGGAGCGAGCACCGGGGGTCGCGCAGTAGTTGAACCACTGTCGATTACAGTAATTGAACCGTTTACCTCCATCGGCTCACTTACCTGGTAAACGAGACCGCGCTTTAATTCATAAACGCGGTTAGGATGTTTCCTTAATCCGTTTGAAGTTGTATCACCATTTATAACGGTATTAACATTTCCAGGGGGAAGCGGAGAGATAACAAGCGTATCCGGCGTTAAAACCTGCTGGGCATGCAGATTCATCGCAAAGATAATAAATGCTACCATCATTAGAACCATAGTAGTTGGTAGTCTTTTCATATGAACCTCCTTATTTGTTATTTGATTATGAAATTATCCATGCTCAAATGTGCGCCCGGTAAACATAGAGTATGAAATTTTCTAGTATGCATTAATATATAATGCTCTCAATAATAGTATACTAACCGATACTATCCCTTCTAGGGATAATATCGGTATAAGTTCAAAATTCCTACATATGGAAACGAAGGCCTAATTCTGCTTCCAAACCGTACCTGCTCTGGGATGATAAATAGCCGGTTCTGCCGTTTAGAAGTATGTCATCTTCGCTGTTAATATTATTAAGATTAAAAAAAGCCTCCAAATTATACCAAGGAAGTTCCTGCCTTGCAGAAAGATCCCAACGGAGATACTTGCTTTTATAAGATCTTTCAGCCGGAATAAATCCAGGAGTTTCAAAAACTTTAGCCTGGTAAATCATGGATACTCGTATTGAAAATCCCTGGTAATCATACCCAACGGCTAAATTGGCTATATCATTCGGCTGTTGAATTAAATGATCGGTATAGAATGTATCGACAACAGTGGTTACAGAGTTGCCGTATTCATCATAAGTGACATATTTAATGGTCTTCGGATAATTCGCCTTCGAGAAGATGTGAGTGTAATTTACACTCAATACTAATCCCGATAAAACTCCCGGTAAATACCAAAAATGTGTTTCCCAGTCAGCTTCCATTCCATATAGGTTAACAATATAAGGGCTATTAATATATGTAGCTAATTGCCACAAACTGCCTTTCTCAGGGGGGAGTCCCGGGTATGGAGATAAGTTATTTACCCATGTGTCTGAATAAAAAATAAGATTTTTTATACGTTTGTTAAATCCGTCTATTGTAAACAAACCTATATCGTTGGAATAGGCAGATAAAACAAGATCAAAATTTTGTGAAGTTGCCGGCTTTAAATTGTAATTGTTATAATCTATGTACGTTTGGGCTAGCTCATATCTTGGAGTAATAGTGGTAAAGCCAGGATAGTTCAAAGTATTTGTGTATGCAAAGTGTAGTTGCAGCCAATTAAGAGGTTTGTAAATCAGGTGTACCATCGGAAGAAGATAACCATGAGTTTCGGTTACCGTTGTATCGCTGTATTTACCGCCCGGTACTGTTGCGTCTACTCTAGCACCTGTGTACTTCCCCGTAAGATTTTGATAGCGTACACCGGGAAGGAAAGTAAGCACATTTCCTAAGTCCAGCGACAACATTCCATAAACAGCACTTTTGTACTCGTTGCCGTTATAATTGTTTACCCTTGATGCTATGTCATTTCCACGGAAGCCGCCTCCGAGTGAAGCGTTTGTACGCATAGTAATCGGAACCAGTTCCCACATAAGACCGTTGTTCAAGGGATAGGCAATATTATACTCACCCTTCAGAAAATTTCCGTAACTGTATCCGTTGTAGACAAAATTTACCATGCTAAGCCCCATAGAGTTAGTAACTAAATTTGGGTGCGCTAGTTGAAAGGCATTAGTAACTACATTGCCGCCGTTATATATTGTAGAACCACTTCTCTGACCGTAAGTATAAGCGCGGGTTCTATTCTGGTACATTCCTCCGAACTTCAGCTTTGCAGTAAGTAAATCGGAAATGTTGAAATCATGTTCTAGATCAATCTTGCCTTCATAAAACCGGTCCTTGAGCAGGTAGTGTGAATTAATTATATTATCAAGCCAGGCCAAACTATCATTCGGTTGTATATAGGTTGCAATAACTTTTGGCGGAAGTTTCTCAATTGATGTACCGATACCACCGGTAAACCCGCCGTAATTTTGAACAAAGTTGAAAGTTGCATCACCGGGTGCTTGATTACGCGAATATGAATAAGCTAATGTTGCATGTACCTGCAAAAATGGTATTGATGCATCGGCGCTTATAAGACTTGTTAGTGAGTTCAGCTTTGTATCGTTACCGTTCAATCCGTAATTAAGCTCCCTTGAAGCAGCTAAAATATTTGCTGTTTCACTGCGATTGGTTGACCTTGTATCGCTATAGCTCATTATGTTCTCAAAGCCTATACTAATATTTTTAGCATTATAATCCATCACTAATGTGCCGTCATCCCGTTTCTTAATTCTATAGGTGTCCGTTAAAGTTAAAGCATCCAAATTAGGCAGGGTAGACGTTCCGACATTAACATTTACATCATTCACAGTATAATCTGCTCCGAAATCCTGTTCACTGAGATTGCGGCTCTCCGCAGAACCTTGCAGGAAAATGCCGAAGTGATTGTTAAAATAACGATTTTCAATGGAGGCTACATATTTATAATTATTTGCTGTATTCTTTAATTGGTTGTATTCACCCTGAGCGAGAAGACCGATCCTTGGCATTAAGTTGTGGGTACTCTTTTGCGCCGTTCTCAAATTAAAATTTACAACACCGCCAATTGCGGCAGCATCCATATCTGGAGTAATTGCCTTAATAACCTCAATTCCGCCAAGACTGCTTGAAGAAATCATGCTTAGATCAACAGCTCTATCACCTATAGAACTATTAGTTGCGGTACTATTTAGATCAGTACCTGTAAGAAGATTACCGGAAGCTGTATTACTCGGTAATTGAATACCGTCTATAGTTATTTCATTGTATTGAGGTGCAAGACCCCGAATAACAACCTGGGTTGCTTCACCACCTTTTCTAATAAGTGATATACCCGGTAACCTGCCTACAGATTCCGCAGCATTTGCATCAGGCAGTGTTTGTATTTTAGCTGCCGATACAACGTTCTCAATATTGGTGGATGTTAATTGCTTATTTATTGCCGCATTTTGCCCACTTGCCTGTGCAGTTACTACTATTGTTTTTCCTTGTACACCAACAGGTTCAAGTCTAAAATTTTGTTCTAAAGTAAGGTCGGTTTTAACAGTAATGCTTACCGTTTTGGTTTTATAGCCTATATAAGATGCCCGAAGTTTGTATTTTCCAGGAGGTACATTTTCAATAGTGTATTTGCCGTTATTACCTGTTGCTGCGCCCATACTTGTACCCACAAGAATTACGTTAGCACCAGGTAGTGCTTCTCCTGTTGTCGCATCTTTAACATAGCCTTCAATTTTTGTGCTGGCTGCCAGAATTGAATTAGCCATCAATACAATAACAAGGGCTGATAAACATATTGTAACAATCTTACTGCGCATAAATAAACTCCTTTAATTGTTTTCTTAATTATGCAACCTTTTCTTTGCAAATTTCCTGTCTTACAAAGCTGCAAGCACCAAGAACGGCAGCCTTTCCGTTTTGCAAATCGGATTTTAAAACTTTAACCTTACCTTTGTACATATTAAGCAGGTAATTTTCAAAATAACGATTTACCGGTTCTAAAATTAAGTTACCTGCCTCTACAAGTCCGCCGTATAATATTATGGCTTCAGGATTAAAAAAAGAAACCATATTTGATAATGCCCGCCCTAAAATATCTGCGGTAAAGTCGAAAGCTTTTAAAGCGATGAGGTCACCTTTCATTGCTGCTTCGCTAATTCTTTCGCCTGTTAAAGAGTCATAATCAATCTTTCGAAGTTCGCTTTCATAGTTTAAATCGCACAGGTATTTAAACACGGTTCTTTTCAATCCGGTGGCAGAAATATAAGTTTCCAGGCAACCTTTTTTCCCGCACCGGCATTTCCGTCCGTTTAATTCAACAATTGAATGACCGACCTCACCGGCAAGTCCGTCTTGCCCGTAAAGCAATTGGCCGTTAACAATAATTCCGCTGCCTACACCTGTGCCAAGTGTTATTACAATAAAGTTTTTCATACCGGATGCCGCCCCTAACTGCTGCTCACCGAGTGCTGCAGCATTGGCATCATTTAGAAATACTACGGGCAGATCAAAATATTTTTTAACTTTGTCTGCAAGAACAACTCTTCCCCAGTTAAGGTTTGCAGCAGATTCTATTACACCTGTTAAATAATTTACTCCGGGAGCCGATATGCCTATGCCGCTTATATTATACTTATCTGCAAAATGATTATAGTTAAAGTTTATGCTTTTAAATAATCTTTCTAAAAAATCTTCAATGCCTTTTTCTGCCTCCGTGGGAAAAGAAGTCTCAAACAAATATGTATTATAAGAGTTAACAAAGCCGACTACAGTATTTGTCCCGCCAATGTCAACACCTACGGTTAAAGCTTTTTTTTGCATGTTTTATTTAGATAGTTTAATTGAATAATTAATTTGTTGTCACAACAAACTAACTTAATTGTAAATTTATAATCCGCATTGAATAGCATCCTTACCCGCTGAAAATTGCAGTATTAGTTTTTAATTATTATCCGGTTACCAATCCGAATTCGTTAACAGGATTTAATCTTCTATAACCCCCGCCAGGACCGTGATTTCCTTACAATATTTTGCATCTTACAGCTCTATTATTTTCATTTAAATATAATTATACTTTAATTATTTTACAAATACTTTTCATTTATTTTTGAATTATTTTCATTTTTTTTATTATAGCTGTGATATTTTAACAAAATAATTCTTATTTTCACAGATCTTTTTTTATTTAACACTATTAAATGTATTTCTCACATATTAAATTTCAGCTTAGAATTGTTAAATATCAATCATAAGTTGAATCGTGCCGGGTAGTAATTTCCCAGCTTGTTTATTACTACGATGAATGCAAAAAGTTGAAACATAAAACGATAAATATATCGTTCTGCCGTTTACAACCAGGTAGGATTTACATAAGAAATTATTATCAAGTAAATTTCATTAATGCGGATTTTTAATTTTTTTTAGTTGAATAATATTGTAACTTGGAGATCAGCTTTCCCGTAGACCCTTTATATCTTTTGTCGGTTAATAGTTAAAAAAAATGTTAATACTCGGAATATCTGCATATTACCACGATAGTGCTGCCTGTCTTGTAAAAGACGGGGAAATAATTTCTGCTGCGCAGGAGGAAAGGTTTACAAGGATTAAGCACGACTTTAATTTCCCGTCTAATGCAATTC
>JBJKSH010000215.1:0-19278 GCA_046704255.1 Ignavibacteriaceae bacterium | reverse complement strand
AGGGAGACTTCACCTACCGATGTTGTATCCGCTACCCATCCGTTACTAGTTGCAGTACTTTGATCAATTGGAAGTTGAATAGAACCAATCAGCGAACCCGCACTGTCATAAAATGTATAAGCCAAATACCATTTCTGGTCATTTGAAGTCGGGTTTGTATTTACATTCTGTGTTTTTACCCAGGCGCCAAAAAGTAAATCCACATTTGCAGGGATATTAGGCGACCAGATATCGCACATATTTTTAGATACCCAGGCAGCGGTATCCGGCGTATCTACTTTTTGTATTTTTAATGAATGCCCCATTGACAAAAACTGATCTGTTGCCCAAGACATCTGCGCACCTCCGGGATCATTTCCCATGTACCAGAAAGCAGGTGCCGTACCTTCAAACCCGCCGATGTCGGAAAGTGTATAATTGGTAAGGTCTGTAACGCTCATGTCATCAAAATAAACCTGGCCGACAAAAGTAGAATAAACATGCAAACGAAGTTCCATTGCCATAGTTGCCGGATCACTTGGAACAGGAATATCTACGAAATATTCCGTCCAGTTAAATGAAGTTGTATTTGGAAAAGTAATTTGATAATCGTTACCTGAAGCGTTATAACCTGAATTGTTTCCAAGCTCCGTGAAGAACTGTGGTGTAATTCCAACTGCCCATGTAGTAGGATGAGCATAACCAGAATCCGGTTCCAAATTGTTTGCTTTAATCCAAACACCAACACGAATAATATCTCCCGGCTTAATATTAGGATCTATTTGTGTGAAAGGCAGCCTGTGTGTACTTACATAACCGTCGTGTGTAAGCCGTCCGGCAGGCATATTAAATTCCAGGGAATATTTTCCCGAATGAGCAGTTTGATCTGTTAACATTGTATTCTCAAAACCGGAATTCATTAAACCGTCATTTCCACCGTTAGGCGGCAGCCAGTAATACCAACCTTTCGGTACCCCAAGCTGGGTATTCCAATCCTGACCGGCCCAGGCTCCGTTTCTGCCGGTAAAGATAAAGTTATCTGCCCATACTGTACCGGTAGCATTTTTACCGCCAACAAAACTAATAACCATCTTCCAGGCAGCAACAGGAAGATTAACTTCGCCGACGTTTGTAGTATCTGCAATCCACCCGCTGCTGGTTGCCTGAGATTGATTGATAGGTAATTTAAAAGTACCGATTAAACCGCCTGCGCTATCCCAAAAAGTATAGGCAATCCACCACATTTGATCACTTGATGTAGGATTTGTATTTACATTTTGAGTTTTAACAAATGCACCGAATTTCAAATCTACATTCGGCGGAATAGTCGGCGACCATAAATCGCACATATTTTTTGAAACCCATGCGGCAGAATCTGTAGTTGCACTTTTTTGAATTTCTATTGAATGCCCCATGGAAAGGTATTGATCTGTTGCCCAGGTAAGTGTTGCCCCTGTGGGCTGGCTGCCCATCGTCCAGAAGGCCGGCAAACTTTCTTCAAAACCGGCTATTTGTTGAAATGTATAACTTCTTTGAGCATAAACTTTGAGTTGAGTAAACATTAAACTCAAGAATAAAACAACCGCAAGCATGCAAAAAGTTAGTCTGATTTTTATCATAGCGCGCTCCTTATTAATTTGGTGTTATTTGATATTTTGTTATTTCTAAGTTTCTAGGAAGAGATAAAATCTTTTTAAGATCATCGAGCGGGGAAATCACCGGACGTAAATTCTCAATTTTAACTTTGTTGTTTACCAACAAACTAACAGACCTGGAAAACGTAAAGGGATTTAATAAAGAACCTTTAATTGAAAGTTCCTTTAAAAAGAAATCCTGCAGGTTCAAAATTATAGTTTCATTTTTATCAGCCAAACCAAAAATTACTACCCTGCCTCCTCTTTTGGAAATATTAATAGCCAGCTTTGCAGCGGAACTATTGCCGGCACATTCTATTACTACATCCGGACCGCCGGAAGTATAATCATTTATTTGTTTATTCAATTCATCGGCTGAAGGAGTAAGTACAAAATCTGCGCCGAGTTCCAGTGCAAGCTTTTGCTTATGTTCATTCGGTTCAATAACTAAAACTTTTGCTGCACCGGAATTCCGGGCAAGCTGAAGCATTAACAAACCAATTGTTCCGCTCCCTATTATTACGGCACTTTCTCCGGTTTTAATATCGGCTTGATCAATTCCTCTTATACAGCATGACAGCGGTTCGGCAAATGCTGCTGTACGAAACGAAAAATCATTTGGTATTTTATAAACCTGGGAAGCCGGTACAATTGAATATTCGGCAAAGCCGCCGTTTAGGCTTACCCCTAGGGCTTTAAGGTTGGAACAGAAATTTATTTTACCGCTTCTGCAATATTCGCAGTATCCGCAATAAATGTTGGGGTCTACAACCACATGATCGTCAACATGTAATTCATTTACATCCCTACCCTTATCAACAATAATTCCTGTAAATTCATGACCGGGAATTACCGGAGGTTTTGAATAAGATTCACCATTGTAGATATGGAAGTCTGTTCCGCATACGCCGCAAACTTCTACCTTTAACAAAACTTCATCCGGCTTTAGTCCCGGTAATGAATAGTCCACAATGCCAATTTCAAACGGACCGTTTAGCAGTGCTGCACGCATAAATCTTTAAGAAAATAGTTATTAAATTTTTTGTGTCGAACTTCTAATAATTAATTCAACAGGTACAATTACTTTTTTATTTACTTTATCTCCGTCTTTTAATAACGAAGACATTAGTCTCATTGCTTCAACACCCATTTCCATCTTTGGAATTCTAATTGTGCTTAAAGCAGGCCCTGTAAAATTCTCGGATACAACATCATCAAAGCCTATAACTGAAACATCTTCCGGAACTCTCATACCGTTATCTTTTAAATATTGAATAACACCTATAGCCATAGCATCGTTGCAGGCAAAAACCGCAGTAATATTTTTATTTCTTTTGAACAGCCTTTCAGCCGCATTATAACCATTTTGCCTTGCGGGGTAATTTTCATCCGTATCTATAAAATTTTTACTTATGTTTATATTCAACTTTTCAATTATAGAAAGGAATCCTTTAAATCTGTCGTTAATACTTGGATGCTGAATATCTCCGCCAATAAAAGCAATATCTTTATGCCCTAATTCAATTAAATGTTTTGTTGCAAGTTTGCCGCCAAGAATATTATCTACAATTACTGCAGGGCAGGCAATCATAGGATGCTGATAATCGATAAACACAAAAGGAAATTGATAATCGCTTAATTTTTCAATTAGAATATCCGGCACTTTACCGGCAATAATAATCCCGTCGATATTTCTTTCCAGTACAAATCTAGGCAGGGGATCCATGTCTTTATAATTGGAATCTACGGTAGTTAAAAGGACATACAATTCATTTTCCCTGGCTTCAATCTCAGTACCAATAAAAATATTCGTATAAAAGGGCTCTGTTCTTAGAAAGTGATCGTTGGTTAAAATAAAACCGATGTTGCCTGTTTTTTGAGAAACTAGCCCGCGTGCAGACCTTGAAGGATAGTAATTAAGCTTTTCAATTGCATCCAAAACTTTAAGTTTCGTATCCCTAGAAATCCTTTTATGATCGTGAATTACAAGAGAAACAGTAGCAATTGAAACATTAGCCATTTTTGCGACATCTTTAATAGTTGGATTAGCCATATTTGGTTAAACGTTTAACTAAGCACAAACATATATATTTCGATTTTATTTGTCAACATCAAATTTTAATGAAGTGTTTTATATCAATTATAGGAAAGAATGAGATAACGAGGAGTAACGGTATATAAGATTAATTAAATAGTTTAACTTTTAACCGGATAAGAAGGAACCTAAGTTAAAACTAAATTTGCATTCTACATTGAATTTAGCATACCATACTTCCCTTTGCTGTGTTCCTGAATGTAAACATATACATTTCGATTTTGTATGTCAACCTCTAATTTTAAGATAGTGTTTCACATCAATTGTTGAAGAAAAAAACGCGCTGCTTAACTATTCATCAATAGAATATTTATTAGCTTAACTAGATTATTATAAAATCAGAAATATTTAACACAGAAAGATAGAACTTTTCTTGGATCCGAAGAATAGAAAGTTTTAATGGAGAAAATTTCTGATTTGAATCTTATCGGTATATCTTATGAAAGCAGGTTAGAAGTTTCAATGGGATTTTATTTCTTTCAATGGATTCAAGATATGAGCTTATTATGCAAAATAGAATTTTAAGGATTGGTAACCAGGACATTATCAATAAGTCTTGTACTACCTATTCTGCATGCAACTAAGATATAAAATTTTCCTTCCGAAAGTGCTCTCTTTACAGGTTCGAAAGTTTCCGCATTTACAATACTTATGTAATCAAGCTTTGAGGTATCAACTGAAAAAATAATTTCCTTCATCCGGGCAATAATCTTTTTAGTATCTCTTGTCCCTTTTTTAATTAAGTTTTCCGCAAGCCGTAAAGATTTATACAGCACCAATGCATCCACTCTTTCTTTTTTAGAAAGATAAATGTTGCGGGAACTAAGAGCCAAGCCATCGGCTTCTCTAACAATAGGGGATACAATAATTCTAATATTGAATTTTAAATCGTTAACCATTTGCTTAACTACCGCAGCCTGCTGCGCATCCTTTTGGCCAAAAAAAGCATAATCCGGCTCAACAGTATTAAATAAAATAGAGACAACTGAAGTAACTCCCCTAAAGTGCGCAGGTCTGAATTCACCTTCGAGTATTTTAGTAATTTTATTTACTTCCACAAATGTCTGATAACTACCTTGATAAATTTCTTCAGCCTCCGGAACAAAAAGGTAATCAACATTTAATTCTTTAAGAAGTTTTTTATCCCTTTCCAAATCCCTCGGATATTTTTTCAAATCTTCGTTAGGTGCAAACTGGGTAGGGTTTACAAAAATAGAAACCACTGTTATATCGGTCTTCTTTTTAGAATTTTCAATTAAAGAAAGATGACCATTGTGGAGAAAGCCCATTGTTGGTACAAAGCCAACAGACTTTCCTTCCGCTTTAAGTATAGCGGAAATTTGCTGCATATTTTTTACGGTTTTAACGGATTTAATGGTTTCCTCAACTCATTAAATTTAAAACATTATATATTGTATTCTTCAAATCCTTTCGCGGAGAAATAACATCGACAAAACCCTGTTCAAGTAGAAACTCGGAACGCTGAAAACCTTTCGGCAAATCTTTTCCTATAGTTTGTTTAATAACCCTGGGGCCGGCAAAACCAATTAAGGCATTTGGTTCTGCGATATGAATATCCCCAAGCATGGCGTAACTTGCGGTTGTACCGCCTGTAGTCGGATCGGTCATTACGGAAATATAAGGAATCTTTGCATCGGCTAGCCTGGCCAGGCGGGAACTAGTTTTAGCCATCTGCATTAAAGAAAAAGCGCCTTCCATCATCCTGGCACCGCCGCTTGCGGAGATAATTACAAGAGGAATTTTATTCTTAAAAGCTTTATCAATAAGCCTGGCAACTTTCTCCCCAACTACCGAGCCCATACTTCCCCCGATAAATTTAAAATCCATGCAGCCGAATGCCACATCCGTTCCGTTTATCTTTCCAGTTCCGGTTTTTACTGCATCGTTCATTCCGAGCTTTTTTATTGTAGATTGAATTCTATCTTTATATTTTTTAGTATCTTCAAATTCCAGCGGATCGGCGGATTTCATTTTTTTATCTAATTCTTTAAAACTTCCTTTATCAATAATAATTTCTATATACTCTGTACTACCTATTCTAAAATGGTAGCCGCATTTTAAGCATGTCCACAAATTTGTCTCGAGCTGTTTTTTATGAATAATCTCACCGCAACTAGGGCACTTTTCCCATAGTCCGTCCGGTAAATCTTTTTTTTGGGAATCCGGTGAAATATTTTCTTTTGATCTTTTAAACCAAGCCATTAGCAATCCGTCGCTTTGTAAAAAGTTTACTCCTTTTGAACATCCGCATAAATAAGGAGAGTTTTATAAACATCTTTAGGATCGTTAGACAAAACAGTAACCCTTCTAACAAGTTTGCCCATTTTTCCAGAAGAATCGAAATCCACTCTAATCTCTCCTTCTTTGCCGGGTGCAATATTTTTTTGATTTATTAATGCCGCCGTACAGCCGCATGATGTTGTAATATCTCTTATTCTTAATGTAGAATTTCCCTTATTCATAAACTTAAAAGTATAACTTGCAACCGAACCTTGCTTCATTTCTCCGAAATTATGTTCGGTTACGGGGAAATAAATAATCGGAGCCGGAGAAGCTGCAATTCCGCCTATTGTATCTTTTGGCATGGCCGACAAAGTTGGCCCGGTTCTAGGAGTTGCACGTGTAATGTAAATCCTTAAGTTCGGGTTGTTCGGATCGTTAGTACTTATGGAAACGTAATTATCCAGATGGCTGGAATTACCGGTGTTAGTATAGCTAACATTAAGTGCCGCCGAGTCAGTCGGAGCTAATGTGGTTGTTCCGAGTGAAGCAGTTATGCATTTGCAGGAAGTTCTTACATCCCATAATTTTAAAACCGCACCGCCGCCGTTATATATCATAAATATATGCTGAAGCGATGAATCCGGCGACACATGAGTAAAGTCATAATTTATCTGCGGTACGGTTACTACCGGCCCTACAGATTGTGCTGCAGCCGCTGCACAAAAGAAAACAAAAAGTGCTAAAATTTTCTTAAGCATTTTTACTTTCCTTTCCGTCAAGGCTGGGCTTAGGCGGGAATTGTTCACCTTTTGAAAGCTTTGCCGAGACTGATATAATAAAATTTTTTAAATACTCCGGTTCCATATAATCAAAATTAAATAAACCGTATCCAAATTGTTTACACCATTTTGCAACAAATTTGGCAGACGGCGAAGATAAATTTATTTTCTTTTTTATAGTTACTTGTAAATTTTTATTTACAACATTTCCCAGAACTATGGAATTTTCAGCCAGCTTTTCAAATTCATCGTAATTTATTATTCTTACAGTATCTGCAAATATATAATTATTGGATTTAATAAAAAACTTAGCATAATAAATCTCTTCAACATTAACCTTGTTTGCTATTATAAATTCGGTACCTTCCGGTAAAACAGAAGAAGCTTCCATCGCCAGTGCTTCAAAGGTTGGTACGGCGGTAATGGGAAGCCCGGCGCCAAATGCAATACCTTTTGCTGCAGACATTCCTATTCGCAGCCCGGTAAAAGACCCCGGACCGGCAGAAACGGCTACGACATCCAGCATTTCCGGCCGCACATTTGCGGATTTCATTACATAGTCAATTGCATCAAACAGCTTTTCGGCATGTGAATTTTTAAGAAGCACATTTGCCTCGAAATATTTTTCATCCGAATAATATACACACGCTCCGCATAAGCTGCCGGATGTTTCAATAGACAGTACCGGTTTTTCTTCATTCATGTTTTGAAAATTTAAATGTTCTTGAAAAATCTTCGTTTAAAGTAATATCTATTTCAATCCTTTTATGAGGAAGAACACCGGGAAACAAGCCGCCCCATTCTATAAAAATTATCGAATCGGTATCGGCTAAGTAATCGTTAATTCCAATATCGTAAAGTTCTTCTATTTTATTAATTCTGTAAAAATCAAAGTGGTAAATTTTCAATCTCCCGGTGTATTCGTTAACCAATGTAAATGTAGGGCTGCTAACGTTTTCAATTCTAAAAACGCCGGCAGCTTTTTTAATAAAAAAAGTCTTCCCTGTGCCAAGGTTTCCGTTTAATACCGCAACGCCGCCTGCCGTTAATTCCTTTGCAAATTCAACTGCAAGGGCGGCGGTTTCTTCTTCGGAAAATATTTTTTTTACCAACGGATATTTCACGTGTTTATTTCGGTTCCATTGTTATTAAAGGCAAAATCATTTCTTCCATGGAAATACCTCCGTGCTGGAAGGTATCCTTATAATAAGTCAGATATTTATGATAGTCCGTCGGATATACAAAATAAAAATCTTCTTTGGCAATAATATAATTAATAGTTACCCCGCGCTTAGGAAGTTTAAAATCTTCCGCATTTTTAATATATACGGCATGTTTTTCGTCTACCTTAAGATTTCTCCCGAATTTAAATCTTAAATTAACGGAAGCTTCTCTATCCCCCAAAACTTTTGCACCTCTTAAAGCCCTAATACTTCCGTGGTCTGTTGTAATAATAACTTTTGCATTTTTTAATTTTGATAACGCCCTTAATGTACTTAATAAAGATGAATGAGTGAACCAGGTGTCAGTAAGAGATCTGTAAGCAGGCTCGTCCGGGGCAATTTCTTTTAAAAGGTCGGAATCCGATCTGCCGTGTGCAATCATATCTAAAAAATTTACTACTATTGCGGTAAGATGTGTATTTTGATACGATAAAATATTCTGCTCAAAGTTTCTGCCTACTTCCGGATCTATAATTTTTATATACTTTAATTCATTACGCAGTTTAATTTTTTTCCTGTCCAGCAATTTTTGAAGAAGTTCTTTTTCATATTTGTTCATACTTTTTTCATCATCATCGCCGGAGCTCCAAAGGTCGGGGTAGTTTTTTTCTATTTCCGAAGGCAGCAGGCCGCTGAACAAAGAATTTCTTGCATAAGGAGTTGCGGTAGGCAAAATGGCATAATAAAATTCTTTATCTATTTTAAAATATTCTCTTAAATGTTTTTCCATAATAAGCCACTGGTCGTAGCGAAGGCAATCTATAACAAAAAAGAATACGGACGAATCGGAATCCTTTAAATGAGGAATTACAAACCTTGGAACAATCTCAGGTGATAAAGTAGGCGAATAAGCATCACCAAGAGAAGAAAGCCAGCCCTTGTAGTTCCTTTCCACAAACTTGGAAAATTCTTTATTCCCTTCTTTCTTTTGATCATTTAAAGTTTGACGTAAATCTACTTCCGGATGATCATCCAGCTCCATATCCCAGTTTACAAGTTTAACATAAATATCCTTCCATTCTTCATAATCCATGTCATTTAAAAATGCGCGGGATATTTGATTGAAGTCCTGCAAATAATCTTTTGCGGCATATTGCCCGGAAATTTTTTTGCCTTCCAGAATTTTTTTGCATACAAGCAGAACCTGGCTGGGATTAACGGGCTTTGTTAAATAGTCATTTATCTTTCCGCCAATAGCCTCATCCATTAAGGTTTCTTCTTCACTTTTGGTTATCATAACTACAGGTATGTTGGGGTTTATGTCTTTAATCTGGCTAAGTGTTGCAAGCCCGCCCATACCGGCCATCATCTCATCCAGAAAAATAATGTCATAGTCTTTTTCTTTAACGGAAGAAACGGCATCTTCCCCGTTAGTTACGGTATCAACATTATATCCTTTTTCCGATAAAAAAATAATATGCGATCTTAACAGCTCAATCTCATCATCAACCCATAAAATATTTTTTTCATTCATTTATAAATGTTCCTTTCAAATTTTCCTTTTAATTTATAACTCACATAATGCAAATATAAATTCAACTAACCGCAATTGCTTGTTTACAAAATTATTTGTGATGGAAACAATAGAAATTATTGAATAGCAATATGAACATCCAGACCCGCCTCGTTGGAAGTTGAAGGAGGAATTACGGAAGCACCAACCGGCTGTATAGTAGTTTTTGTATAAAAGATAGATAAAGTAACTTTAGAACTTAAAGTATATCTAATCCTTGGTTCTATAGTAACCCTTACCGTACCGTCCTGCGGGGTTCCTCCTTCTTTGTACTGGTTCATATTATAAACAATAGTACTGCTCTGGCTGTTAGTATAAGAGAATGTAAACTCAATATCATTCTTAAGTGATATTCCGAACAAAGGAAGTTCGAAGCCGGATTTTGAATAACTTGCGGAAACTCCTATATCCCTGGAATAACTTTCCGTAATATTTTGTGTCGATACTCCGAGATCATAACCATCATTTACGGAATATTTAATACTCCCGCTAAGATTTCCGTCCCACAATCTCTTAAATGTCATGTTCAAACCGATAAGAGGAGAAAAGCCGTATTGAATTCTTTGAGTCTGAACTACCTGCTTTCCATCCGGGTCTAAGTACCATCCTTCCGTATATGTAGATGTGTAAGCATGAGTTAACGATACTCTTTCCGCAAAGGTTTTAAATGGATAATATTTTTCCAGCCCGTCCCAGGTAATAGTCCAGTTAGGCCTTGGAATCAGGTTTGCAAAATCCTTTAAGAAGCCAAGCCTGGAAAGCCAAGGCAAAGTTTCAAAGCCTTCCGTAAAGGCATTGGATAAGTTTGCCGTAGGGTCTGCCGCATTAGGATTATATAATTGATGAACCCTGTTAATTCCGCTTTTAAAAACACTAAAAATTAAAACCGGGGGCAAGGTTAAAAAAGATCTGCTTATTGTTCCGGTAGCATTAATATTTTGAAGAGAAGGAATGCCCGTAAGGGAATCCGGACCTGTTGTGCTAAGTGTAGTACTTTTATTCAACGACCACCCTACCTGCCAGTTTAAATCTATTCTTGCACCCTGCCATAAAGGCTTGGATGTTTGAAAATCCAAAGAATTTTTCTGGGAAAATACATCGTTCAAACTGGAAAGCCCGGGTGTTCTTTTTCCCACCGAAGAACTTAAGCCCAGCATAAAAAGCCGGGATGGACCGTTGTTGGCAATATCCGTAAGGCCGAAAAAGTTATAAAAGCCGCTGCCGTCTGCAGCAAGTGCGGATTTGGAAACGCTGTTGTCATTCGAAAAGTTAGCACTTATGGTTTCATAATCAAAGAACAAAAACCTGGAAACGGATTCCAGGAAAAGAAGAGAATTAATTATAGGCGAGCCCTTACTTTTTTCTTTTACAAGCAGCGAATCTTTTATACCCGTATTATTTGTACCTTTAACCGGGTTCGGTGGTACGTTTTCCCCCGGTACTCTTCTGTTTACTCCTTCCCTGCCTAAGTTTCGTTCACCGCTAAAATTTCTGTTCATGCCTAATTCATTTTCAGGCCTTCTATTAAGATTACTAAATAAAGGAGCAGACAGAGCCTTTAACGCAAGACGCAGCCCAAGCGTGGACCTGCTTGAGTAGCCGGCGCTTCTACCGGCATCTAGGCCGTTTACTTTTTGGTTAAAACTATGGGTCCATTGGTATGAAACGGAATAGCCCGCTGAAATATTAAAATATTTGTCTATATTCCACAGCGAAGGAAGCTTGGGTGAAGTTCTTATATCCAGGTTTTGCTGGTACTGGTAATCCTGTCCGAAAAACGAACCGGATAAAATCTGGCGCCATACTTCACTTTCCGGAAGCAAAACGTTATTAGCGTTGGCTTCCAGGTATGCTAGTGATGAGTTTATACTTAAATTATAATTTGCGGTTAAGTTCAATAATCCGCCGTCCGTAAGTTTCCACGTAGTGTTAAAGCCGCGCTGCGTGGCAAAATCATGCGAGGGAGCCAAATTCTGAGACGGTATATTGCCTATAGCCCTGTTTGTGGTTATGGATCTGTTTCTTCTTGCAGAAAGAGTTAAAGAAACATTTTGAGGCGCATAATATATTTTCAAATTTCTATAATCCGCAAGGAAGCTGAATATGGTACCGATAATAGGAATATTTGCCGGGTAAAAATAATCATCCTGACCAAAGTTTACATTGTAATTAAAATTTGCATTCCACACCCACGATTTGCTTGATAAAACTGTGGGGCTTCTACTGAAAGTTTTGTTATAATTGAATCCCAATGTTATTGCATTTATTGTATTTTTTATAAACCAATTATTTGAAGGAATTCTTAAAGCAATATTGGAAGCCGACCAGCTGTCCGATGTATTAATAGTTTGGGAACCGATAATAAGCTCCTGACCTGCATTCGGATTAAACCTTGAATTACGGGAAGTATCGGTTTTACTTGCACGGTTTAAAAGACTTGCAGCTTCATTTATATTAACATCCGTACCGGGCTCATAAAGCGGCTTACTTACGGATTCTGTATGCGAATAATTCAAACTTAAACTGCTGCCCGGCAAATTAAAAGGCAGTAGTTTAAGCAAATCAAGGCTTGCAGACATACTCCAATTTTTTGTATCTACCCTTGAGCCGAACTGCTGCGACAGGCTGTGAAAATACGGATCGGTATAACTCATATTAAAGTTCACATTCATTAAGTCGGCTAACTTTAATGATGATGATACGCTGTATGCATAACCCGGATGATTATCTGCTCCTATTACTCTAAGTGCATCTATCCAAATTTCACCTTTAACACTTTTTTGTAATGCCGAATTATTCGTAACATTTCGTATACCAATATCCAGAAATTTAACGGCAGTTAATGTAGGGCTGCCTTTTACACCGTAAATTTGCCCCGGACCGCCTGCCGAAGTAGTTATTAAAGTATTCATATTTGTCGAATCCTGTTTTTGCTTAAGCGCGGTCAATTTACTAAAAATAATATCCACGTCATTCCAGCCTGGCCTTACCGGCTGCCGGTACTCATAATAATTGCTTGTATCTGTTCCAAACCTGTAATAGATTTGACAGGTAGAATCGGAAATGTTTGATTCAGGTGTTTCATCGCCATGAATAAATAGTTTCATTTCTTTATAATTAAAAACATCCAACGGGCGGTAAAGATATTTAATTGCATCACGGGACTGACCCGCCTGCAATCCTTTTACAATAAGATCCATTGATTGTTCATTTTGATAGACAACCTGGTTGGGCTGGCTGTTATCACGCGCCCTTGTTACACCTGGCGGGCTTTTATAATTCGGATTATCTTCATAGTTAATAACGGAAACCGACATTACGGTATCGTAAGGTATTGCCTGCTGCCACTGATTACCAACCAGGTTGAAATCCGCAAACCTTACATGAATAAGGGTGTCTACACCGGTTGTAAAAACCCGTATATATTCCACATCGGAAAGACTGGGGCTGCCAACTGATTGAGATGTATCCTGAAGCGGAATTCTATATAGGTACCATCCTTCATTTACTCCCTGAGTATTTAAATTTCCTCCTCCAGAAATTAAACCTTCCTTTATTGCTTCATTAGTATCCAGTGGAACCGCATATCTAAAATAACTGTTTACAAGATCCAGATTTCCGTTAAGATTTAAATCTTCCGTATCGGGAATTCTTCCGATATCTGTTAGAACTCCGTTTCCTTGCGTTCCGTTTATATGATAGTAATTGTAAATATTGTTTATATCACTTTGTGCGGTAGAACTGTTAAACGAAAAATCGTCTCCGCTGGGGTCTTGCTTTTGAGCGTTACTATAATATTGATAGTATCCCAGCTTCTCGGTAGTATCTCTTTCTTGTTTATCCGATAAACCATCCAGTCCCAAATCATAAGCCGGGTTCAATACACCGTTATGATTTACATCTTCGGTATGAAGTATGTTATCCGGTATAACCGCCTCGCTTATTCTTCCAAGATCTATATACATTTTTGCATTTTTAGGAGCATTAACTACATGAAGCCAGAATTCTATATATTGAATATTCTGAGCTTGTAAGTCATTTGATGCTGAAGATAAAACCCTCATCATACCGCCCCAGGTTTTTGATGGATTCTTCATATTGGGATCCCAGTTATATGTACCGGGCGTATCCGGTATAAACACATAATCCAGAACCGGCACATTTTGATCCTGTGTTGCTACCTGTTTTTTTGTGCCCCAAATATCCTGCACATGTACATCGGACGGAGTAATAGAATACCAAAATGCCTTTGCTTTAAAATTCATTAATTCTTTTGGTGTTAATCCTGCCAAAGCCGAATTTATTGGGCTTAGTGCTGTTGGGGCACTTAGATCTTTCCAGGCAGTATAAGACACACCTATGGGCAGCAATTTTTTTGCTCCTTCAAAATCATCAATGTATGCAATACTCTGACCTTTATCATCCGGTATGTTACTAACTTTTGTATTCGGATTAGGATTCATGTACGCAGCTTCTCCGGCCAGAGAAAAACTGGACATTTGCTTTGTAGAAATTACATGGTCCAATGCATCAGTTAAAAAGGGCAAATCGCCTTTGGTATTAAAGTCAACTCCCATAATTGTATTGCTAATAGGCTCCTCGCCAATCTGAACTTTATCGCTTAAAGTCTGCTGGTTAAGGTTAAGAATAGAAAAGCCTAATTTGGTATTGTCGGAAATATTAAAAATACCCCTTGCACCCAAAAGAGTTTTGGAAGCAAGCTGGAAAAGATCATTTTGCTCAAAAGTTATTTTTAAATCTGCTCCCGGTACAAGAGCTTCCCTATTTAAAATAGTTAGCTGGCCAATGTTGTAATCCACGGTATAGTCCACCCCCGGCGTTAGTTCACGGCCGTTCAAAGTAACCCTTACAGAATTTTCTACAACATTAAAGCCAAGCTGGTATGTTGAGGAGGCTTCACCGGAATATTTACCGGTTATTTCCCATCTGTCATGCAGCTTATCCTGCTGGGCAAAATCCTGTGTTGTATCGTAAACGGATTGATACCCCAATGAATCCGGTATGCCGCTCGGTAAATTTTTACCGAACGGTTCCAGGCTGGGAAAAATAATTTCTCCGTCAACAGGCAAAATATCCACCCCGGGATTCCAGTCGAACACGTTATCAGGAGTTGGGTTACCGCTTGCATCGTACCTATCCAGCCCGAAAGCATTTAATAATTGAACTACTCCAGTATTTGTAGTTAATTGTGAAACAGGATCCTGGCCGGGAATTTCGTACTTTATGTACAGTTCAAAACCGTCCTGCTTAATATTAGTGCCGCCTAAAGGATAAATATTTTTAAGCAGCAGCCTCCAGGCTTCGCTGTACTGAGGTTTTAGGTATTCCGGTTTAATTAATTTTAACACAAGCCGCCTGCCATTCAAAGTATCGCCGCCTGCCGCATTTAAAAATTCACCATAGTATATATCATCATTAGGACTTGAAGTTGCACCTTCAATACGGTAAGCAACGGCAATAGCATCCTGATCCTGAATTTGCGTATGGAATGTAATATAACCGGTATTTGGGTGCACAGTATAGTCAACATCCGGAGTTAAAAGGACAAACCTTCCCGTTTCCGACTTCCCCGGTGTTGGCGTAAAATTAGGGTTGCTGTAAAGGCTATCATACAATTTATCAAATCCTTGTCTTGGCGGCAAATCAATAAAAGCATTTACCTGCCGTTCCTTGGATTGATCTATTGTTAATGTATTTACAGATTTCCACACCTGTATGTCTACTATTTTATATGCCGGGTTAACTTCCGGAACGGATTTACCGTAATAATTATAAAAGAAATTATACTTGGGATTAGTACTGGCATAAACCGTATCTACAAAATAATTATTTGTTGCATACTGGTAAGCTCTTACGTTAAAAGTTTGGGAAGTAGCACCGCTGTTAACTGAAACTTCTTTGGTTTCGCCTTTCTTCTGGCTTGCAAGTGTAGTTAAAGTTAATGGCCCTAGCTGGAATTCTGCTTTAACACCGAACAATGCATCACTGCCTCCGACAAGCGGTGAAGTTTGCAGGGAGACATTACCGGCTTCTATGCTCTGAACTATTTCATCGGGATAGCCTGTGTATTTAATATGAAGCTGATTTTGATACTCAAAAGTCCGCTGTGTATTCCAGTCCGCATCTATATGAAGCTTATCTCCGATAGTACCGTTAACATTTATTTGCACCTGCTGCTGAAAGTCCGGTTCGTTTGTAGTATTGCCCAGCATGGAAGCTGTAACACCTTCGGTAGTTTGGTTTCGCCATGCACCGTGTATATCTACGGCGCCGCCAATGTGCAGACTGATTTTAGGTTTACCAAAAATACTTAAAACTCCAACACTTGGAAGCGGAATTTCAAAATTAGTAAAGTTTTTAATAAGCTGGCCAAGCTCTTTTTTTGAACCGGTATATTGATATGAACCGTTGGATAGCTGCCTCCACATTTCCTGCCGGTTTAAGGCAAGCTGTAATTTTAAGTATTCGTCTATGGGAAGGCGAAGTAGAATTTTTGTCTGGTGGCCGGCAACAATCCTTTTTACTTCAACGTACTTTCCGGTAGAATCTATGGAAATAACTTTTTGAGATAGCTGAGGCGAAGGTTCTGCAAAAAAATCCGGAGCGGTTTGCAGGTTTAATCTTACATAAGGTTCATCCTGCCTTTTATAACGAAAGTTTTTTAATCTTGCGGTAGAATCTATAGCCATTGAATCTACCTTAACGGTATCTTTTAATGCGGCTAGCGAATCTTTTATTGTATGAAGAGTATCTTTTTTCAGATGATTTGTATCCGGCAGTGAGGCATTTTTAATTAATGAACCGCTGCTTATTCCTGCCGTGGAATCCTTTACCGGCTTAGAAGCAGGTTGCGGTAAATTCAAATTTTCTTTAGTTGCAGGTGTGGGTTTTTTATTTACACCGGAAGCGGCCTTGTTTGTATCAGGCAAACCGTATAGGGTATTAATAATATTAGAATCATCAAACCCGAATGTTTTGTTTGTTTGAGATGCATAAGGAGTAAGAAAACCCAAATTAATTGACGCATAAATTATTACGGCACCAACGAAAATTATACGTGCAATCTCCCAGATTAATTTTATCTTTCTCTTGCTAATAAGAATCCCTTACCGGAAATATTAAAAACAAAAATTAAAGTAAAAAATTTCTATATAAGTCCTCCTAAATTTTTTAACAAAAAAAATTAGATATTTTAAAATTTAATTTCAATACGCCTTAAATACACTTTTAAAATTTCATCCCTTAAACTTATTTGTTAATGAACAATTTTATAAGGTAAATTTCATTCAACTATAAATTTTTGGATTAAAATTTAATAAAACATCTTATAAAGAAATTTTTATTCAGCCTTCAAATTTAGTTAACTTTTTAATAATTTCTGAATATTCCGGAAATTTTTTAATAAGCGCACCTCTCTGCCCGATTTCAAAATCCTCAAAATCGAAACCGGGAGATACCGTACACCCAATTAAACAAAACGATGTTTTATCAATTAACTCTGCGCCAAACCAGCTATTATGTTTTATCACCACCTGCGGTGTTTCTCCATTTCCCAAATTATTTCCAAGCTTAATTTCCTTCATTATTCCGTTTTCTTCAATGGTATAAATAATGACCACACTTCCGTCATAAAAATGCCAAATTTCATCCGACTTTAACTTGTGAAATTTGGAAATATTTTTCCTCTCCAGTAAAAAATATATTGAAGTAGAAAATGCCCTGTCCTTATTGTACCTGCCGGGTAAATGTTCGGCTTCAAAAATTTCACCCGACCTGTAAATTTCTTTAAAGTATCCGCCTTCCGGGTGAGGAATTAATTGAAGTTTTGAAATATAGAATTCTGCTTTTTTGTTCATTATCTTTATTTAAAAAACTTTTAAAGTTAAGAATAATTTATACTTTAAAAAATCGAGGATCATGACAGTTAAAGGCAGTTCAGCTTAGTTGTTTCGGTAGCTGCTCTTATAATACCTGCTTAGCGGTTTGCGAAATTTTTAAAAAGTTTTTGTTACAGGCCCGGTCGGAAATAAGCTTTTCTGCTTCAGTACAATTTATTTAATGAAGTAAATCCATGCCGTACGAATTCATCATGCCAATCTCCTTTTAGAAAGGGGAACGCTTTTTACGGCTTTAGGATAATTTAGTTTATAATTAAACAAAAATTTTTACAAGAATAGATTATACTATTTATCTATTCTGTAATTAATACTTCCTCTACACGTGCTGCAGCCCAGTCAATCTCTTCTTTTTTGATAACAAGCGGAGGAGCAAATCTTATAACATTTTCATGAGTTTCTTTGCACAAAATTCCCTTTGCCATTAAAGCTTCGCAGAATCGCCTGGCGCCGCCTGCTTCCGGTTTTAATTCCACTCCAATGAATAAGCCTTTACCTCTTATTTCCTTAACATGGCCGGATTTTATTTTTCTTAATTTATCCCTAAAATATTCACCCATTTTAAAAGAATTATCTACCAGTTTTTCTTCAATTAAGACTTTTATACTTTCCCTGGCAACTGCTGCACCCAAGGGGTTACCGCCGAATGTAGAACCGTGATCACCCGGATTGAATACTCCTAGAATTTCTTTTCTTGAAAGAACTGCACTAACAGGATAGCATCCGCCGGAAAGTGCCTTACCGATAATTACGGCATCAGGTTTTATATTTTCGTATTCAAATGCAAAAAGCTTTCCGCTTCTTCCAAGCCCGGATTGAATTTCATCGGCTATAAAAAGGACATTATTTTTCTTACAAATGTCGTAAGCTTTTTTCAAGTAGCCTTCCGGTGGTACAATTACTCCGCCTTCACCCTGAATAGGTTCAACAAGAAAAGCAGCGGTATTTTTTGTTATTGCTTTTTCAAGTGTCTCCGCATCTCCGTAAGGAATTATTTTGAAACCGGAGGTCAACGGGCCGAAGCCGTCTTTATATTGATCAACCGTAGTAAAACTTATTATTGTAATTGTACGCCCGGCAAAATTATTTTCGCAGGTAATTATCTCGGCGGAATTTTCCGGTATGCCCTTTATTTTATATCCCCACTTTCGGGCAGCTTTAAGTGCCGTTTCAACAGCTTCCGCACCGGAGTTCATAGGCAGTATCATTTCGTATCCAGTAAGCACACTAAGTTCCTTATAGAATAACGGCAGTTGATCATTTCTGAATGCACGCGAAGTAAGAGTTAATTTATCTGCCTGATCTTTAAGCGCTTTAATAATACGCGGATGGCAGTGCCCCTGGTTAACAGCCGAATATGCCGCTAGGCAGTCAAGGTATTTTTTCCCTTCTACATCGTAAACCCAAACTCCCTCAGCTTTGTTAATAACCACATCTAAAGGATGATAATTATGCGCACCGTACTTCTCTTCAATTTCAATTAATTCCTTTGTTAACATAAAAAATCCTTTTAATTAATAGAAAGAATTTTGATTAGGCAAATTTATTAAAATAAACTCAAATTAAGTATAAAATAAGAATTACCTTTGTTATGTTAACGTGAAATACGATACAATATGTTTAGAACAATCCTTCGATAGATAAATATCTTTCTCCCGTATCATAATTAAAAGTAAGCACTTTTTTACCATTAGGAATTTCTTTTAATTTTTTTGCAACTGCCGCCAGTGCAGCACCGGATGAAATTCCTACAAACAATCCTTCTTCCTTTGCAGCACGTTTTGCAAATTCAAAGGCTTCATCTTTTCCGACTTGTATGGTTCCATCCAGAATAGAAGTATCTAGATTGACAGGAATAAAACCTGCACCTAATCCTTGTAAAGGATGCGGACCCG
>JBJKSH010000214.1:0-5843 GCA_046704255.1 Ignavibacteriaceae bacterium | reverse complement strand
TACGGCGGCGGGTTGATTGAGTATAAAGGAGATCATTAAATAAAATGAAATGGTTTTTAAACTAAAATAAAATTATGAATTCTAAACATATAATTGAAAAATTAATTTCCAAAATAATTTATACTTTGTTGATTACAATAATAGCTGGAATTATGCTTATTTCATGCAACCAGAAAGTTTCCGTTACACCTCCGGATGCACCGCCGCCCAACGGGTTTGTTTTTATTAATTCTTACCCTATAGGATTCCAGATATATTTAAACGGTTTACCAAGGCGGAGAACTACACCGGACAGCCTTACCTGGCTAAATACCGGTACTTACAGGATAACTCTGAAAAAAAACTTGTTTAGAGATACAACCCTTTCGATTAATATTATCGAAGGGAAAAAGAAGAATGTGTTTATTGATGTTTCAAAAGATCCGCTGATGCTTGGAAGTTTATTTTGCGACAGCAAACCCGACAGCGCAGAAATAATTTTAAATGACTCCGGCACCGGTATTTTAACTCCCGCAACTATTAAAAATATTCTTCCGGGTAATTATGAAATAAGGTATCATTTAAAGAACCACCGCGACGACAGCATGAGCGTTGCCGTAAGCAGTAATAATTTATCCACTGCAAAAATGATTCTTGTTGATACAACATTGTGGCAAAATTACAATACAAATAATTCATCCATACTAACGAATTATTTAACATGTGTAACAGTTGATAAGAATAATGTCGTTTGGGCAGGTACGGATAGCAACGGTGTAATTAGCTTTGACGGAACAAATTGGGGCGGGAATCAAGTATATTCGGTTTTACCTAGCAGCCAGGTAAACTGCCTTGCCGTAGATAACAATAATATGCTATTTGTGGGCACTACAAGAGGATTTGTTACTTATAACGGAGCAAGCGCACAAATGTACGGGTTTAGAACTTCGGGTTTATCAAATTTTTGGGTTAATGCCATTGCCTTTGATAATGCCGGTTATTGGTATATCGGCACGCAGGGAGGGCTAACTCAATCGTTTGGCACTCAGAATGGTAGAGGATGGATTACTTATTCCAATGAAGCAATCCCCGATACTTTTATTACTTCTATTTTTAATGACAATTCCGGGCATCTTTGGGTTGGTATGAAAAGCCGCGGTTTGGCAGAGCTTGTTAATAATAACTGGCTGATTTATTCAGCCGCCGGTGGTTCTATTATAAATAATGATGTCAGGGCTTTTGCAGAATCTCAATCCGGTAAAATTTGGATAGGCTATGGTAAATTAACCGGATCGGGTGCAGGCTTAACATTCTATTTAAACGGAACCTGGCAGAATGTTTACGTATTACCTTCATCAAGCCAAACGAATGCAATTCTAGTTGATAAGAATAATACAAAATGGGTTGCAACAGACCAGGGGCTTGTTAAATTTACAACTACTTCCAGCTTTATTGTTTTTAATGAAGATAATACCGGGTTAGATATAAAAGACGTAACCGGTCTTGCACAAGATTCAAGAGGCAATATATGGCTTTCCACCTTCGGAGGAGGCTTAATTGAATATAAGGGAAATCATTAAATAATTTGAAATCTAAAAGCCTTTAGGATATTTATTAAGCCGGAATTAGGTGAATTCAGTTTGATTTTATAATTAGTAAACTCCCTTCGCAGCGGATAGTTTTTCCTTAGTGAATCAAAGTAACCGGCACGTTCACCGGCAGGTTTATTTTTTATTGAACGCATACTTAGGTCATCGTTATTAATATCATATATCCTGTTAAAAAGATTAAATAATAATTCTTCAATCTCAAGGCTGCCGTCAATTTCGAATTCGGAATTTTCAACTGCAGCAAGAACCGGAGTTTGTACGGGTTCTGTTCCTAGAAATTTACAAAGGGAATTATAGATCATTGTTGTACCGTTTACTTTACCTTCCAGTGAATAACCGGCAATATGCGGCGTACCAATTTCTACTTCGTCAAGAAGTTCGGTATTTATTTCCGGTTCAGTTTCCCAAACATCCAGAACAGTTTTTAAATTTTTATAATTTATAGCCCTAAGCAGTGCATTGTTATCAACAACCTGTCCCCTGGAAGCATTAATAAAAATAGTATCTTTGCGCAGCCGGTTAAAATTATTGTCGTTAAATAAGCGGACAGTCCTGTCAATTCCTTCTTTGTTTAAGGGAACATGTAAGGTAATAATATCGGCATTGTAAATTTTATTAAGGGGTACAAATTCGCTGCTGCCTGTCTTTCTGTTTAGAGGAGGATCGTTTTTTATAACCTGTAAACCCAATACATTGGCAAGGTGCTCTATACGGCTGCCTATATTTCCTACACCTATTATTCCAACGACTTTGTCCCTAATCTTTATTCCGTATTTATGCGCCAGATAAAAAATTGAAGTGAATACATATTCGGCAACGGCATCTGCATTGCAGCCTTTTGCGTCAGTAAAATATATATTTTGTTTTTTTAAATATTCTTTATCAACATGATCCGTACCTATTGTAGCTGTTCCAACAAATTTAACCGGAGTATTATTTAAAAGCTCTTCATTAATTTTAGTAACCGACCTGACAATCAGAATATCGGTATCCATTAATATTGAATTTGTAATTTGCCTTCCAGGCAGCGGTTTTACCTTTCCAAACTGAGAAAAAGTTTCTTTACCGAACGAGATGTTTTCGTCTATTGTAATATTCATTTTCAGCGTAATAATTGTTTTAGACTAATGTGATTTATTTAATATATTCTAACGATTAAAAATAGCATATTATATTTAGGAATTAATAAAAATAATTTTTATATCTTTTTCAATCTGTTCAGGGTTTATCAGCTATTCAAATTATCAAAATATACATAATCATCGATTAATTTAGATATAAATTGTATTTGAAAAACAATTCGATTAACTTAACTTGTTTGATTTAATTAAAATGTTCACTTAACAAGTTCCGTATTGGATTTATAAATTTTATTTTACCTTCAAATGTAAGTAATGGGTTTGCAGGGAATTAACAAAAAAATAAATAAATCGTTCCGAGGAAAAAAATCCCGATAAAAATTAATAAAAAGCAATATTGCAAAATTAATTTTTATTTTATAAATCTGAAGGTAAATATTTAATGTTTTTGTAACATTAGAATATTCAATTTTAGATAAAGACTTATTAAGTTGTATTATCTAAATTCATTCATCGGTGGAATCTTTGGCCGGGGGTTCCATTAAATTATAATTATGTAATTATACATCTATAAAAATTCCATTAATTGCACTAAAGAACTAGAAGAAAACTTTAGGACTTATTGATGAGTCACATATTAAAAGTTTAGTCCGTTATTTTGCTTACGGCAAATATAATTGGGCAAGCTTTTTTATGTAATTTGTCAAGTGGAATAAGCTTGAAGTAATTTAAACCGGTTTCTAACTTATTCGGTAATGTTATGCAAGAGTTAAAATTCCCGGATGTGACTCACCTGGCGAAGCTGTGCCAAAGCTATTTTACGGTTAGCTGCGGGATTAATAATAAAGATGTAAAGTTCTAGTAACAACTATTATTTGTAAAAAGTATTTTTCCTAAAACAGAAAATCCGAAATCATAAAAATTAATAAATAAAAAAATGGAACTTTTAGAGAAGATAAAAAATAAAACAGCCGTTGTAGGTATTATCGGCCTGGGGTACGTTGGTTTACCTCTCGGGCTAGAATTTGCAGGTAAAGGTTTTAATGTAATCGGCTTCGATGTCGATGAAAAGAAAATACCAATACTTAATTCGGGCAGGAGTTATATTAAGCATATAAATGAAGCCAGGGTAAAAAAAGTTGTAGATGCCGGTAAATTCGAAGCGACTTCCGACTTTTCACGTTTAACTTCCTGCGATGCAATAATAATTTGCGTTCCCACACCGTTAAACGAACACCGTGAACCCGACATGACCTATATTGTTAACTCCGGGAAAATAGTGGCGCAATATTTAAGGAAAGGTCAACTGGTAGTGCTGGAATCTTCCACATACCCTGGAACTACGGAAGAGATTTTGCTGCCTATGTTTGAGCTGGCCGGTATTAGAGATTTAGAGGCCGGAGGACAGAAGTCAGAGGTCGAAGGTCAGAGGTCAGAGGACGGAGATCAGAAGCCGGATAAATGGGTTGTGGGTAAGGATTTCTTTTTAGCATTTAGCCCGGAAAGAGAAGATCCGAATAACCCGAATTTTAATACGGCAACAATACCCAAAGTAATCGGCGGAGTAACTACCGAATGTTTGAAAATTGCAAAAGCATTATATGATAATGTAATAGTAAAGACCGTGCCGGTATCATCGCCGCGTGCTGCCGAGGCAACAAAGCTCCTGGAAAATATTTACCGTTCTATAAATATTGCCCTGGTAAATGAATTAAAAATGGTTTTCCATAAAATGAACATTGATGTTTGGGAAGTTATTGAAGCAGCTTCTACAAAGCCGTTTGGCTACCATCCGTTCTTTCCCGGCCCGGGATTAGGCGGGCACTGCATACCGATTGATCCTTTTTACCTAACCTGGAAAGCTCGGGAATTTGAAGTAAATACAAAATTTATTGAACTTGCAGGCGAAATAAATACATACCAGCCGTATTACGTTGTGGAAAGGGCTATGGAAGCTTTGAACTTCCATAAAAAAACTCTTAACGGTTCAAAAGTTCTTTTACTTGGTGTTGCATACAAAAAGAATATAGATGATATGCGCGAGTCACCTTCCTTAAAATTAATTGAATTGCTAAGAGAACGCGGCGCCGAAGTTGATTACAGCGATCCTTACTTCCCGAAACTTCCGCCTACCAGAAAATATAAATTCGATATGTATTCCGTTGAATTAACCAAAGAGAATTTGAGTAAATATAACTTGGTCCTTTTAAGTACAAACCACGACGATTATGATTATAAATTTATATATGAACATTCCAAACTAATTATTGATACCCGTAATGCCTTTAGAAGCAAGGGAATAATTAACGGGAAAATTTTTAAAGCATGAGTTTTTTTGAAATTAAACAATTTAAATTTTACAAAGGAGCAAATTGAAAATCCCATTACTTGATCTTAAAGCTCAATACAATTCTTTAAAAGACGATTTAGATAACGCACTTTTAAATGTAGCCCGGTCGCAGCATTTTATTCTAGGGCCGGAGGTAGATAATTTAGAAAATGTTATTGCCGCATCTTTAGATGCGAAAAAAGCTGTCGGTGTTTCATCCGGTACGGATGCACTGTTAATAGCTTTAATGGCGATTGATATTCAACCCGGTGACGAAGTAATTGTACCGGATTATTCATTCTTTGCAACCGCAGGTGTTGTTTCAAGATTAAATGCAACACCGGTATTTGCCGATATTGATCCCGTTACTTTTAATATTGATCCTAAGGAAATAGAAAAGAAAATTACAAAGAAGACAAAAGCAATTATTCCCGTACATCTCTATGGGCAGAGCTGCGATATGGATGCCGTAATGAATATTGCCGCAGGCCGCAAACTTAAAGTAATTGAAGATTGTGCCCAGGCTATCGGGGCTCAATACAAAGACGGCAGGTTTGTTGGTACAATCGGAGATATAGGGTGCTTTTCATTTTTCCCGAGTAAAAATTTAGGCGGATTCGGAGACGGCGGAATTGTTGTTACTAAAAATGAAGAGCTGGGTGAAAAGCTAAGAATATTAAGAGTACACGGTGCTAAGCCGAAATATTATCATAAAATAATCGGCGGCAACTTTAGATTAGATGCACTGCAGGCGGCAGTTCTAAATGTGAAATTTCCTCACCTGGATTCATGGTCGGAAAAGAGAAGACAAAATGCCGGAGAATATACAAAGCTTTTTATTGAAGC
>JBJKSH010000213.1:0-5100 GCA_046704255.1 Ignavibacteriaceae bacterium | reverse complement strand
TATTTAAGAAATCCGGCTGATAACCAAAGAGGCCACGGATAATTGATTCGGCAAAGGAACCGCCGTTGCTTGCGTTATATGTTTGCGGCGCCGGTGAAATTCTAACTTCCGCATCTGGTTTTTTACTCATAAGTTCGCGCGATTGAGAAAACGGTCCTTCATAGGTTACATAGTCGCATCTGTGAAGTAAATTTAAAGCTTTACCGAACTCGTTAAAATTACAAAGTACTGCTATTGTTTCGCCGGGCCATGCGCAGTATGCACCCATTGTACCGTGGTCAGGACGATGACAAATAGCTGCCGGATTAGCACTTAATGATTGCGCTCTCATCCAATGATCGGTTATTAACTCATTTTCAACAAAGTTTGTCATTTCATGCTTCATTTTTGCAGTAAGATAGTTTGGGATTGTAAGTCCTATTGTTGCAAAATCAAATATATGTTTTACTTCAACTTTCTTTCCGTTTCGATGGATTGCATACCAGATACCTTTTCCCGGAACGTACATTTTTAGTACTGCTTTTAATAAATGTTTTGCTTCGGTTCTTAGAATTTCTGCTTTCTTTTTATTTCCGGCAGACTCTTCTATTTCGGCAACGCGGTTCATCATCCAGACATTAGCCGCATTGAACGAAGCCACTTCATTAACATATTCCGGTGCACATTCCAAAAGATTTTTTGCACCGCCGTAATCTGCCAAAGTTTGTCCCGGTTTTACAAGCCTCTTCCAATTGGTTGCAATTGAATACATATAATCCAGTACGGTTTTACCTTTTATCTTTTTAAAAAGAAAAGCACGATCTCCCGTAACATTTAAATAATCATTAAGCAAAATAAAAACCGAATAATCATTTGCACTGTACCAGGGACCTTGCAAAGTTCCGGTTAAATATTCTTCGGCATAACCGTTATAAATCCCTTTAGACAGCCATGCTTCCAGATACTGTTTCATCATTACGGGATCTAAAAGCGCAAGCACTGTTGCCCATTCACGCGAATCCCAAAAATACATCATTGTACAGTTGCTCTGCGGCAAATCGCTTATATAAACTCGAGGTGCAACAGGGAAACATGTTTTATAGGTACATAAAAGCGAAACAATACTCATATAATACATTCGTCTTAATTTTTCATCCCGAGTTATTAAAGTAGGTAAATATCCGGAGAAATATTTATTCCCCGGGGTAAACATTGCATCAAATCTATTCTGCCAATCCGTTTTAACTTTCTTAAAAGATGATTCAAAACTATAAGCCCATTTAACAGCCAAATTATGAACTGTATCTTCTTTATCTCCCATTGAAATGACATAATTAAAAACTTTACCGGATTTTGGCATTAATGAAATTTTCCATACTGCCGCTCCCGAACTTTTGTAAGCAGCTAACTCATCCGGCTTTTGTTCAAATGCAAAACAATTAAATAATTGATCTTTTTTATTTTCTAGGATTAATGCCCGTCCTTTATTAATTATTTTAGCAAAAAATAAAGTTGAGTCGTTATCTCTCGGTACCTTCCAGCCCCATCTTTTATGGCGCGAAGTTACAGCAGTTAAGTTAATCTTTAAATTTATTTTTTTTACGGATGGACTATTGTTGGTAAGAATAATATGAAATAGTAAGCCTTTTTTCTCATAGACCATTCTTACGGAAGTATGTATTTTTAAATTTCCGTCTGAAGTTTTTCTTAATATTTGATAAGGGAACCATCTTGTTTGTTCCAGCGCCGGAGATTTCCCGTTAATGAATAAAGAACCTGTTCCTCTCCACAGAGTTATAGGCGGAAAAGAAAGATTATTTATAGAGAGGACATCATTCGCAGCTTCTGCACAGCCCTGTGTGCTGTTGAGCGAAGGTAATGCTAAAAGTGTTGATGCTTTTTGCCATGAACCGGCAAGTTCATCCATAGTTGGTAAGTTACTTACCTGGGCAAAAGAGATGGTATAGTTGGCAATAAAAAATAAAATTAAAAGACAAATACTTTTCATTAAAAGAATAAAGCTTTGTGGATATTAATTATTTTGTGTAGATGTTTTTAAATTCTAAATTGAAGGAATGTTGTTATTGAGGAGTTTTATAAACAACGTTTAAATTAAGATGCTGAAGTGTAATTTGATATCAAAATATTTTTTACATCTTGCGGTAATTTTATAAAAGAAAAACGATCTGAAGTATATGCATAATCTTCACCACTTTCATCAATTACCCTTATATAGCCGTGCTGCTCTGCATCTTCATCTGAAATTACCCGATAAATCTTTCCAAATTCTAGCGATGCAGGATAATCTTTATTGTTCAGACAAATTACAAAACTGGCTGACATAATATCCTTTCTTGTATATTACTATATTAATCTAAAAATAGCATTTTCAACTTAAACTCTTTTCGTCCAATGCCATGTGCCTCATACCAATGTATTTCTGCTTTATGTATTGAACCATCTTTCAGACGAACAGATGCAACTCCTTTAAGTTTCCTCCAACGGCCTTTACCATATTGTTTTCTTAATCGTGTTAACTCTCTTAAGGAATACTTGACTGCAATTGGTTTTGTATTAAAAATTTTACTGACTATTTCAAAGTCCAAATTTTATTGTTCCACGCAGTTAATTTATTACTTAATAGTAAATTATTTTTAAGACAACAAAATATAATTTTTTAAATTATTTTATTCAATTATTTAATACAAATATTCTATTTACTCTCTGCATTATGAATAAGTATTTTCTCCAACTCTTCCAAACTCTTCCCTTTAGTTTCAGGTACCTTGATAAATAAATATGTCACATAGATGACGCACATTATACCGAATATTAAAAAGGCCGAACCTCCGCCCAAAACATTAAGCATATACGGAAATGTTAAAGAAACTATAAAAGTACCCGTCCAGAGAAATACAACTGCAACAGACATAGCTTTGCCTCTAACTCTATTAGGATAAATCTCGGCAATAATTACCCAGGTAACCGGGCCTAAGGAAGCTGCAAATGAGGCAATATAAATTAAAATAAATATTAGAATCAAAAGTCCGCCGAATTGATGAAGGTAAAATGCAATTGCAAGAACAAATAGTGAAATTGCCATTCCAATGCTGCCTGCAATAAGCAAAGGTTTTCGCCCGAATTTATCAATGTATTTAATAGCAACAAAAGTAAAAATTAAGTTTACACCGCCGACTGCAATCGTCTGCATTAATGCACTGTTAACACCTATACCTGTTTTTGTGAAGATTAGGGGTGCATAGTACATAATTGAATTTATTCCTGTAACTTGTGAAAAAATTGCTACAATAATTCCCATCCAAATTAATGGACTTAACTTTTTAGAAAAGACCTCTTTATAAGTACCTTTTTCCTCGCTTGCAACGGACTGCTCAACTTCTCTTAATTCTTGATTCGCAACTTCGGTACCGTTTATCTTCTCTAAAATTTTAAACGCTTCGGGATTCCTGCTATTCTGAACTAGCCAGCGCGGGCTTTCCGGAATGAATAGTAATGCAACAAAAAAGAGCAATGCAGGCAATCCCATTACGGCAAGCATCCATCTCCAATTATTTTCACCCAGAGATGCAAGAATATAATTTGAAAAAAACGCAACCAGAATTCCTATAACAATTGCCAATTGGTTTAGTGAAACAAGGCTCCCCCTTTTTTCAGGAGGAGAAACCTCGGAAATATACATCGGCGATAATGTACTTGCCGTACCAACAGCAGTACCGCCGAAAAACCTGAATATAATAAATACATAAAGATGATCTGCCAACGCTGAACCAATAGCAGATATGAAGAACAGGAGTGCGGCAACCAATAATGTTCTTCTTCTGCCGAAAACGTCTGCCGGTTTGCCGGAAACCATCACGCCAACAATGCAGCCAACTAACAAACTGCTAACCGACCAGCCCAGCATTATGCTGTTAAGATTAAAGTAATTTTTTATGAATGGAACCGCACCGGAAATTACAGCGGTATCAAACCCGAAAAGTAAGCCGCCTAATGCTGCTGCAAAGGTAACAAGAATTAAAAAAGTATTATTTTTTTCTTTCACTTTAATTCTTTTTATTAATTCTAAACTATGAGATTTAAATTAAAAGAGGCTTTAATTTTAGATAAGTTCCCCTGGAAACAGAATGTGGGAATAAAGTATAACGGTATAAGGGTTTCAACGCTATGCCCTTATACCACTATACCCAAACAGGAAAAGCTTTACTTTAACAACAATAATTTTTTTGTTGCCGTAAAACTGCCTGCCTTTATTGTGTAGAAATATACACCGCTGCTTAATGAGGAAGCGTTAAAATCTACTTTGTGAAATCCTGCATCCACTTGATTGTTTACAAGAGCAGCAACTTCCCTGCCTGTTACATCGTAAATTTTTATTGATACAAAACTCTTTTCCGGAACAGAATAGCTGATAACAGTAGTTGGGTTAAAAGGATTCGGATAGTTTTGCTTCAAACTATAAAAATACGGCTGGTTGGCTATAACCTCTATAACCTTTGAATATTTGGAAGTACCGTCAAAGTCAATTTGGTTTAACCTGTAATATAATGTTCCGCTTGCATTTTTATCCAGGAACGAATATTCATGCGCATTAGTTGAAGTACCGCTTCCTTTAATAAATCCAATCTTTACCCATTTGTCTAGACGGGGCGTAGTCCCGGCTAACCGGGACGAAGCCCGTTCAACAGCAAAACCGGAGTTATTAATTTCGGTAGCGGTTTTCCATTGAAGCAGAACACCGTTGGAAGTGACTGCTGCCGTGAAGGAGGTTAACTCAACCGGCAATACCAAATTACCGGTACCTCCAACTCCTACAGTTTGAACAGGAGTAGAGGAATTTGTTAGACTATTATTCCCAAGTTGTCCTTCAAGATCACGGCCCCATGAATATACATTGCTATTTTGATCTACAATAACTCCATGGTTATGCCCGGCAGAAACACCTGCGGGAACAACGCCAGAAGGTAAGTTAGGCTTTTGAATTGAAGGATTATTCCCTGTTGTCGTTCCGTTACCCATCTCGCCTGTTCCGCCGTACCCCCAAGCATATAAGGAATCATTGTTTCCTATTGCCAATTCAAAACTTGCACCGCAAGCATAAGC
>JBJKSH010000212.1:0-3713 GCA_046704255.1 Ignavibacteriaceae bacterium | reverse complement strand
ATCTTTTCTAGAAGCCTGTAGAGACAAAGGATTAAACGAGCAGGAAATTCTTTCTGAAATTAAAAATGCACATAACTTTTCAGGCGTGGAATCCGGTAGATTTAACGGATGGGAATTAGATTTTCTCACCGATTATATCATAAACAATCATCATAATTATGTTAAGAATATAATACCTGTTATTGCTGCACATTCAACAAAAGTAGCGTCGGCTCATGGTAAAAATCATCCCGAAACTATTGAAGTTGCCGGAGTCTTTACATCTGTTTATAAAGAGCTTAAGCAGCATCTTTTGAAAGAAGAAGAACTTTTGTTCCCCCATATAAAATATTTGGTACAAGTTAATAATAAAAATTCCAAATACGAAAAACCGTTTTTCGGTTCGGTTGCCAATCCTATAAAAATGATGGAAGCCGAACATGTTTCTGCCGGTGAAGGAATGAACAGTATTAGAGATTTAACCGGCAATTATAATATTCCCCCGGATGCATGCAATACCTTTACAGTATATTATAAGGAGTTAAAAGAATTTGAAGAAGATCTTCATAAGCATGTTTACCTGGAGAACAATATTTTATTTCCGAAAGCCATTGAATTGGAAGAAAAATTATCACATATATAATCTGTTCGTTTAAAAATATGCATTGCGGATCTATTTATTAAACAGATGGAAGGGTGTGTATCTTACCTCATCGCATATTACCAAAACAGATGTTAACTTTTCATATTAGAAATTTAATCCTATATGAATATGACAGAGTATAATTAGAAAATGCAAACAGAAAACCAGGGTATTTTTTCCATTGCACACGATCATTTCCATATCTTAATGGTGGCACAAATGATTAAACAAGGCAGCAAGCATGCCGCAGGCTTACCGGATTCTCTTGAAGCGAAAGCAAGATATGTGATTCATTTTTATAACCAGGAACTTGAAAATCATTTTTATATTGAAGAAACCGTTCTGCAGCCCGAAGTTACCGGTATTTCAGATGAAATAGACAAAATATTAATGGATGTTGACGATGAACATAAGAAAATTGCCGATATGGTTGACGGATTAAAGGATGAGAAAAATCTTAATAAAAAGTTGGACGAATTAAGCAATATTCTTGAAGAGCATGTTAATAAAGAAGAAAGAGAATTGTTCCCTAAAATTCAGGAAACACTTTCCGAACAGGAACTGGAAGAGTTGGTAGCAAAACTAACTGCAAACGGATACCAGTATACGTATAAAACCTAAGCCGGGAAATTGGAAACCAAGTGAATATTGAAAATTGAATATTGAACTTTGAGAATTTTCAATGTTCAACACTCAATTTTCAATTTCTTCAAAACCTTATGACGAATAAACAAAAACATGATTGTATGATTAGCATGCAGCCATGCTAGCTCTGCACTATTAGTTTACGCTTTCATTCTTCTTCCATGTTCTTCATGAATGAACAGCCAGCTGCATATCTTACCTATATTTATTTCTTCATAATTTTTCCAGTAAGCTCTTGTCCGGACATGCTGCGAGCTTGTATCCAGCGGTTTAATACTTTCCGATTCCTCAATTAATTCTTCAATCCTTTTTTGCCATCTTTTAATGTTGGATACTCTAAGGTCTACCCATCCTTCAGCAGCCCACTTGTTTATATTTTCCTTAGTAATATCTATTTCGTTTTCACCTTTAAAGGCGGGAATTTTTACATTGCTCCCGCGTAATAGAGATTCTCCTTCCGGCAGCAAAACAGGAATTCCTATCGAAATTATTTCGCTTCTTAATTTTGAATCGTTTACAATTTGCTCGAAGCATTTTTCAGAAAGTTCTTCAGGATTTGCATTTATAATATCATTCATTGTTTTGCAATGGCAGCCTATTAAATAAATTTCAAATAACAGCTTGGAAAGACGCGGCGGCCCGAGCAATTCAAATGCAATGCTTTTAATATTATTTACTTTTTCCAGTTCGGCTAATTTTTCTACAGCCATGTGCTGCATGTACCCAGCACGATACGTCGGCTCCATTGTTGCGTGGTCCAGGGAGCTTACAATATCGTGGCCGGTGTTGCCGCCTTGAATCTCGTATGTTACTACATCTGCAATTTCTTCGGGAGTAACAAATTCCATTTGCTTTTGTGCTGTTATGGTTTCAAATTCTCCTCTGGAAAAGATTCCGTTTTCGCCGGTATCAATAAAAACGGATTTTAAAGTTTCTCCTGTTGTGCGGAATTGTTTATCGGAACAAATAGTAAATTTGCCTTTCAGAGGAACTGCTTCGGAAACCGGAATATCCAGCAATTCGATTGGACGGCCGCGTTTTTTTATTTCACCGTATTCAATTCTCTTCCATGCTATTGCAGCCGTAGGTTTAATTTCTTTTGTAATTGGCCCTTCCGGGGTACGTGCCATTAAGAACAATAAAAGTGTATGTGCGCCGGCAATTGAAGACTTACTTAATAAAACTCGAGACGGCTTTTCTTCACTATGTGTGTAAGGAATATTCAATCCCATTCCTCCGGTACCGCTGGTTCCTATTTTTACATAAATTTCTGTTTTTATCATGCTCATGCAGGTATACAATAACTGTACATGCCTGATTAACTGCGGAATATAAAGAGTGCACAACAGCTTTTCAATTTCTTCAGTTATTAAATCGTAATTGGTTTTTGATTTTAGAGCAGTTTTTACAGTACGGTATGACGAATAAATATCCTGGTAAGCAATAGCCGTGGCAGTATTTATACAGTCTATAATTATTTCAGGTTTAAACTGAAAAAGCAAATTGTAAATGGAAGAGTTTTTAATTATATCATCCGAAAGTTCTTCCATTGTATCCTTCAAAATTACGGAACGTTTGGTTTTATCTGCCAAAAGCATTCCCCTGTTTTCGTTTTTAAATTCGTTTCGAACAAAAATATCTCCGCCCCAAGGAATAAAAAAACCTTTTCCCATAGCGGGAAATTCCAGTTCCAATTTGGAAACGGCCTCTTCTGCTTCAAACATTTTTAATGAAGTAATGATTATTCTTTTGGGATTGTCTGCAACCAGTTTGCGCGCTACTGCATTGCCAACCAGCCCAAAGCCTCCCAGCACTAAAACAGTTTTGTTTTGAATATTCATAGTTAAATTCCATATATTTATTCATAATTATTATTGCCCAAAATTAAACTAATCACCGGCTTTTGGCAATTCCATAAGAATTTTAATTCGTTGGGTTTTGAAGTCGTTTTAAAGGTAAAATTTACCTCTTATCGATTCGTAATTGCTTTTAGAGAGGCAAATTTTTAATTACATACCGGAATTTAAAATGTTTATTCATTTTGCTTAAAACTATTTAATTAAGAATTTATTATGATAGGGCGAGATAAAATCCTTATTGCGTCAAGGTATTTCGAAAAAGGATACGAGCTCCAAAAAAAAGGAGAAATAGACGACGCAATAGAAGAATACAAAACTTCAATTCAACATTATCCCACAGCCAGGGCTTATACTTTTTTAGGTTGGGCTTACAGTCTGCAGGGGAAATATGAAACTGCAATAGACAAATGCCATCTGGCAATTGAACTTGAGCCCGGTTATGCAAATTCGTACATAGACATTGGCGTGTATTTAATAGAATTAAGAAGAATTGAGGAAGCAATAATATGGCTGGAGAAAGGGATAAATATGGTGGACTTTAATTCCAGCTATTATGGTGTGTACCATTTAGGCCGGGCGTACGAAAA
>JBJKSH010000211.1:0-18905 GCA_046704255.1 Ignavibacteriaceae bacterium | reverse complement strand
CTAAAATATAACCTGCCGTATTTTCTTCTACGGAATAAGTAAAGGTACCTATTCTATCGAATTTTATTTCTTTAATAAAATCACATAACTCTTCAAAATCTTTTTCTTTTTCATTCGGATAGCCGGTAATAAAAGTGGTCCTTATAGCCAAACCAGGGATCTGTTCCTTTAATTTATAAATCAATTCCCTTATCCTTTTCCCGGATGTACCCCGTCTCATGGATTTAAGAACTACATCCGAAATATGCTGCAAAGGAATATCAACATAATTACAAATTTTCGGATTTTTACTTACAACTTCCATTACATCATCGGGGAAATGAGAAGGATAGGCATACATCAGCCTAATCCATTCTAAACCTTTTATGCTGCTTAACTTATCAAGAAGTTCTGCAAGAATTCGTTTGCCGTAAATATCTATCCCGTAATCTGTCGTATCTTGCGCAATAAGAATTAATTCCTTAGTATTATTCGAAGCCAAAAATTCAGCTTCCTTTACAAGGTCTTCTACAGGTTTAGATTTATGCTTACCTCTCATTAAAGGTATAGCACAGAATGAACAGGGGTGATCGCAGCCTTCCGAAATTTTTAGATATGCGGAATGAGAGGGAGTAGTAATTAATCGCTCACCTAAAAGATCGTATTTTAATTTGCCGCCTAGTTCATTTAAAATACCCTCATAGTTTTCGGTCCCGAAAAAAGCATCAACTTCCGGAATTTCCTTTTGCAAATCTTTTTTATATCTCTGTGAAAGGCATCCTGCAACTATAACCTTATTAATTTTACCTTTTTCTTTTAAAGCTACGGCATTAAGAATGTTATTAACAGATTCTTCCTTTGCCGCTTCAATAAAGCCGCAGGTGTTTATTATTACGGTTTCCGCATTATTAGGATCATCAGTCAGTTCCAGGTTATTAAGTTTTATCTGGTTCATCAGCCTTTCCGAATCGACAGTATTCTTGGAACAACCCAACGTAATTACACTAACTTTTTTTGCGCTTTTCATTTGACAATATATTTTAAATACAACAGCACCACGGGTGCAGTAAACAAAATTGAATCGAATCTGTCGAATATTCCTCCGTGACCGGGAATTAAGTTGGACGAATCTTTTACCACGGCATCTCTTTTAAATAAAGATTCAACCAGGTCTCCAAGCTGCCCGATTATTCCTATAATAATTCCCAGTAGAATAACAGCCTGCCATGATAAAAAATTCAACAAAATTATCTTTGCTAACATCATAGTAATAACGGCAAAAATAAAGCCAAAAACAGCTCCTTCCCAGCTTTTATTAGGGCTTACCCTTGGAAACAGCTTATGCTTTCCAAAAGAAGTTCCTCCGAAGAATGCAGCGGTATCACAAATCCAGATTGCAACAAACATAGATATTATTAAGTATCCGCCTTTTACATATTCGCTTCCTGCAGGAGTATAAAATTCTCTAATGCCAATAAGCGAGCTGGCAAAAATACCTATATAGAATACTCCTAAAAAAGTTGCACCTATATTATAAACCGCAGAATTTTTATTTCTAAATAACTCAACAAGAGAAAGTAGAACGACAAATGCTATAATAAAAGAATAAAGATTTAATACATACATGAATTCATTTAACACAACAAAGATTATAGCTGCAAACCCCAGCAAAAGGTTTGCATTTGCTCCTTTATTCTTAACCATATTTGAAAATTCATAATAAGACAATAATGCAACGGTTAAAACAAATAAAAAGAAGTACCAACTTCCGTAAAAGCTTACCGCTAGAATTAAAGGAATAGCTAAAACGGAAACCAAAATTCTTTTAACCGTATTGCCCAATTATTACTCCTCTTCGGGTTCATCGCCGGACTGGTTCATAACCTGCTGAATAAAATTAAGTGCAGTTTGAATATCATCTTTATGAACCAAAAGTTTAACAACCGAAAAGTCTCCCGCAGTGGGAAAGTTCCTGTCTTTTTGGGAAAGCATCGCCGCAGGAATACCGGCACCTTCCAGGTTATCCTTCAACATTTCAATTTCGTATTCCCTGTCGGATGTAAATACAACTTCCCAGTTTTCTTCCGTCCATGTTTCCGGTTTATTAAAATATTTTTCATCCATTAAAGGTGTACCGCAATCCGGGCAAATGGTTATACCTTCTACATATTCATAGTCACAATTTGGGCAAACCGGCATATATCCTCCTATATATTTTTTCTTTTAGAATAATATCTTTTTATTAAATAAATTACAAATCCAAATAATATAATTAATCCTAAAAGCATCATTGCGGATGATTTTAAATCGAAATTTTTACCAACCGATAAGCTGCTGACATCATTACTGCCGGACATAAAATAAAAAATTATTGCAACAAAATTATTAAAAAAATGAAGCGAATACGCTACAAAGATGGAATCGCTCTTGTAAGCGGCAAACCCAAAATAAAATCCCAGCAAAATCAAAGGAATTATTTCATAAGGATTAAGATGGTACAGGCCGAAAAATACTGCCGTAATTAAAGCAGCCCAAACAGGCTTTAGTTTAAACTCAAAGCTTCTTTGTATAAATCCCCTGAACATGGTTTCTTCACAAATTGCCGGAACTACGGCAACAATCAATATTACAAATATTCCTTCGAACACGGAATGTGCGCTTAGTAAATCGCCGTAGGAATTATTAACTGCATCATTAACTTTATCCAGCAAAGATTTAATTGAATGCACCAGGTGAGAATTTGAAGCCAAAATATTAATGAAATAATTCTGTATAGAAAGGTAAAATTGAAACATGGGGATTAAAATAATAATTCCCAGCAGAAACAGCAGTACTTCTTCCCAATGCGGATATTTAAAGCGGATTATTTCGGTAACATCTTCATAGAAATATTTTGCAAATACCAGGGCAGGCAAAAGTATAAACAAAATTTGGCCTGCCATAGTCATCAGCCTTATGCCGCTTACCGGGGCGTTCTTTAAATCCAGCCCGAAAATTAATAGTGTAAGCAGCCCCCCTACAATCTGGTATAAGAAAAGGCTTCCAACAAGCCCGATAATTGCAGCAGCAACCGGAGAAATTTTTGGAAAAATTTGTACGCCGTGCAGCAAATCATTTATGCCGCTGTTTTTTTCATCTTTATCCGGTTTTTCTTCCGTCGGTTTTTTATTAAAGTCATCCATATAAATCGTGAAAATATGAAAAAGACAATATAATTCCTACCGGTATGACTTAATTAACTTTGGATGAAAGAGGTCCTGCCAAACCTTGATAATGGGTTAAAACTGCATCAATAGCGCCAACCACTACTTTAGTTTTAACCTTAATGGGAATTTTTAGCTCGTCGTCTGAAAGCCATATAAAAATGCTGCCCTCACTTTTGAATAAGCCGCCTTTTTTAATTATCGGTTCCACCACAATGCAATTGAAAGTGCCGGCGGGAACGGTTGTTTGTTCGTTACCCAGGTACTTAACATCCAGGTCATAAACTTTATCTTTATAAAAATTTTGAAGATGAATCAAATCGCCAATTTTGAGTTTTGAATAATCCAGAGTTCTCGCATAGTAGAATGCGGAAACTATGTCGTTAACATATTTTGGAATTTTATAAGTACCGCCGGTAGTTTTTGCCACACCGTTACGCTGATCGAAAAAGGCAGAAAAATCGCGGCTGTAATTGCCTTCTCTAATGTGCTGCTCAAAACGCCAGGGGAACAGGCCTTTAACATCCATGTAAGTTTCGTAATGATCTCTAACCTTATAAATCCAATCGAAGCTCGGCACGGAGTTTACTTCAAAAGTAATATTATAAACTTCGCGGCCGGAAATTCTTCTGATTCTGGGTATAGCCATTGTTGCAATTCCCGCCGTAACAAAACCATACTTAACATCAAAAGTTAATTTTTCTCCCACTTTAAATGCCTTGTTATCTATAGTTCTAAATTCACTTTTTTTATCATCCTTTCCTTTTCCGAAAAGAAGGCAAGGCAGTAGCAAAAGTACAATAAAAGTGAATGCATTTTCTTTACGCATTAATTTCTCCTTATTTAAGGATGGTGTTATATATTTCTTCAATTTTTTTGAACACTTTATTAGTATCAATACTGTTCATACAATCCAAAGTTTCGCATTGTTTCCTATTGCAATCAGAGCATTTTATTTCGGGCACAAAAATAAATTTTTTGTTTGTGAATGGCCCCCACCTTTGCGGAGAACACGACAATATTTTAGGATAAAAACCGATTACGTTCTTACCAAGCGCTGCTGCAATATGCAGCGGGCCTGTAGAGTTAGAAATAAACAAATCGGCTTTATCAATCAAGGCAATTAAATCCGCAAGATTAAACATGCCCGCAAAATTCTTTGCACCCGAACCTTCTGTTAATCTTTTGCAAATATCTTTTTCCTCTTCGCTGCCGGTTACAAATAAATTTACATCAAGTCTGGAATCTATCATTTCAATTAAATTACGGAATTTGTTCAGCGGAAGATCAATAGAACTTCCACCGCTGCCGGGGTGTACAATTATTACAGGTTTTTCTTCTGAAATATTATTTAAATTAAATTCAAGTTCAATACGCTGCCTGCTTTTTTGCGAAGGGGACAAATTGAATTTTACATTTTCGGTTGATATGTTTTCATTTATACCGAACTCTTTTAGAAGATCCGCATTAAATTCAAATTCGTGTTTTTGAGCATATTTACGGTGGACATAAAATCTTCTGTTGAATAAAAATGAATACCACCTGTATCCGGTACCTATCCTGATTTTAATGCGCGACATAAAAACTATAAATGCGGTTAAAAAAGTTGTATTTACAACAACCGCCGCGTCATACAATTGTCCGGCAATTTTTTTAATATTTTTTCTAATCAAAAGTCTGCCGCTGCTTTCCTGCAAAATTAAAACATCATCAATAAAAGGATTATCCTCTACAAGATTTTTTGTATAATCCCTTATAAGAAAAGTTACTTTACATTCCGGGTAATTTTTTTTTATAATACCAGCAAGCGGTAGTGAAAGGATTACATCGCCTATTCTATCCGTACGCACAATTAAAACGTTTTTAGGAATAATCATTTTCTTGAAACATAAGGATTATCTTTTATATAAAATCTCCAGGGCAAATGAACTGATTTTTTTATGCCTATCCGGAGGCTGTTTACAATGTTTGCCCTACTAAGCCCGGGCTGATCAAGAATATAAATTCTATCGCCTGTTAAATCAATTCCATAATGATTTTTATTAATTGAAAAAGCACGACAAACTTTTCCGGGTCCGTTAGTTAAGTTATACTTTTCTTTATCACTTATCAAATTTCTGCCGAAGCGGTTTTTAATCATTACATCAATACCGTCAACCGGTTCCAGTGCTCTAATAAGGACTGCCGTGCCGTGCCCTTCCTGCCCGGTAACAACATTGCAGCAAAAGTGAGCCCCGTAGGTAAAGTAAACATAAAAGTAGCCGCCTTCTTTGAACATAATTTCATTTCTTTTAGTTTTTCCTATATATGTATGTGCAGCTTCGTCAACCGCCCCGTCGTAGGCTTCAACCTCTACTATCCTACCGGATAAAAAAATACCGTTTTCATTTTTTACAAGTATCTTTCCAAGCAGTTTTTCAGCTACGGTTAAGACTTCCCGTGTATAAAAACTGCGGCTTAATTTCTTAAATTTTTTGTTAGGATGCATACAATTTCGGACAAGTAAAATTCGGTGGAATTTTTATTAACATATTACTCAGACTCCGGGAATAACGGAGCATTGGAGTAACGGAATATACCAAATTACTCCTTTATTCCAATTTTCCATAACTTCAAGCGTGGGATTTGTATAAGTTGATTTGTTACGATTCAAGCTCTGTTTCCAGCTCGCTTATTCGCTTTAAATAATATTCTTTTTTATCGGGGTATTTAATTACAAGTTTTCTAAAAACCTTAATTGCTTCCTTTAATTCTCCCTGAGCTATATAAATCTTTGCCAGTGTTTCGGATACAATCAAATTTTCGGAAGCAAACCCTTCCAGCGGTTTTGTTTCCTTAATCTCCGCATTGGAAGATTCGGGAATTTTTGCATGCGATATTTCCCTTGCCAGCTGGCCAAGCCTGTCGTCTACACCGGATTGATCATCCTGCTTCAAGGGACGATTTTCACCTTCTTCAAACAAATTTGACTCACCTTCCGATTCCTGTGTTTCATCGCCGGACATAAAAATATTTCTAGTACTTCCTTCAAAAAGCGATCTTTGTTTTTTTATATTTTCCAATTCCTTTAAATAGAATTGATAAGTATCCGGTGAATAAATAAGATCACTTCCTATCTTAAAATTTTTAAGCGCAAGGCTGTACCTGCCCATAAGCGTATAAGCTCTGCCAAGAACCAAATAAGATGCTGCATATTTAGGGAAAATCTTTATGCCGTTGCTTAGTATTTCTATTGCCTTTTCGGTATTATTATTTTCTATTTCGGAATTTGCCATTCTAACAAAAAGAGGCGAACGCTTATTGTACTCGTATATTAAGCTGACTTTGTTATTAAATATTTCCGATAATGATTTATTCAATTGCAAATCCTTATGCTTTGGAAAAAGCATGTTTAATTGAAGTTAAAGATACAAAAGAAAATCCCAGGAAGAATAAAATCTGGAAAGGAAGAGCGGCAATTTCCAAAAAGTAAACTGCAGATGCAACGCCAACCAAACAATAAACCGCCATAATTAATTCTACATAAACCGATAAGCTTATTTTTTTATTATTATATTTTTTCCCTATCCAGGAATCTTTATTGTCTACAACTTTAAATTTAGGAGTCCGGACAAACTCGCTTTTCCTGTTAAGCAGCCCTTCAAAAACGGCACGCGAATTATTAACCGCAAAGCCCATGCTTCCGGCCATAAACAGGGGGAATAGTACAATTTTTTTCCGCCAGTCTTCCCTTATATCTTTTTGTGAATATAAATACATTAAGAAAGAACTTATAAAAGCCAGAACAAAAATAGAAAGTATTGCAAAGTAAATCTGGTGCGGCCCGCTGTTCTTTATAAATATAAGCGGAACATTTAATATTGCAACAAGCAGTATAAACGGGAAGACAAGATTGTTGGTTAAATGAAATGTACCCTGCAATTTAACTCTTAACGGAACATTAGACTTCCAGACAAGCGGCAGGATTTTTTTAGCCGTTTCGATGGCTCCTTTAGTCCACCTGAATTGTTGGTTTCTTAAAGCATTAATTTCGGAAGGCAATTCGGCAGGTGAAGTAAAGTCTTTTAAAAATACAAACCTCCAGCCGTTTAACTGTGCCCTGTAGCTTAAATCCAGGTCTTCTGTATGAGTATCGGCTTCCGAGTTGCCGGCATCTTCAATACAGCTTCTCCTCCAAATGCCGCCGGTTCCGTTAAAGTTAATAAAAAAGCCCGCTTTATTTCTAACGGACTGCTCAATAACAAAGTGGCCGTCCAAGGCAAGAGCCTGTGCCTTTGTTAAGAGGGAATAATCCCCGTTAATATGTTCCCATCTTGTTTGAACCATGCCCACTTTTTCATCGCTAAAAAAAGAAAGAGTTTTTTTAAGAAATTCTTTCTGCGGAATAAAGTCGGCATCGAATATGGCAATGTATTCTCCTTTGGCAAATTTCATCCCTTCTTTTAATGCGCCGGCTTTAAAGCCTTTCCGGTTGGCTCTTCTTACATGTCTTATATTAAAGCCCTCTTTTTGTTTCTCGGCAATAATCTTTGCAGCAATATCTACCGTTTCATCAGTTGAATCATCGAGCACCTGGATTTCCATTAGTTCTTTAGGGTAATCTATTTTGCAAACGGTATTAATTAATCTTTCTACAACATACAACTCATTATATAACGGTAGCTGAATTGTAACCAGAGAATCCGGAACAAATTCTTTTTTGGGAGTATAGCTTACATTTTTATACTTATTATAATAATAAATCATAATAAAGCCGTGAAGTCCGAAAAGAAATATGATAGATAGAGCTACGAAATATGAAATTAAAACTATTTCGTCCATTTTTATTTTACCTTATAAATTTTTTATTTACCATCCGGAGACAGTATCGAGGAGTATATCATCACTTATTTTATTTATAGCATCCTCAATAGCCGTTCTTCTAACACTAATGCCTCCTTCAGGATTGTAATCACTGGAATTGGAAAAATCTTTATCAAATATTGTTTTTCTTTTTACCAAATCTCTATAAACAGCATGTACCGTAACAGTAATTCTTCTGGTAGTAACATTTTCACCTGCGGAAATTACGGACGGAGCATCGCTTAAAGAAGTGATTGTACAATCCAGTACGGAATTAGCATTTGACTTATTAGCAATTTGTAAAGTATTATCGTTAATAAAATCCTGAATTAATTTATTAGTAAGCAGCTCGCCTAAACCGGGTTCACCGGAGCCGCTTCTGTCTTGCGCAGCCGGAATAGCAATAGTTTTAATATGTTTAGGAACAGATGCACCTGTAAAAGAATACGCACAACACCCGGTAAAATTAAACAGTCCTAAAATTATAAACAAGACAATAATATAACCGTGTAATAAATATGTGCCGGTTAAGCCTTTAAAATTTAAGGAGATATTCTGCCTAAATTTTACACTAAGAGCATATAGTTCTTTACTTTTAAAATTCCAAACCATAATCTTTTATTTTTCTGTATAAAGTTCTTTCACTTATTTTTAACAGCTTTGCGGCGTGCCTTTTATTGCCTCTGGTCAGTTCGAGTGCTTTTTGTATTGCCTGTCTTTCCAGTTCAACAAGGGATAAGACTTCATTACTTTGATTATCGTTTTCACTTTCCCCCGCACCTAAGTTCTGCCTATATATCAAATCTTTTAATTCCATAATATCTTTTTTAATTTCAAACAAAGCACGGTATAAAAGTTCTCTATCCAGCTCTTCGGGGGTTTTTTTAAGATAGATAGGAAGGTTCCTGGCTGTATTGTCTTCGCTTTCTATTTTAATCAGCGGCATAAATGCAAAGGCATCAAGTATACCGCTGCGGTTAAGTGCAGTTGCAGACTCTATTGTGTTCTTCAGTTCTCTAACATTTCCCGGCCAATTATATTTTTTTAATAATTCCATTGCATCGGGAGTAATAACCGGAACTTTTATTTTATTTTCCAAGGCATAATTTATTGCGAAATATTCCGCCAGTTCATCTATATCTACTTTTCGTTTTCTAAGCGGGGGAATATTAAGTGTAACAGCTTTAAGCCGGAAATAAAGATCCTCCCTAAATCTTTTTGATTCTACTTCCTCCTGCAAATTTTTATTAGTTGCGGCAATTATTCTTACATCAACATTAGTAACCGTTTCCGCACCAATTTTCATAAACTCTTTGTTTTCTATCGCGCGTAAAAGTTTTACTTGTGTTGTTAACGGCATTTCCGCTATTTCATCAAGAAATAAAGTACCTCCGTCAGCAATTTCAAAATATCCTTTCCTGGTTTCAACGGCGCCTGTAAAAGATCCTTTTTTATGACCGAATAATTCGCTTTCCAGAATTCCCTCCGGTATAGCCCCGCAGTTTACACTTACAAGCTGTTTATCTTTTCTATTGCTGTAACCGTGGATTGCCCTTGCAAAAACCTCTTTGCCTACTCCACTTTCTCCGCATATTAAAATCGATATATCAGATGCGGCTACCTGCATAGCTATATCAATAAGATCTTTTATCTCTTTGGACTTGCTTATTATTCCAAATTGCTTTTTATATTCTTCAATTGTCATTTTATAATTAATGCTTATTCCAATTAAGACATAACATTTTAGAAACGAAATTTATGAAGCATTTAAATATATTATATTTTAATGCTTTATTGAAGGATAATCTTCATTCCGTCATAAGCAAAAACAATTTTATCTTTTTCATCGTCTAAAATTTTCACAAGTGCTCCTGCTATTTTATCTTCATCATCGTCACCGATATGTGTAAGATAAACTTTTGAAATCTTTCGCAGACGGAAAGCTTTTAATATATGTTTAATTTCAACATGAGATATTTCGGAAATTAAAACATCAATTTTTTTATTTTCAAATAGGAACAAATCATCTATACTTCCTATATCTCCCGTATAAAACAACGTGCTGCCTTTTCCTTTAATCAATAGGCTAACGCATGAAAAACCAAGCTCTCTTTTTGTATCATAAATCCGGTAATCATCCAGGTGAGAATTTTGCATTGCTGTTATTTTTAACGAATTGCCGGCAGCAAACATAAGGTTATTTTCAAAAGGGAAAAATCGTAATTCAAATCCAAGCCTTTCCGTAAAAACATAAGAATTGAAAATGAACCCGGTAAAATATTCCAAATTGCTTTTGTGAATGAAAATATCCATACCGGAAGTTCTGTTATTAATTTTCATTTGAATAAGCAGGGAGGCAAGTCCGGAATAATGATCCGGATGGAAATGAGTAATTAAAATTCCGTTAATTAAATTTAAATCAATTTTATTATAAAGCAGGGCTTTGGATATTCCGTCGCCGCAGTCAATTAGAAGGTTGTATCCGCCCTCGAAAATAAGAAGTGAAGAATGAAATCTTTTCAAGGAGGTTTTCCCCGAACCGGTTCCTATAAATTGTATTTTCAAGATGCTGCTCTTAAGTTAGGAAAAAAGTATTTTCATTATAAACTAAAATAATGGAAATTCAGTAATGCGTTAGTAATGGATAAAAAGTTATATTCTATTCGTTATAATATTATGCACAAAATTTACAAGAAATTGAAAATTGAGAATTTAACATTGAAAATTTTCAATATTCAATATCAAATGCTTAATGTTCGACTAATGCATGTTACCTTTTGGTTCAGGATTGCCCGGTTTGTGGTAAACCCCGCGTAATACATAAACAAGACATTTTTCATAAAAGCCTTATTCCATTATACCATTAGCTGTCTACCCACTGAGGTATTACGGCAATTTGATTAAGCTGTCATAATTCAAAAAAATTATTAAAATTGTTTCTCCGCCTAAATATTTGAAATACAAAACTTATTTACTGCCGGGTAAGGTTATGGTTACTACCCTTCCGCTAAGGCTGTATTTTGAATTTACATATCTAAGTAATTTTTGAGCTTCACCGGGATCGCTGAACCTTCCTACATACACTATATGAAAGTCCGTCCCGCCGACCGTCTTCTTCTGTATAATTGAAAAATAGCCGGCATTATTAAAGGTATCTTTTAGCGATTGTGCATTTGTTAAAATGGTAAAAGCGCCTGCCTGCACGGAATAAAAAGTAGGGCCGGATTTTTCGTTTAACTGCTCATTCTGTTTTGAAGATGTAGTAACGCCGCCTGTAGTTTTAAGGTTTGTCAAAATTTTATTCTTCGCCGGAATTTTCTTTCTTGCAATACCTATATACGGAGACGAAGGGTAATCTTTTTTTAGTTTGTTTAAAAAAGTCTTTGCAGCACTGTACATTCCTAAAGCATAATAATAGGTATAAATTCTGTAAAGTGATGCATCTGCATATTTACTTTGAGGATATTTTTTTATGATTTCATTATATATTGCAACAGCCTGCTGCCCGTTTTCAGTAAGTACTGCTTTTAAAAAAAGCACGTTTGAACTGTTGGGATATTCTTTTAAGAGCTCCGGTAATTTTGCAAGTACTTCTTCTTCCTTGCCTTTTTCAATATTTATCAGATATGGAACTACATCCGCTTCCTGGGCAAAAACGGCTGAAAAAATAGGAATGATAAAAAAAAGGAGAATTAAATTATTTAGTACAAATAATTTTTTCATTTTTAAAGTAATAAACTAAGCAGTTAAAGCAAACTTTTTGCTTCCGGGTTCAACAATTGATTTAATATCTCCGAATAGAGTAGCAGAAGTTGCTCTATTAATTTTTACTATTACATAACTGCCCTCAGCTATATTTTCAATTAACGGAACAATAACTACTTTATTAGTGTCCGTGCGGCCTGATAAAAATTTATCCGATTTTCTGCTAAAGCCTTCGATTAAAACAACTTCATTTTTTCCAACCAGTTCCCCATTCTTTTCGAAAGATATTTGCTGCTGTAACTCGATTATTTCCTGCAGCCTTTTGGATTTAATTTCGTGCGGTACATCATCACCCATTTTATAGGATTTCGTTCCTTCCCTCGGGGAATACTTAAACATATAAGCGCCGTCGTATTTAACCATTCTCATTATATCAAGAGTCATTATATGATCTTCATAAGTTTCTGTAGGAAAGCCTGAAATAATATCCGTAGAAAAACTGACACCGGGAATAATTTTTCTTGCTTTCTCAATTAGGTTAAGATAACTCTCAATAGTGTAAGTCCTGTTCATTAATTCTAAAATTCTGTTGGAACCGGACTGTACCGGCAAATGAATATAACTGCAAATATTTGAATTACCGGCAATAGTGTATAAAAGCTTATCGGATAAATCCTGCGGATGAGATGTGGTAAATCTGATTCTAATACTTCTGTCTACTACAGCGCAGGCAGCAAGTAAGTCCGCGAAGTCATAAGTTTCATCTCTATAAGAATTAACATTCTGCCCGAGTAGAGTAACTTCTTTAAATCCTCTTAGGGAAAGCTGTTTAATTTCATTAACTACAGAATCCAACGATCTGCTGCGTTCCCTGCCTCTGGTAAAAGGCACAACGCAAAACGTACAAAATTTGTCACATCCTCTCATTACGGAAATCCACGCCTGAAGCCCGTCTTCCCTATAAGGAATTATATCGTCGTATGTTTCTGTTCTGGATAATTTTACGCCTATCCCTTTTCCGCCGTTAACGGCAGCATCTATAAGCCCGGGCAGTTTCCTATATTCATCGGGACCGACAACAACATCAACAATTTTTTTCCCAGGCTGTCCGGCGGGCAGGTCTTCTATTAAATCTTTCCTTAATCTTTCTGCCATACATCCTAAAATACCGATAACCAGATCCGGTTTAGCTGCTTTTAAATTTTTAAAATTACCAAGCCTGCCGTAAATTCTTTGTTCGGCATTTTCTCTTATGCTGCAAGTATTCAAAAGAATTACATTAGCATCTTCCGAATTTTCTGCTATACGGTACCCGTTATTTTTTAAGATTCCAAGAACAAGTTCGGTATCTGCCATGTTCATCTGGCAGCCGTATGTCTCTATGTAAACACTATTGCTCATAATTTTAATTAATTAGGTTTTTCATCTTTTCTTACAGGCACAAAACCGAAATGCTGGTTTTGCGGTGTATCTATTACAATTTCTCCGAACCTGCCTTCATATTTTTCTATATTTTCCTTTAAAGCTTTTAAAAGCATTTTTGCATGCTGGGGTGTTGTAATTATCCTTGCATGAACTTTAGCCTTTGGAACTCCGGGGACAATACGGGTGAAATCTATAATAAATTCTGCCGGTGAATGAGTTATTATAGCGAGGTTTGAGTAAATACCTTCGGCTTCTTTCTCACCCAGTTCAATATTTATTTGCTGGCCCTGAGGTTGATTATTCTGATTTATATCCATGTTTTTCTTTCGTTTACTTTCTAAAATAAAATTACACATGCCGGAACCTTCAAAATACATCTGCTCATCGTACTTGAAGATCCCGGCATGTGAAAAATTTAATATATGGTTTTAAGGGAAAAAGGTATAATGGAATATGGTATATGGAGTATGGTATATGGAATATGGAGTATGGTATAAGAGATACCTGAAAAGCGCTCAATATATTTTTTTAAAGCGCTATACTTTATACCATTTACCACTTTACCTTTTATTCACAAAATCCAAGGAACTTTTTTTCAAATATAGAATGTTTATTATTCTTTATCTTTTTGTCTATTGCTGCTTTCTTAATGCATCCGCTCTGGCAAATGCATTTTTAGCTTTATTCTGATGATTCAATATCGTATAAACACGTCCCAATAATTCCCACATACTGGCATCATTGCTTTTAACCTTAACAACTTTTTCCAGGTAAGGAAGTGCTTCTTTGTATTTATCTTTATAACCGGTGTAGGAAGTATCATTCCTGTCAATAGCTTCCTGATTTAACTGCGCTCCCCATTTTACAAGGGTAACAGCCATATTATAGATTGCATTATCATACGTTGAGTCTATTTCAATTGCTTTTTTAAACTGTTCTTCCGCATCTTTGTAATCTTTTGCACCAAGAAGCAGAACGCCGTAATTGTACCTGTAATATTTATTATTTGGTTCTGTTTCCACACCGGCTTTAAATGCATTTATAGCAACTTTAATTTTATTTGCACCAATGTAAGAATTAGAAAGAAGAAGCAGCAATTCGGAATTATGCGGAAAATCTTTGCGGGCGCCTTCAAGTAAGTTAATTGTTTTATTGTAATAGTCTACTGCCTGCACACTATCTTGAGCATCTTTAGTATCCCTGTATTTTGCCATGAGCTTTGTTGCTTTATCATAATATATCGAGCCAAGATATTTATAGCCGTCAACTGTTTTTTGCAGACTTATAAGTTTTTTAAGCGGTTCAATTGCATCATCATAATTCTGCTCACTCATATAAACAAAAGCAAGGTTTTTATATGTATCTGCCGAATCCGGTTCTAGGTTTACTGCCTGCGAAAACGCATTTATGGATTTATCGTAATACATTTTTGTACTGTCTTTATCATTCGACTTGGATCCTTTTTGAAAGTTTCCAACTCCCTGGTTAAACAAGTGTGCCCAATAATATTTTTTGGAATCATTTATATTTTTCTCATATTGTTTGCTTAAACCTAAATCTTTATTGTAAGCAACAACCATACTATCATATTGACCTAGTTCTCCATAAACGTACCCCATAAGGTAATAACCATCAACACTTTTTGGGTTTTTATTAACTTCCCTTTGAAGAGATTCAAGAGCTTTGGTATAGTTTTTCTGCTGAATATACAATTTTGCGCTTGTTATTTCAGTAGAAGCGCATTCAAACCCTGTAACAGCTAACCCTGCTAAAAGTAATAAAACTAATAAAATTTTAGAACGATGCATTTTATCTCCATTTGTATTCTATTTTGAAAAGTAAAATTACTAGATTAAGCCCCTATAGTCAAGGTTTCAATGTTACTTAATATTATATATAGGCCGTGCATGATATATGACTTAAAAGTAAAGATTTTAGGTTTCAAAATTAAGCCTTAAACAAATGATGAAAATGCTTAAGAATTTTGCAATAAAAGTATATGGATTTTATTATATAAAAAATTCAAATGAAATTCTGAATTTTATAAAGCGGATAAGCCGGAACTAATTAAAAATTGGGAACTATATTGTGCATAACTTTATAACTAATCCAAACGTTGAGCAGAAACATCATTAAGATTCAGTATTAGTATTATTAATATAGTGCGGGTATTGAGGTAAAATAAACAGCCCCTTCCCTTCGGCATGGCCGCTAGGCGGGAAGGGGTTAAGAATGGGACTTATTTTAGTAAAGTCATCTTTCTTGTAAAAGTATAATCACCAGCCTGAAGTCTATAAATATAAACTCCGGAAGCTAAATAATTTGCATTAAACTGGTAAGTATAACTTCCTGCTCTCATATCCTTGTTAACCAAAGTGGCAACAACCTGACCTAACATATTGTATATCTTCAATACAACCTGAGATTCCTTCGGAATTGTAAAGTCAATGCTGGTACTCGGGTTAAAAGGATTAGGATAATTTTGACTTAATGTGTAGGCAGTCGGTAATCCCGGTAATGTTTTAATACCTGTAATAATGCTAAGTGTTGTTGTATCGTATACCGTATAATTAGCATTACTAGCAGAAACTACTATTACAACTGTAGAATCTTTTAACGGATTTACAGTAGGATAACTAAACATACCGGTAGTAGAATCTATAGAAGCATTTGCAGGTTTTAAAACTGCATATTTAATTGTACCGCCATCCGGATCAACTGCTTTATATTGAAATTTTAAAGTATCAAATCCGTTAACCATAGTATCTGCAGGCATAGCCAGTGTAAAATATGGTTTAAGGCTAGCCTTTATACTTCCGTTAATATAAACTGTGGTTTGAATTATATCTCCTGCAGAATCCGCAATTTCGGATTTATTAGTTAAGAAAGATAAATTACTAGAACCGGCAGTATATTGAAAGTTAAGATCCGCAACATCGGCACTATCAAAATTCAGATTTTTCTTTCCTGTCTGGTCGAACCAGCTAAGAGAAAGAATACCTTCGCTTGCATTTGCAGTAATATTAATACCGTTTACGGAATTGGATACACTGTCAAATGTAAGCATTGTTTTATTATAACTTATTTGAAGAGAAATAGCGCCAATATGTTTTAAATCTCTAACCTTCAAAGGTATTTTAACCTGTGAATTAGGTACTGCAATAACATTTTCCAATTGAAATGTTGGTGATGTGCCTGTCTGTGCAGAAACGCTTCCGTTAATATAATTTACACCGGTAATAGAAGTACCCGTATCATTGCTTATATCGCACTTGCTAACGTCAAAAGTAAGATTACTCTGACCCCCGGTATAACTAAAATTTAAATCAAACAGAGCTACACTATCCAGGTTTATCGGGCTTTTTGCCGTATTATCAAACCAGCCGATAGAAATAACTCCGCCGCTGGCATTAGTAGTAAACGATACGCCGGCAGGAGCATTTGTAAGGCTGTCAAAAGTAAGAACCGAGCTATTATAATTTATTTTTAAAGAAATTGCACCGACATCGTTGAAGCTGTAAACCTTAACAGGTACAACAACATTCCCCGGTGCAGCAATAACTTTTTCCATTTTAAGAGTAGTAGACGAGGTACTAACCAAATTTACCGCGCCGTTATTATATAGTACCGAAACAGAATTACCTGTTTCATCGGAAAGATCGCACTGAGCCGTCATAAAATTCAGGTAATCCGTTGTAAGACTATTAACAACAAACCTTAAATCAACCAATTTACCGGAACTTAAATTAAGCGGGGTTTTTGCAGTGTTATCAAACCAGCCTAATGAAATAACTCCGCTTGTGGAATTATCCGTCAATGCAACGGCCGCATTCTGAATACCTGCAAAAGTAAGAATGGAACCATTGTATGAAATTTTTATGGAAACTGCACCGACATTGCTTAAGTTATCGGCAGTAATTGGTACATCTACTGTATCTCCCACTTTGCCCTGTACGTCTGCTAGACTCAGACTTGCACCGGTAACGTTATTAACAGCGCCGTTTGTTAACTGCGAAGTAACCGCATTACCGTTCTCATCGGAGAGCTCACACTTATTAGTAATAAAATTTAAGTTAACTTGCGCATTGCTCAACACAACAAATCTTAAATCGACTAATTTACCAGAACTAATATTAAGCGGGGTATTTGCAGTGTTATCGAACCAACCAAGAAGTATTTGGTTATTAGTTGCATTGTCGCTAAAAGCAACAGCAGCATTTTCGATACCCACATATTGTAGTATTGACGAATCATAAGAAATCGCCAAAGAAATTGCACCGACATTGCTTAGGTTAGAAGCAGTTATCGGCACATCTACAGTATCCCCCACTTGTGCTTTCAAGGATGCTATAGTTAGTGAGGCAGTCTGAGAAAAGGCAACGGTGGTACACAGTAATATTATTCCGATTATAAAATTTAATTTCTTCATAAGTATCCTTTTCATCATTATTGTAAATTTAACAGATGGGCCCCGGCAGAAACCGGGACCCCATAGTCCTAATAACCTAGCATACCTTATTTCAAAAGAAGCATTTTGTGAACTTGACTAAACGATTTACCGTTTTCGCCCTGTACTTCTAACCTGTAAATGTAAGCACCACTTGCCAATTTATCTGCATTAAAGTTGAACTTATAGGTACCTGCATCCTGAACCTGGTGTACCAAAGAAGCAACTTTCTGGCCTAATATATTGTAAATGATAAGGCTTACATTACCTTTTACAGGTAAATCATATTCAATTATAGTAGAAGGATTGAACGGGTTAGGATAATTTTGCCTTAAAGCAAATGTTTTAGGAATATTAACCTGAACCGTAGGTGTTGTTAACTTGGAATTACCAATAACGCTGCCGTCTGCTTTAGCAAGTTCGCTGTTGTCGCCGACTAATGTAACGGCAAAATCAGCGCCTTTCTTAAAGTTAGCGGTAGGCATAAATTTCAAATCAACAATACTCTGTCCATCATGTAATTTAAGTGCATTCTTGCCTGTTAAATCTGCCCAGCCAACAGCAATCTTGCCGTTTGCACCGTTAGCTAACAAAGATGCTCTTGAAGATGCACCGACAAAGGTAGCCATTTCCTGAGGATAAGTAAATCTTAAGCTTAATGCACTAATATTTGCGTTGCCGGAAATTCTAACCGGAACTACAAATTCATCTTTTCCGCTGATATTAAGTACACCATCGGTAGCTAAATCAACAGAAGCCTGAGGCCTCTTTAATGTACCTAACTGTGTGGAATCTGATTCGTTAACATCACCTGTTACAAGGCCCTGCAAGTCTGCGGTTACCGGAGTACCGTTAACCGTTACTTTAGTAGAAGAGAATACCCAATCGCCGGCAGCAAATGAACTGTCTAGTTGAATATATCTTCTAACAATTAACAATGCATCTGTATTGTTAACCTGGCCGTTTTTGTTAACATCGGCTGCTAACTGCTGAATAGCACTTAGCTTTGCAACTCCATTATAGAACCTGGAAGCCTGCAATGCATCGGTAGCATCTGCACCGAGCCATGTATTGGAGGTGCTTGCAGTAACCGTATAAGTACCGTTAGCAACATTGGCAAAGGAGTAAGCACCGGTTGCGTCTGTTGTATCGGTCATTCCACCCGGGTTTAATGTAACTACAACATTCTTAATACCCTGCATTCCGTCGCCATAAGTAACCATACCGGAAACTGCATAGGAGGTAACAGAAGAAATTGTAGATGGAGCACTTATAACATATATACCATTATTGCTGCTGTTGAA
>JBJKSH010000210.1:0-15870 GCA_046704255.1 Ignavibacteriaceae bacterium | reverse complement strand
ATTTGGCTTATACATTTTATGACAGTGCGGGTTCGCTGATTGGTTCTATTCAACTTCCAATTGATCAAAGTACTGCAACTAGTAACGGATGGGTAGCGGATACAACATCGGTAGGTGAAGTCTCCCTCCCTGTTGCGGCTTATAAAATGATTATAAGTTTTGTGGGCGGTGCAAATGCAACAGGTACTGTGTGGGCAGATAATTTTATATTTGAAGGCAGAAACGGTAAATGGGCCGGCCAGGATTGGAATACCGCTCTAGGTGTACCGACAGGCTGGTATTACTGGTTACCACCTATAGGCGGGAATGATGGTGTATTAAACTCCGGTTTTGAAAATACTGTTGTTACCAATACTGCCGCACATACCGGTAATTATTCATTAGAATTTAATATGCCTGCCGGACGGCTTACACATGACGGATTTGTAAGCACTCACAGACTGCCCTTCAGTGATATCGATTCTTCAATTACACCCGGCGGATATGTTAGAGTAAATGTTTGGATTAAAGCAGACAATCTTGTGCCTGATTCGGCGGCAAAATATCCGTCTACCTGGGCTGTGGGAATTACTCCTCAGTTCTTTGCTCAGTTAGGCAATAATGCCGGGTTCGACGGTGTAGGCCCCGATTCCATCTTTACATTTCCAAGTGTTACTTCATTTGGCTGGACGCAATATCATGTGGACTTTCAGGTGCCCGACACTGCCATCGGCATGGAATGCCGTTTGCATATTGAATCAACTTTTTCCGGTACGGTTTATTTCGACGATTTAACAATCCAAAAGACAACTGTTACGGACGTAAAAGTTCTTAATAAACTTATACCGGATAAATTCGCTGTCTATCAAAATTATCCTAATCCGTTTAACCCTTCAACAGTAATTTCTTATGCTATACCTAATGCTTCAAAAGTTAAGGTAGTTATATACGATATGCTCGGGAGGGAAGTAAAAACTTTGGTTAACAATTTTGAGAGCCCGGGTAACCACGAAGTAGTTTGGAACGGCGATAATAATTACGGACAAAAAGTAGCAAGCGGAGCTTACATTTTTAGAGTTGTTGCAGGTAATAATATCGCAACAAAGAAAATGATTCTCTTAAAGTAATTACCGCATTTAGGGGTGTTTGAAAAACAACACCCCTAATTTTTATAATTCAAATTGAAGGTTACGTTTAAAAAAAACGAACCACTTGCTAAAATTTAAGATATATAAGCAAGGGTAATGAGTATGAATGCATTTTACGGAGATATAAAGTATTTATTCCTCTGTGTTTTAGTTTTCATCTTTATGCCGGCGGAATTATTCGGCGGCACCACCGGTAAAATTGCCGGCAAAGTTATCGATGCAAAAACCAAAGAACCGTTAATTGGTGTTAACATTGTAATTACCGGAACTACTATGGGAGCTGCAACAGATGTAAACGGCAACTATTTTATTATTAATATTCCGCCGGGTGTGTATGAAGTTAAAGCTTCCGAAATTGGCTATGCACCGGAGATTGTTAAAAATGTTAGCGTATCCGTTGATCAGACAACAAGGATAAACTTTGAACTGGGAGAGCAAGCTGTGGAAATAAATAGTGTTGTAGTTACCGCACAAAGGCCGCTTGTTCAAAAAGATTTAACATCAACACAGGCCAATATAAGCGGCAGCAGTATTTCTATGCTGCCTGTTGAGGATGTGCAGTCGGTTATTAATTTGCAGGCCGGAGTTGTAAACGGGCACTTTAGAGGAGGAAGGCTTGGCGAAGTGAAATATTTAATCGATGGTGTTTCCGTTAATGATGTTTATTCCGGCGAGCCCACAATGGAAGCTTCAACAAACAGCATTCAGGAGCTTCAGGTTATTACCGGAACTTTTAATGCCGAATACGGCCAGGCTATGTCCGGCGTAGTTAATGAAATTACTAAAATTCCCGAAAATCATTACAGCGGAAGTTTTTCTGCTTATACCGGAGATTATGCAACTACCAGAACAAATCTTTTCCAGTATATGGGAGGCTTTAATCCCTTTAGAACTTATAACGTTCAGGGATTTTTAAGCGGGCCGGTTCCGTATACGGATAATTTTATGAAGTTTTTTGCTTCTGCCAGGTATTTAAGCGATGACGGATATCTCTACGGCAAAAATATGTTTATGCCGCAAGACTCTTCTAATTTTTCATCAAGCAACCCAAAGGACTGGTATATTGATGCAACAGGGAACAATAAAGATGTACCGATGAATTATTCCAGACAATTAACATTGCAGGGCAAAATGGTATTTAAAGTTGGGCAGGGCAAAGGAATTGTTTTGGAAGGTCTTTATCAAAGACATAATTATGAAAATTATGATCACATGTTCATATTGGATCCTTACGGAAATTATACAAACCATGATAATAGCTTGCTTGCTAGTATAAGCTATACACACGTTTTCAGTCCTTCGGCATTTTTAGATTTACAGGTTTCTTCTTTTCAATCAAATGCTAAACAGTATGTTTATGCAAACCCTCTTGACCCGCGTTATGTTTCTATAGACAGGTTCTCGCAGGTTGGAGGTAATGCGTTATACACCGGTGGAACGCAGAACTGGCATTTTACTCATAACACAAGTACTTACACATTTAAAGCGGCACTTACGGATCAATTAAATGATATTCATGAACTGAAAGCCGGCGTTGAGGCAAAGCTTAATACACTTTATTACGAAGATTACCAGGTTCTTGTAGATGCAAGCAACGGATATATACCGCGACTGCCTCATGTCGGAGATTTCGATTACAATATTTATACAAATCATCCTTATGAATATGCCGCATATATTCAGGATAAAATTGAACTTAGTTATTTAATTGTTAATGCAGGTGTAAGGTTCGATTACTTTCAACCTGACGGTCAAGTATTAAATGATCCGACAAATATTTCGGAGTTAGATTCGCTTTCTCCGCCCTATCCGACGGGCTATTTTCATAAAGCTCCTGCTTCGTATCAGATAAGCCCGAGGTTAGGTATATCTTATCCTATCGGCGCAAACAGTGCAGTACATATTGCCTACGGCCATTTTTTTGAAATTCCGCCGTTTCAATATCTTTACAACAATCCAAACTTTAGAATACCTTTAACCGGTAATTATCCCAATTTTGTAGGAGCTACTATCGGCAATGCGGCACTTAAACCTCAGGAAACAGTACAATACGAAATAGGCCTTCAGCAGCAGCTTACTTCAGATATTGGTGTGGATGTTACCGCATATTATAAAGATATAAGAAACCTGCTGGGTGTGGAACTTTACGTAAAGAATAATTTTAAAAAATTCGCCCAATACATTAATACGGATTACGGCCAGGTTACCGGCTTTACTTTATCATTTGATAAAAGATTTTCCGAAGGTTTGGGTGCAACCATAGATTATACTTACCAGGTAGCAATAGGTGATGCTTCCGATCCGGAAGAAGCATATAATCTAGCCCAGGCTACTCCGCCAATTCAGCCGAACAAGCAGCTTGTTCCTTTAAATTGGGATAGAAGGCATTCTCTTAATTTTACGCTTACGGCAGGCACACCGGATGATTTTATTGTTAGTGCTGTTGGCCAGCTTGGCTCAGGACTTCCCTATACCCCTTCGTTTCAAAACCAGAGAACCGGTCTGGAAAACAGTGCAAACATGCCGACCTTTTTCAATATGGATCTTTATATTACCAAGTATTTTAAACTGGAAGGAACGAACCTTTCCCTCTTTGCCAAAATATATAATGTTTTTGATACACCAAACGAACTTACTGTCTATACGGATACCGGCAGGGCAGGTTATACCCTGGCTGAAACACAGCCTCAGGCTCCTCCGCATGGTGTTAACACTATAAAACAGTTTTTTACAAGACCGGATTTTTATTCGGCACCAAGGCAAATTTTAATTGGTGCTTCGGTAGATTTTTAACAAATGAATTTTAGGGTACGATGTCGTGAAAAATAATTGGTTATTTAAAATTATATTTTTATTTACCGGTATTTTCTTAACTTGCTTTACCAGCATATTCGGCCAGATTATTGTAGATAAACATAAAGGAAATTATTTAAACACAAAAATGGGAATAATGGATGGTAATTTAGTTCAAACTGTGTTTTATAATTTCGGTGAAATTGCAGACTGGCAGAATCAGCCAACATTAAGCGGAGTGTGGCCTAAAGGTACGAACCATACTTATGTAGACGGTGTTGCTATTATAGTTCAGGCTGAAGTTAATAAAGACGGGCATGTCTTTCATCCTCTTGAGACGAATTATTATGAATACACTAGATACAACCCCGCTACCGGAATTACATACGGCTGGTGGCCTTTACCAGGATACGCAAATCCAAACCAATCCAGTGTTGCCAGAAGCGATGATCCTAGTACGTGGCCTTCTTATTGGCCTGATAGACCCATGGACTGGGCCGGACAATGGGATGGGTTCTTCGGCAAAGGTGTTAAAAATGCCGACCTGGAATCTTATTTTGTATTTGATGATAACATGGATCGCGAATATATAAATAAGTACCATTTTTATCCTGATGCCGATGATACTACCAGAGGCGGGCTTGGTATGCAGGTGCATGGTAGAGGATTTCAATGGTCTCAGGTTTTAGCAGAAGATGTAATCTTTTGGTATTATGAAATTACTAATATGGGAACAACCGATTATCCCAAAACTTTATTTGCCCAATACGTAGATTGGGGAATTGGCGGGCATGACAACTCTTCAAATAATGCCGGAGATTATGATCAGATACTAAATATTTCTTATGCATGGTCTACTGTTCCTTACGGCAGCCCGGGGCATTGGAGCCCGGTTGGGTATGCCGGCTATGCATTCCTGGAAAGCCCGGGTATTAGCTATGACGGTATAGATAACGACCATGACGGTATGATTGATGAAAGCCGCTCCGATCCGGCAGCTACATGGCCACGGTATCCTCAATATCACGGCCCAATTTTCGAAGCTACTTCGCCTTATGCTGCTGAATTGGAAAAACTTTATAATGTCAAACCTGTTCCGCCCGGCGGCGTTTATGCGGCTTTTGCAGCAACTCACGACACCGTAGAATTCAAAAATTATTTTAATTATACATCTTTAAGCCAGGTACCTGCAATTAAGGATAAATTATGGTGGCCCGGAGATGAGAACGGCAACTGGGATCCTGCTTATGATGATGTAGGCAGCGATGGAATTGGACCACTGGATCCGGGATATACCGGTCCTGATGCCAATGGCACCCAAGGAAATTTAAGACCCGATCAGGGTGAACCGGATTTTGGAATTCTTGATAAAGATGAATCCGATCAGTTAGGATTAACCGGGTTTGCAATTTTTGCTGTGCATACTTATGACTTAAACAATGATGAAAGAAATTGGGCTGCACTTTCTGCATTGCCTGCTCCACACGGTCAATCGCTTGTAGGAGTAAACCTCGGTAATTTCTTTTCAAGCTACTTGTTTCACATGGACGGCAGAAATACATATTCTATGCAGCAGGGGCAAACGGAAGAAACAGGAGCTACACAACGATTTTCAATGGCACTTTTATTCGGTATTAATAAAGATGATTTATTCAGAAGGAAGCAAACTATTCAGGCTATTTACAATGCAAATTACAATTTTGCTAAGCCTCCAGATAAGCCCATTTTAACTGCTATACCGGGAAACCATAAAGTAACTTTGTACTGGGACAGCAGAGCTGAGCATACCTTTGATAAATTTTACCAGAGAGTTAATTTTGAAGGCTACCGCATTTACAGATCTACAGAACCTAATTTTATTGAAGATCAGATTATTACAGATGCTTATGGAAAACCAACCTTTAGGCAGCCTATTGCTCAGTTCGATTTGAAAGACGGAGTAACGGGTTTGTTTCCTATTTCCGTAAACGGAGCTATGTTTTACCTTGGCGACGATTCAGGCCTTCAGCATTCTTATATAGATACAAATGTTGTTAACGGTCAGACTTATTATTATGCCGTGTCTGCCTATGATAAAGGATTTATTACTACAAACATTAATGGCCAGGTAGAAGGAATTCCGCCTGCGGAAACAACAACAATTATTAAGGTTGATGCAAACGGAAAAGTAAAAACAGATGTTAACACTGCGGTAGTAACACCTACGGCACCAAGTGCCGGTTATGTTCCGCCGAATGTAAATAACTTCCAGGCAAGCGGTCCGGGTACCGGAACATTAAAGGTTGATATTCTTAATCCCGACTCTATTAAAAATTACGATACATACCGTGTTGTATTTCAAGAGAATACTCCTTTTCATACGGATCCCAACCCGTCTTATGAACTAATAAATTATTCTACAATGGATACGTTAATCAAATTTACTCCTTTCGACGGGAACAAAGTGGTAACTCCGGTTGAACAAGGAATGAGTCTTGATTTGACGAATGATACTTCAATAACAATAGATCAAACTCAAACCGGATGGGTAAAAGGAAACAGCAATTACATTCCCCAGGTCGGCTTCGATTCCAGATATTCCAGTGCATTTCAAGGACAAAGGGTAAATTTTCCGGCAGATTTTGAAATTGATTTTACACAGCCGGGAAAAGGAGATACATCTTATCCTGCTTCGGTTTTTTCAAAGCCGGAAGTTACGGATATAATTGTAAAAGATTTAACCGATAATATTCCGCACACACAGTTTATCTTTGAGGATTTAAATAAGAACGGCATATTTGATGCGGGAGATGCATTATTTATTATTGCCGGAGATTCGTTAGGTGCCAGGGTTACGAACAATATAAACCGGCATGTCGGCTGGTCGTTTTCTCTGTTCCAGGATACGTCAATTGCAGCAGCTGATCAAAAGCCGCCGCAGCCCGGCGATGTATTTAAAATTGTTACAACCAAGCCGTTTAGAAACGGAGAATATTATCAGTTCACTACAAAATCCGCTTATTTTAGTAAGGCACAATTCAACAAAGACTTGCAGGATGTAGCGGTAGTACCAAATCCTTATCCTGCTGCTGCTTCGTGGGAGCCGGCTACTCAGGAAGTTGGAAGAGGCACAAGAAGAATTTATTTCATTCATCTTCCTGCAAAATGTACTATAAGAATTTATACTTTAAGCGGCAGCCTTGTACAAACACTGCATCATAATGCCAGTTTGGCTAACGGGCAGGAACCATGGAATCTTGTTTCTAAAGACGGTATGGATATAGCGTTTGGTATTTATATCTATCAGGTAGATGCTGGTTCTCTCGGGCAAAAAATCGGAAGGTTCGCAATTATTAAATGATATATATATGCGAATGTGAATTGATATAGAGGTTTTTATGAAAATGAAATTTTTACAAAAATTATTCCTGACTTTCTTTCTTCCATTGTCTATTGTTTTTGCACAAAGCAATGTATCCAAAGTAGGTACTTCTGCAGCTACCTTTTTGGAGATTGGAGTAGGTGCTGCGGCAAACGGAATGGGCGGTGCTTATGTAAGCATGGCTAACGATGCAACATCTTTATATTGGAATGTTGCCGGTTCGGCATTGCTGCAGCAGAATGAAGTTGATGTTGTGCATACACAGTGGCTGGCTCAAACAAATTTGGATTATGCTGCATTGGTTTTGCCGTTGAATGAATTCGGAACTATCGGGTTCAGCTTTACTTCTCTTTCCATGCCGGATCAGAAAGTAAGAACCGTAGAACAACCGGAAGGTACCGGCGAATATTTTAGTGCAGGTGATATAGCTCTGGGAGTTTCTTATGCAAGAGCACTAACGGATCGTTTTTCGGTTGGATTTACCGCTAAGTTTGTTCAGGAAAGTATTTGGCACATGACCGGTACCGCATTTGCGGTAGATGCCGGTACCGAGTTTAGAACGGACTTGTTCGGCGGGATGATCATCGGAGCTTCAATTTCCAACTTTGGAACCGCAATGCAGCTTTCAGGTATAGATACGAGAACTTTCAGCAGCGTGGCTCCGCAGCAGCTTGGTACCAACAATCAAATTCCTTACAGCATCGATCTGGGTTCATGGAATCTGCCGTTGCTTTTTAGGATAGGTGTTTCTACCAATGCAATAAATACGGATGATTACAAGTGGACGTTTGCCCTGGATGCACTGCATCCGAGTGATAATTACGAAAGTTTGAACGTAGGAACGCAATTTTCTTATAAAGGGTTTTTTTTCCTGCGCGGCGGTTATCAATCCCTTTTTTTGAAAGACGGGGAGGGCGGATTATCTTTTGGAGTAGGTCTTAATTCCAAGATGCTGTTTAGTACGGATGTTGTTAAATTTGATTATGCATATAGAGATTTCGGCAGGCTAAAGAGTGTTAATATTTTTTCGGTTGGTATTAAATTTTAAATTTTTTAATGTTTAGTAATAGTATTAAATATAAATGGATACTTTTTTTAATTATCCAAATTCTTATGTCGTGCGGGTTCTATGCATTTGCCGGTTCAAAAAATGATGCGTCTTCTGCAACCAAAATTAATTTTGACACAGCCTATAACACACCAAAGGGCAATAAAGTTCTTGCTACGGTAGGAAATAAAGAAATTACCGTTAGAGAATTCATGACTAGTTATGCTTTCGGTCCTGCATTTACAAAAAGGGAAAAGCATTCAAAAAGCCGTTATTTAAAATATATGATTGATGAAAAACTTCTTGCACTTAAAGGATATGCGGAAGGATATGCGGATTCTTCCAGAGTAAAAAATTTACTTTCTGCAATTGAAGGTGATCTGGCTTCCAATCAAATGTTTTATAAAGATATATATAATAAGGTAAAAATTACAAGCAGTGAACTTGATACTGCTATTGCGGAAAAGCGGGTTACCTATCAATTAAAATGGTTGTTTGCACCAACGGAGGATAGCTTAAATTATTATTTATCAGGCTTTAATAAAGGCCTTTCATTTGATTCTTTGTTCGATGAACAAATAAAAGATTCTGTTTATAAAGATCAGCGCTCTATGACTATGACTAAATTTAAGATAAGCATAAGAAACCCTGAGATGTTGAAGATTGTGGATAGTTTAAAAGTCGGCGAAGTCTCTAAACCTGTGCATGGGCCGGACGGATGGTACATTGTTAAATTAATAGATATTTGGCAGGATGCGGTAACAACTCAAACCGAGTTTGAAAAAGAAAGGCATGATGCAACAGATGCACTTAAGCTGCAAAAATCGGATAAGCTTTCCGATATGTACGTAAGAACATTAATGCTTGAGCATAATCCGGTTATACAGGGAAGAGCATTTGATCTGCTTCGATCTTACATGGGAAATTTTGTCCTGCCTAAAAAGAAATTTGATAAGTGGAAGTTGAACAGCAGGATGGAGAAAGAATTAAAATATTTTAAATCACTTTCCAAATCCCAATTCGGAACCTTGCCTCTCGTACAATTAAACGATTCTAAAATTACTATGGATGATTTTTTACAGTGGTACAGGATGAGAGATGAATATCTTAAATTTGACGAACAAAGTTTTAATCATTTTTCTTCCTCGCTTGAGCAATTAATCTGGCAAATGGTTAGAGATCATTTGCTGGTTCAGAGGGCATACGAAAGAGGTTTTCAAAATATTCCCATTGTTAAGCAGCAGGTAAATTGGTGGAGGGACAAAATAATTTATGCGGTTGTAAGAGATAAGCTTGCACATTCAATCGGATTAAATATTGAACTGCCGACTTCCGTAAAAAGCAAATATAAAGATAAACAGCAGGATCTGATAGTAAAAGTATTCCGGGAACTTCAAAAGTTAAGAATAAAATATGCAGTGCATATAAATGAAAATGTTCTTAAAGATCTGGAAGTCCAGGACTCGGATGATCCGCGCGCAATTGACGTTTACATTGTAAAGAAAGGCGGAACATTTCCTCATCCTGCTTATCCATCTATAGATTATTTCTGGCAGGCATTTGAGTAAGTTAACAACTAAAGTTACGCAAAATGTATGAGGGCAAGAGACGGCATCTTTTATGGAAAGAGTAAATATTTATTTTTTGAAAGTAATCAAACTTTTATCGAATTCTTCTTCAAAAAAAAGATGCCGTCTCTCTTCCTGCGTAAGTTCATTTAAAAAATTAAAAATCGGAAGTTAAAAATTCCGGAACGTAATAATAAATTAGGATTCCTTATCTCGAGAAATTTGAAACCTTAATAACTTTTTTCAAATTCATTTTAACTTAGCAGGTAGAACGTAATTACTTCAAATTAATATGATAAAAAATTTACTAAAGACGTTAATATTATTATCATTTGTTTTATTACAGTTTTCCTGCAGTTCGGATAGTAATAGGAACCCCAATCACCTTATTTATTGGTCAAGCAATAACACCCAGGAGATTTCTTTTGCAAGGGTTATAGTAAAAGAATGGAATGAAAAACATCCTTCCCAAAAAATCTCGTTTCAGCCTGTTCCGGAAGGCCAATCGAGCGAAGAAATTATTTTGGCTGCCGTTGTAGGCAAAACAACACCGGATATTTATTCCAATATGTGGCAGGGAGATGTTGAAGATTATGCCCGTGCAGGCGTGCTTGTTGCGCTGGATACTTTAAAAGGATTTAAAAAATTTATTTATTCAAGATGCGACAGCAGCGTTGTAAAAGAAGTAACCAGCGGGGACGGGCACATTTACCAGATACCCTGGAAAATAAATCCTGTAATGCTTATGTATAATAGAAAAATTATTAAGCAGCTCGGATTAAAAAATCCGCCGGCAACATACAGCCAGTTCGATTCCGCATCGCAAAAATTTAAGATGGAAAGCATAAACAAAGATGGATATGTTGACAGATGGTTCGGGTATTCGGAAGTTCTGGTAACCTGGTGGCAAAGATTTTTCGATTTTTATCCTTTATATATTGCCGCATCTAACGGTGCGCCGTTAATAAAAGACAATAAGGCCGCTTTTGATAATAAATACGCAATAGAAGTTTTTTCCTTTTTAAGAAATTTATATGCACATAATTATTTTGCTAAAGAAAGACTTTCAGTAAGAGAGGATGTTTTTCTATCAGGAGTAATTGCAACCAGGTTTACCGGGCCCTGGGAAATTGCGCATGCAAATAAATTTAAACCGAAGGGCTTTGAATTCGGTTTTACGCACATGCCGGTACCGGATAACCACAAAGGGCCGGTGTATACTTACTGCGATCCGAAAAATATTGTAATATTTAAAACTTGTCCAAACGCCCAGCTTGCTTGGGAGTTTATAAAATTTATGATTGATAAGAAAAATGATTTGAAGTTTTTAGAAATGACAAATCAAATTCCGAGAAGAAAAAATCTCGAGTCGGATTCGCTTTTTGCGGATTACTTTAAGGCTCATCCTAAGATGATTGAGTTTGCAAAGCAGGCAAAATATGTTAAAGGTACCGATCCTTATCCTAATTTAACCGAAGTATTTGATATAATATCCCAGGAATATGAGGCTAGTGTAATATACGGAAAGATATCGCCTAAAGAAGCTATTGATGATGCTGCAAAGCAGGTTAATCTACTTTACATGAAATGAAAACCGGGTTGCGTAAATGAGATCAAAAAAATTAATACCGTACTTTTTAGTGTCGCCGTACATAATTTACTTTTTATTGTTCATTGCTTTTCCGGTAGTTTTTTCAGTTGTGTTAACTTTTAATAAGTGGAATATTATATCCCCGATGAAATATTCGGGCCTTACAAATTATGTCCACTTAATTCATGATGAATTCTTTATAAAGTCTATAGGCAACACATTAATATTTTTGGTAATTAATATTCCGCTGCAGATAATTTTTGCACTTTTTATCGCCGAGGTACTAAATCAAAAAATAAAATTCAGAGGATTTTTCAGAGCGGCATTTTTTCTGCCTGTAATAGTATCTGGAGTTGTAGTTACAATATTGTGGCAGCAGCTTTACGGTTTTGATACGGGTCTATTAAACAGGATATTAACTTCAATAGGCTTAGGTCGCATCGGCTGGCTGGTAAATCCCTCATGGGCAATGCCATCCATTGCATTTATGGCTACGTGGAAGAATGTAGGGCTTTATATTATTTTGTTTCTGGTCGGCCTACAAACCGTACCGAAAAATTATTACGAAGCCGCCGACCTGGAAGGTGCAAACCATTGGCAGAAATTTAAGAACATAACTTTACCTATGATAAATCCTACGGTTTTTATGGTAGTGGTATTATCAACCATCGGCGGCTTTTCTCTTTTTATCGAACCGTATATAATGACGGGCGGCGGACCGTTAAACAGTACTTTATCTGCAGTGCTGTACATTTATAAACAAGGATTCTTTTACTACCACATGGGTTACGCCGCAACTCTAGGATTATTCTTTGCCGTTTTAATTTTGGGTGTAGTGGTCGTTCAAAGAAAGTTTATTGAAAAAGATACATGAAAAGAGTTTTATTTTACATATTACTTATTGCCGGCGCAGTTATTTTTCTTTATCCTTTTATCTGGATGCTGCTAGCCTCCGTATCTCCGGAAAATGAAATAGGCAGATTAACATTTCTACCGACTGCCGTTACATTAAGCAGCTACAAACAAATGATAAACAGCATACCAATCACAAGGTCGTTCATCAACAGTTTGTTTGTATCATCTATGGTAACCTTCGGCGTGCTGGTTTTCGGCTCCATGGTTGGGTATTCGCTTTCCCGTCTCGAATTCAAAGGAAGAAACTTAATTTTTTATATTATAATTTTTACAATGACGCTGCCGTTCCAGATTACGCTGATCCCGCAGTATATTTTAATGGTTAAGTTCGGATGGGTTGATACCTACTGGTCTTTAATTGTTCCTTACTTGATGAATGCGCTCGGTATAATTTTGTTCAGGCAGTATTTTAAAAGTATACCGCAGGATTTAATTGATGCGGCAAGAATAGACGGCTGCGGCGATCTTCAAATTATATTTAGAATACTTTGGCCGAATTCCGTTCCTTCTCTTATTACAGTTGGAATAATTACATTTATGACTTCCTGGAATGACGTACTATGGCCTTTAATTGTAATAAGGAACGATAAACTTATGACGATGCCGCAGCTTGTAACTCTGTTTGCTGTTGGCGGCGGCGCTCAGTCTCAGCTTGGTGTAAAACTAGCCGCTGCAACAATGCTGGCTTTACCTATAGTTATTGCTTACTTGTTTTTCCAGAAGTATTTTATTCAAAGTATGGCGTCATCCGGAATTAAAGAATAAATAGATAGAGTTAATTTTATGAAAGCAGTAAAAATAAATAAGAAGTTATTCCCGGATTCACACAGAGTAATTTTGCAGTTTTTTAATCCCGGTGGTCCTGCAAGAATAAATAATGTTATTTATAGAGTTTTGGGTTTAACTAAAAGTGAAACTACGGTTCAGCTTGAAAAAATAATGAATGATTTCTCTTCAAGGCATTTAAATTTTAAGATAAAGCTTCTGGATAATTTTAATAATATAAATAACTATATAGATTTTCCCGGCTCTCTTACACAAGAAAGAAAATTACTGCTTGGCGCTTATTTTTCCAAGGAATATTCAATTGAAGCAGCGGCATTATTTAACCCTTCCATTATTCCTCATCCCGATCAGAAGGATTTAAAACCCGGTATGCTTAGATTCATATTAAGCCTTCGTGCGGCGGGTGAAGGGCATATTTCTTCTATTGAATTCAGGACCGGAATTATTGATGAAAATAATAAAATATTTTTCGATAATACATCAAGATTTGCCGAGCCGGCTAAAAAAGATGGAAAAAAACATTATTCTAAAAAATTTTTAAGCGAAAGAATTAAGATTTCAAATATTGAGCAAAAAGAATTTATTAATGATTTGCCCGAACAATTTACCAAGCGGGAAATTAATGATATTTTAAGCAAGTATCTTTTAGATAATGATTCCGGAAGCACAATCAGCTTTGAAGATTCGATTCTGGGAATTTTGGATTCTAATTATGACATAAAATTCGATCCGGCAGCTTCGCTATCTGAACGAGTAATTTTCCCGCAGTCGGTTAATGAATCGGTTGGAATGGAAGATGCAAGGTTTGTTAAATTTACCGGAGATGCAGGAGAGGAAAGTTATTATGCAACATATACTGCATATAACGGCAGAACTTTCGGAACTCAATTAATAGAGACAAAAGATTTTTTAAAGTTTAATATAAGAACACTTCACGGTTCCGGTGTTAAAGATAAAGGAATGGCATTATTTCCGAAAAAGATAAACGGGAAATATGTAATTACGTCTAGGCAGGGCGGAGAAAATTTATACATAATGTACTCGGATGATCTTTATACATGGAATGATTTTAAACTTTTAAGAATTCCGAAAGAGCCGTGGGAATTTGTTCAGCTTGGTAACTGCGGTTCTCCAATAGAGACTAAACAGGGATGGCTGCTTATTACACATGCTGTGGGGCCTTTTAGACAATATTTCATTAGTGCTTGTCTATTGGACTTAGATGATCCTTCAAAAGTATTGGGAACATTAAAATTTCCGTTAATAGAACCGGATGAAAACGAACGGGAAGGTTATGTCCCGAATGCGGTTTATTCCTGCGGTTCTATTATTCATAATGATGAATTAATAATCCCTTATGCCATGGCTGACTCTTATGTCGGCCTTGCAAAAGTTCCTGTTGATGAATTGATTAAGAAAATTTTGGAATGAACCGTTAATTCAAATTTAAAAATATCAGCCACAGGCAGATCAGCTTTCGGCTGGTAAGATTAGAAATTCAAAATTAGTAATTTAAAATATTATTGAAACTTAAAATACGGAAGACTAAATGAGCGTAATCAGATACAGCAAAAATCCAATAATTACTAAAGACCAGGTACCATTTAAAGTTAACAGCATATTTAATGCAGGTGCTGTTAAATATAAAGACGAATATTTACTGGTTTGCAGAATAGAAATGCCTACAGGCAGATCATCTTTATTGATTGCTTCCGGCAGCGACGGAATAAATTTTAAACTTGAAAATACACCATGTTTAACTCCTGAATACCATAATAATTTTTATAAATATGTCGAATGGGGAATAGAAGATGCAAGAGTTACACAAATTGAAAACAAATATTATTTAACTTATACCGGCTATTCTAAATACATGCCGATGGTTATTCTTGCAGAGACGGAAGATTTTAAAAATTTTAATATACTCGGTCCAATTACAGAACCATCAAATAAAGACTGTACATTATTTCCCGAAAAAATAAACGGGAATTATTGGAAGATAGACAGACCTTCTGCAGACGGCAGGCATGATATATGGATTTCAAGAAGCCCTGATTTATTACATTGGGGCGGTTTTGAATTTTTAACCGAGCCGGCAGCAGGTACCTGGGAATCCGATAAAATAGGAATTTCCACGCCTCCGGTAAAAACAAAAGACGGCTGGCTGGTTCTCTATCACGGTGTTAGAGGGTTTGGAATAAGCTATTTATATAAGATAGGTGTAATGCTATTGGATCTTAAAAAACCCTGGATAGTTTTAGGAAGAAGCAAGGAACCGATTATTGCGCCTGAACTTGATTATGAAAGGATAGGCGATGTCGGCAATGTCGTTTTTTCAAACGGATGGATTGTTGACGATGACGGTAAAGTGAATATTTATTATTCCGGTGCAGATACAAATGTGTGTTTAGCAACTACTACTGTTGATTATTTACTTTCATTATGCAGATAAAACCTTAACTGAAAAATTTATTATTACCCATCTGCAGATAGACACTCGTTTTTTTTACCTCGCTTCCGGGTGGAGGAGGAAATATCAAATTAAGTGTAATTCTTGTTTATTATTTATAGAAAGTATTAAATGAATATTAAAAAATATTTTTATCGAATTATTCCGGCTGTTGTTTTATTTTCTTTAAGTTTTCCTTTTTTATTGCAAGCACAGCAGAAGAATACTCTTT
>JBJKSH010000209.1:0-8485 GCA_046704255.1 Ignavibacteriaceae bacterium | reverse complement strand
CAGGAATGTTTTCATACTCCGTATCAAATTTTAAACTTATTTTTTTAGATTCTGCGATTGATTCGAACGAATAGAATAAACTCTTAAAAAATGAAACAATATTGTGTTGTTCTGCTTTTAATTCCATACTGCCTGCTTCTATTTTGGAAATATCCAGCAGCTGGTTTATTAAAGTGAGCAGGCGTTTTGCATTCCGGTTTGCAACCTGAAGTTTTTCTTTTACTTTCACTTCGATGTTTGAAGACATTATGCTGTCTATTTGACCGAGTACCAAAGTAAGCGGAGTTCGAAATTCATGTGAAATATTTGCAAAAAATCTCGACTTTAATTGATCTATACGACGTAAAGAATCGGATTCAACTTTCTCAAACTTTAGTTGATTCTTAAGTTTTAACCGGTTTAGTTCATATCTTCTAATTAAGAAAAGTGCGGTTAAAAATAACAAGCCGTAAAAAGAATAAGCCCACCAGGTTTTCCACCATGGAGGAAGAATAATAAATTCGAAAGATGCGCCTTTATTATTCCAAATGCCGTTGCTGTTTGATCCTTTTACGCGAAAAACGTAACTGCCGGGCGGTAAATTAGTGTAGGTTGCAGAATGGTTTGAACCTGCATTAATCCAGCCCTTATCAAAATTTTCCAGCTTATATGAAAATTCATTTTTATCCGGAGCCGAATAATCCATAGCAGCAAAACCAAAACTTATTATGTTTTCATAATACGGAAAGGAGTGAGATTTACTCTTATCATATAAATTAATAGAAGTTGTTGTGTTCTTTTTACCTGAGGTTGATGCTCTTTGTACATCGCATTTTGTAATAACAATATTGGGGACGAACTTAATACTTTTTATGTCTTTAGGGTAAAAATAATTTAAACCTTTTATTCCTCCGAAAAACATTTCGCCGGATTTACTCTCGTAATAAGCACCCGTATTGAACTCATTACTCTGCAAACCATCATAAGCATTATAGTTTTTAAATTTTAAAGAAACAGGGTTAAATTTTGACAATCCTTTGTTTGTACTTAGCCAGAGGTTGCCTTTTTTGTCCGGTAATATTCCGTAAACAACATTGTCGGGCAAACCGTTTTTAGTTGTGAAATGAATAAATGTTTTTGTTGCCAGGTTAAACTTGTTCAAACCGCCGCCTGCAGTCCCAACCCAAAGGAATTTATCCGGCTGCCTGGGATCCGGGCATAGCGACTTAATAAAATTGTTATCCAAACTTTTAGTATTGCCCGGTTGGTAAACATATCTTTTTATTAAACCGGAATTTTCATTAAAACATAAAAGCCCGTTCCTAGAGCTGATCCAGAAATTTCCCTTTTTATCCTGATAAATATGAGCTCTAAATGTGTCCTTCTGCTTAATATTATTGTATAAATATTTTTTAAAGATTCCTTTTTTAATATCAACCAGTTTACATAAATAATTATTCGTTGCAGCCCAGATATTTCCTTGCCGGTCTATAAAAACGCAATAAACTGTTTTTTGAGGTAATCTGGTTGAATCTAAATGATTATACTCAAACAATTTTACTTTTTTAGTCCTGGAATTATAATCAAACAATCCATCGGCTGTGCCGAACCAAATATCACCATTTTTCGATTGGGTCATTGAGTATGCGATCGAGTTTCCGAAATATGTTGAGTCGTTAACTTTAATTTGAAATCTTTTTAATACCCCGGTACTTTGATTCCAGCGGTATAAAAGATATGTGCTAATCCAGACATAACCTAGTTTGTCTTCAAAAACCGAGTGAATACTGAACCCGTCGTCACTTGAATTTTTCTCCATCTTTCTAACTACGGTATGAAATTGATTTTTCCTGGGATCATAAATGTCTATTCCTTCTCCCTGTGTTCCTATCCAAAGAATTCCCGTCCGGTCGCAGCAGAGGCTGGAGACATAATTAAAACTTATGCTGTATGGGTTAAAAGCATTACTCTGAAAAAATTCATACGACTTTGTATAGGGATCAAATTTTACTAATGCTTTAGTTGTTGCAATCCATAGTTTATTGTTAAAATCTCTTACTAATTGTTGTAACTGTCCCAGATCTGCCGGATATAATTTAAAGCTGCCTGTATTTTCATTTAATAAAACTAATCCGTTGGAGGTTCCTAACCATAACCGGCCTTTTCTTAGTTCACAAATTGCGAAAGCTCCATTACCTACCTGAGAAGAAGGAACACCGGAAGCTTTAGTGATAATATGATATTTAACAAAGTTTTTTTCTTTTTCATTGAACCTTAGAAGACTGTTATCTGTACCTATCCATAAATTATTTAAAGAGTCCGCATAAAGTGATAGAATATAATTACTAGTTAGTGAGTTATTATTTTTAGGAATGTGAATGAAATGATATGCTTTTTGAAAAGTGATCAAATCCTGCGGATTTTCAGTTTTATCATTAGAAAATTTAAGCTTGTATAAACCGCTGCCTGCAGTTCCAATCCATAAGTTACCCTTCGCATCTTCGGCAATTGCCGATATGGAAGAAATATTTCTGCTTCCGGCTTTGCCCGGCTTATATCTTATTTGTTGAAACTTATCGCTTCCTTTTTTAAAGTAATCAAGCTTGCCGCTATATGTTCCAATCCATAAAACTCCCCGGCGGTCTATATATAATTTCGAAACATCATCGGATGAAATAGTAGTGGAATCAAAAGGATCATTATGAAAAATTTTAAATGTGTATCCGTCGTAGCGGTTCAGCCCGTCTTTCGTTCCGAACCATATATATCCTTCTTTATCCTGTACGATCGAATTTACGGCATTTTCCGAAAGACCGTTGTTTATGCCTATATGTTCAAAGCGTATTTGTTGAGAGGATAACGGAGAAGTTAATAATATAAATATGAAGCAATACTTACCAGTGAATATTTTTTTTATTGTAAATAAAATTTTATTCATGAGCCGAAACTAAAAAGGTTATTCCGATCAAAGTCAATGATTTAGTCTGATCCGCAAAGCAAGCTCGATGTAATTTATTTGTTTATTTAATTTAAGTCAAGAAAAACATTATTTTCGGATTCGAACAATGACCGGAAGATTGCAAACAATTTAGCAATTAAGCATTTTCTGCCGCAGTAATTATTCCTTAAATTCACATCAAATTTCTTACAAGGCAGCATCTTCTATCTGTTCGGGTTTAAATGGAAATTTAAAATAATAATGATCAGCATCTTCGGAGATTATTTTATCCTTAGTAAGAAAATATTTGTCCGGTTGATTGTTATCTTTATCCCGGTGAAATGGTAGGTAAAGTGAATCTTCGTAATAAGTTTTTGGCAGCCTAATCTTGTTATGCGTAACCAGGTAGGCCATATCAATTAAAACTTTTCTGATATTACCGTTGTACTCTTTTCTCAAATAAATTGTCCTCATAATTCAGCCTGTATTTATGAACTTTATGTTTGTAAAATACGAAAAATATTTCCCCCAGCACAAATTTATTTAAAAATTGTGTAATAAATACCCGGATTTGTTTAAGGTCAAATTGGATTAAATTCAAAATTCAAGTTGATAGAAACCGGTAAATGTGTTAACTTAAAATGCGGATTATTCCGAACAAATTTCTTAGAACTAATATTTATTTAAAAAGAACTCAATGTGTTTTAGGTACTTTATTACACATTTGTATTCGATTTTATCCTGCCACATAAGTGGGGAATAGTAAAAAAAGTTTTTCTCAAAAATTTGATATCTTAATTAACAGCCAATACCCATTCGTCATGTTTCATAAAAAAAATAAGGAGCAATATGAGAAGTAAGTTAGTTACACTTTTTATTTACATGTTATTATTTGTTTTACCCGGCGCATCAGCAGAGAATATTCACGCGAAAAAATTGTCCGGCAAAAACTTAGTAATTACTCATCGAGCTGATAGGCCGGCCAGTAGTACCGGTTTAAATCATCAGGATTACCAGCAGCATTTAACCGGAAATATTGCCGGTACTTTGGACAGCACCTTCGGTACATTCGGTGTTGATACGTTAGACCCAATGGGGTATTATAGCGATGGGAATGCCATGGCTGTTCAATCCGACGGCAAAATTATAATAGCAGGGACTTCTAATACCGCTGCTTTTAATTCAAGCGAGGTTTTCTCTGTTGCCAGATTCGATTCCAACGGAAATGTTGATAATACCTTCGGCAGCAGCGGCTGGGCAATAACCTCAATTAACGGAGCCGGTTTGTATAGCAATGCCGAAGCTCATGCAGTTGCTGTCCAGCCGGACGGTAAGATTGTTGTGGCAGGATATTCATATGATCAAAATAATGCATCTGCCTTTGGCATAGCCCGCTTCAATTCAAACGGAACTATTGATACTACCTTCGGCGATTACGGCTCGTTGAGGATTTCCTTCAATATCCTTGACGGTAATTTTGCCAGGTCTGTAGTTGTTCAGCCGGACGGTAAAATTATAGTTGCCGGCCGTACAACTGCCGTGGTTAACAACGGAGCAAGCGAAGAATATTTATTTGCTGCAGTTAGACTTACTCAGAATGGACAATTGGATGCAACATTCGGGAACAATGGTATCTCAACTGTTTCGTCCGGTAGCTTCAATGTTAGTTTTGAAGGTTATTCCGCTGCGATTCAACAAGACGGAAAAATACTTATTGCCGGTTCCGGTTTTTATTTTGAAGGTAATAATGAAATAAGTCTTTTTGCCGTTGCACGGCTTGACTCAAACGGAACTGTTGATAACTCATTTGGAAATAACGGTATTAGAATGTTTAATATTGCAGGGGCAGATAGTTCAGGCAATCAATGTAATTCCATTGCACTGCAGAAAGACGGTAAAATTCTAGTTGCCGGTTATTCATCGGATTCATTGTATTCGGGAGGATTTACTTACCCGGCTATTGCCAGGTTAAATTCGGACGGCTCATCCGACGGCAGCTTCGGAAAGAACGGCTCGGAAATCATTCCTTTAAATACATTTTTCATTTCTACTTATATTAACTGGTCTTGCAATTCAATTTGCTTGCAATCAAATGGTAAAATTATCGTTGGCGGTAATAACGAAAACAGCTATTCAAAGAGTCCTTCATTTGCTTTATGCAGGCTTAATCAAAACGGCAGCCTTGACAGTACTTTTGCAGATTCCGGCTGGTCTACTGATAGTTATATACCAAGTAATTTTAATGGACCATATTTATTTTCTATTGCGGGTCTTAAAATTACTCTCGGCGGTAAAATTATAGCAGGGGGGACCAACTATTATTACTTTGTTGGTAATGGTGCGGATACTTTTAACGTTGCAAGATTCTTAACCGGAAACACGACAACGTCAGTTTCAGCAGAACATGCTTTGCCAATTAGTTTTAAGCTTTCACAGAATTATCCTAATCCTTTCAATCCGTCAACAACAATAAATTATTCTATTGCCAAATCAGGTTTAGTTACTTTAAAGATATACGACATCCTCGGCAAGCTTGTGAAAACTCTGGTGAACGGATATGAGTATAAAGGTGAACATAAAACAGTTTTTGATGCGGATAAATACGGATTGGCTAGCGGAATATATTTCTATCGCTTAAAAGAAAATAATTTTATTAAGATAGACAAGATGGTTTATCTAAAATAATATGTTAACTCTCTCTTCGTCGAGAAAGTCCCTCTTTAATAAAGAGGGACAGATTTTAGCGCAGCTAAAATCAGGGAGATTTGCCTTGTGGGATGCAGTGTATATTTTAAAATAAAAAAGAAAGAAAAGTCATGAGAAAAAATTACTTAATTATTTTAGTTGTTGCAATCAGTATACTATGCGGAAGTGAGATGCTTCATGCTCAGTGGATTAATAACGGTCCTTACAACGCCTCTGTTTCCGGTTTTGCGGTAAGTTCCAATGGAGCAGGCGGCTCAGATATTTTTGCACTAACCGGCAGCGGTGTTTATATCTCAACTGATAACGGAGCTAATTGGACTGCTGCCAATAACGGCTTTCCGGTATACGGAAGCGTAGGCTCATTAGCTGCTTTGGGTACAAAGGTTTATGCCGGATTCAACGATTATAGCGGCCCGGATCAAAACGAAAGCGGCGTTTATGCTACTACAAACAATGGAAAAAATTGGACTCCGGCTAACGGGCTTCCGGCAGGCGGTTATGTTCAAACAATCTCGGCATTCGGTTCAAGTATCTATGCAGCTATTGATACTGAGGTATATTATTCTCCGGATAACGGTGTAAGCTGGACATACGGCAACAACGGCCTGGATGGCAATGTTCCCATTGAGTTCGGATACTCCGGCTTAAATGTTTTTGCACTAACATTCGGCGGTAACCTTTATAAGTCTATAGATAACGGAAAGAACTGGGCTGCTGTCAACAGCGGTTTACTTTTGAATAATAGCATTTCTGCTATTGCTGTTTCGGATACGGATATTTTTGCGGCTAATGATTATGCTGAATTCTATCGGTCTACCGATAACGGTAGCACATGGACTTTTGAAGGCAGCATTGGATCTTTGCCGTCAAATTATATCAACACACTGGTAATCTCCGGTAACAAACTTTTGGCCGGGACCAACCAATATGGTATTTATTTATCTTCTGACAAGGGTGCAACCTGGGTTAAAGCCGACAGCGGTATTGTTGTAAATACAAGTGTATACGGCTTTGCGTTTTCAGGTTCAAATATTTTTGCCGGCACTGATGATGGAATTTCTCTCTCTTCAGATCAAGCTAAAAGTTGGAATTATGCGGTAAGCGGTATGACTGATATTAGTGTGGAAGCTTTAGCTGTTTCAGGTCAAAATATTTTTGCAGCAACCGGAACCGGCGTTTTTCATTCCTCCGACGATGGGAAAACTTGGTCGGGTGTAAATAACCGGCTGCCGAATTATCCTTATAATACAATTGCAGTTTCAGGAAATACTGTCTTTGCAGGAGCCTTTTTTAACGGTATATTCAGGTCAACTGATAATGGCTCAAGCTGGGCTGCTCAACGGAAACTTACCTTATGTCCGCATCAATGCGCTTGCTGCTGAAGGTTCTACTATTTTTGCCGGTACCAATACACAAGGAGTTTATACTTCAACAGATAACGGTACAACGTGGACGGAAGCAGACAGCGGATTATCGTCAAATACTGAAGTAGACCAGTTTGCTGTTTCAGGTAATAATATATTTGCTGTTATTAATGGCTCTAATTTTAGCCCGGCACTTTGCCGTTCTTCGGATAACGGTAAAAGTTGGGTAATTATAAGTGATACTATTGCCGCAGGAGGCTTGGAATATGGTTATACACAAGGTATTGCTGCATCAGGTAAAAATTTATTTGCAATATATGGCGGCGGCGGAATTATTCTTTCTACAGATAATGGATCATCCTGGATAAACTACAATAACGGCTTGCCGCAGAATGTTACTATTTCTGCTTTAGCTGCTTCAGATAAGTATGTTTTTGCTGCAACCGACAGCGGTTTATATTCATTATCATCTAACAGTACAAATTGGACTGCCGCAAATGGCGATGGTTTACCAAATTATATCTATGTGCCGGGAATACAGTCAATCAATCTCCTGGCTATTTCCGGTTCAAATATATACACAAGCGGAGGCATAATTAATGCTAATGGAGTCTGGCAAAGACCGCTTTCACAAATAATTACTTCCGTAAAAAATATTAAAGAAAATATTCCATCTGCTTTCTCTCTTGAGCAGAACTATCCAAATCCTTTTAATCCGTCTACTACAATTAAATACGATTTGCCAAAGGAATCAAGGGTAAGGATTGAAGTTTATGATATTCTCGGAAGAGAAGTTACAACTCTAGTGGATGGAATGCAGAAAGCCGGGAGTTATCGTATAAACTGGAATGCAAGCGGACTTGCCAGCGGAGTTTATTTTTATAGGCTTCAGGCCGGAGATTACAATGCGGTAAAGAAGCTTTTGTTGTTAAAATAAAAATTCAATTTTAATTGAAAAACAAAATGCTGTTAAAACATAAAAGTAAAAAGTTGCACTAAGTTTTATTCTCTGCAACACTAGCTATAACAACTTATAACTGCCGAGTAAAATTATTTCGATAACATTCACAAGTAATTTCTTTGCAATTATGAAGTAAATAATTCTAAAAATCATAAGATAAATTTATCCCGATGTGATTGTAACCTACGGCAGGCATAATAGATAAATGGGTATTTGTACTTTTTGCATTTTCGTTCGTGGTTTGAACAGGCGCAACAATATTTCCGAAAGTATAACCAATGAAAAAGCCAAGAGGCAAATCGCTGTACCAGTGCATCCCTTTTCCTACAAGGCTGAATCCCAGCAGTCCCAGGAATGTATATCCTGCAGGTCTAAGCCATTTTATTTGAGGATAATTATTGGCTATAACAGTTAAAACCGCTGTTGCAGAAGCCAAATGACCGGATGGGAATGAATAGTATTTTGACTGCGCCTTTTGATATTCTTTAATGCTGGGGAAAAATTTAAAGTCTCCGGGTGACCAATCGGAAGCTGCGG
>JBJKSH010000208.1:0-24034 GCA_046704255.1 Ignavibacteriaceae bacterium | reverse complement strand
CTTTGTTTAAGAAATCTATAAATAATATAATAATTATTTTTGCCGTTTTAATTTCAATACCGGCAATAATATTTTCGGTAGATGAAATTAGTTCACTTAATGAAACGGAAAGGGTTATTGATAAAGTTTATAACGATCAATTGAATACCATTCTTTCTTCTGTTGATCAATATACTTTGGATGTTATAAACGGGTGGACGAGAAAAATTAACCTGCTTGTGGTTAATTATAAAGATAAAAAAATTGGAAAGTTTAATAATAATGTTAAGGAATTTTTATCCCTTAATCCGACAATACAGGCAGTTATACTTTCCGATCTTAATAATGATAATACAAAAGATTTTTATTCACTGGAAGATGATTCGATTATTTCTTATATAAAATTTTCCTGGGCGGATATAATTAAAGCTAACGCAGGAAAATTAAAAAAAATTGTAAACTTAAACCAGGATAGTATTAGAAGAATTGAGGCTTGTACTGCCGGTAAGGACGACAGTGAGGAAATTTTCTTATTCCCACTGGACTATACCGATAACCCGAATGATTTTTGCGGCATACTTGTTAACCCGGCAGTTTTTATAAGGCAAAATTTGCTGCCGGAAATTAAAAAACTTTCTCATGGTGAATTCACGGTATCAATTACAAATTATGAGACAAACAAAGAAGTATTTTTAAGCAACGGCAAAAGTTCAGGAAGTATACAGCAGCAAAAACGACTGCTTCTTCTGCCTAATTATTCCGCGGCAATTTTTCTAAAAGGAAAAACTATTGCTCAGCTTGTTAAGGAAAGAGCTAACAGGAATTTAATAACAATTTTCGTGATAGATATTGTTTTGTTTACGGGCATCTGGTTTATGCTAAAAAACCTGCGGAGAGAAATGGAGCTTACAAGAATTAAATCGGATTTTATTTCGAACGTATCGCATGAGCTTAGAACCCCGCTGTCTTTAATCAGTCTTTTTTCCGAAACTCTTGCCGGCGGCAGAATAACTTCTCCGGAAAAGAAAAATGAATATTATAAAATTATTTACCAGGAAAGCAGCAGGCTGAGCCGTATTGTAGATAAAATATTGAGCTTTTATAAAATTGAAGAGAAAAAGAAGAATTTCAACTTTAAGAATTTGAATTTGAATTCCGTAGTTGAAAATATCCTGGAAACATACAGCTTTCACCTGAATAACTCCGGTTTTAAATTTAAATTTGAAAAGGATCCGGAAATTCCGTTTATAAACGGCGATGAAGAAGCAATAGCCGAAGCTGTTATTAACTTAATTGATAATGCAATGAAATATAGTATGGACAGAAAAGAGATAGAAATTGTCGCATGTTTGGAAGATAACTTTGCTGTTGTTAAAATTAAAGATTACGGTATAGGAATTTCAACAGACAAACAAAAAAAGATTTTTGAAAAATTTTACCGGGGGCAGGATAGGAACGCACCGATAACTAAAGGAGCCGGTTTAGGCTTAAGCATTGTAAAAAACATAATGGATGAGCATAAAGGACTGGTATCTTTAAAAAGCAGCGAAGGCCAAGGCAGCACCTTTTATCTTAAGTTTCCATTGACTAAAGAGCCGGTGTGAAAAGTTAAAAGCAATGTTTGTAATAATTCAAAGTATTCCATTGCCGTCAGTTTTAACTAAAGGGGAAATTAAATCTCTGATTCTTAGGGCAAGCCACATAAAACTCTAAATGTGGCTAAAGCCTCTGTTTTGTTTGGTTTATTATTCCCCGGTATAAATGCCGGGGCAATTGTACAAAATTTACTTATACCTTTACCGGTAACACTTAACTATTTCCTATTCCCTATTCACAGCATCATTTTTTTTATTATATTGCACCGGAGATTAGAGAGAGATTTTTCTTTACCGGGAGGAGATATGACAAATATACTTATCGTTGAAGATGAGCCTAATATGATTACGGGCTTAAAGGATAATTTTGAGATAGAGGGATATACCGTAGATTCCGCTAAAGATGGTGAAACCGGTTTAAAAAAAATTTTGGAAAATAATTATGACATGGTAATCCTGGATGTTATGCTTCCAAAGCTTTCCGGTTTTGAAGTTTGCAAGACCGTTAGAAAAAAAGGCCGTACTATACCAATAATTTTACTTACCGCAAGAAGTGAAGAAATAGATAAAGTCCTGGGCTTGGAACTTGGAGCGGATGATTATATTACAAAACCTTTCAGTATTAGAGAGCTTATAGCACGCATTAAAGCCGTACTTAGGCGCCGTAATGAAAACAACGGGCAGAACCGGGAAAAAGATATTGTTACTATTGGAAAACTGGATCTGAATTTTGCGGCTTATAATGCTTACAACAGCTACGGCGAAGTTCAAATGTCCCATAAAGAATTTGATATTTTAAATCATCTTTGGAATAATAGAAATAAAACAGTAAGCCGCGATGAGCTGCTAAGAATTATTTGGGGCTTTGATGAAAGCCCTACAACACGCACCGTTGATAACTTTATTGTTAAACTCCGGCAAAAAATTGAAGATAACCCCAACAAACCCAAAACCATTCTTACCGTACACGGCATAGGTTATAAATTAATTGATTGAGTTGCCAAAACAAGTTTAACATAAATAATTTTATTGCCTTTAAAAATTAAAATATTTAATTTGAAATAGTTATAATTCCGCTTTACCGGTACCTTTTTCCTAAGAAATAATTTTATCCCTTTATTCTTTGCTAATCCGGCATCCCTATTCGATTTTTATTACGATCTTCTAATTATAGAATTTGTAATTATCATATAGCTGATAGAGTACGCAAATTTAAAATAGGAGGAAATATGAAACCGAAATTTTCTTTCTTTATGCTTGTATTCTTGTTATGCTTTTCACCTTTAAATTATTCCCAAATAAAAAACCTTGCTTCAATGAAAGGTACCTGGACAGGGCAATGGGTAAATAATCATTATCTAACTAACGGAAACATAACAGTTGATATTTCCGTGAACCTTGTAAACAATACGGCACACGGGGACTGGGACGTAGGCGGTAATATTTTAGGTCAGCCAAGGCTTCCGTTTTCTACAGATATTACTTTAACGGATTCCGGATTTACCGCATCTTTTACCTCGGCAATTTGGGGAGATATTTCCGGCTCGGGATTATATACGGGCGCATATTCAGGAACCGCCGTAAACTGCCCAAACCCCAACGCTACCAGTATTGCTGCCGTCGGCTCTTTTAATAACAAGGAAATAAACGGAACTTTTACATTCATTTGGTACGGCACACTAATAAATGGAACTGTAAAAATTACCAAGCAAAATCCTATTAATGATCCTACTAATCTTATTTTAACGGAAAACCCTCCGGGTACAATCAACTTAACCTGGGACGATAACGCTTCAAATGAAGACGGATATAGAATTGAAAAGAAGGATCCTGTTACCGGAAAATGGGCACAGATAGCTGCTGTTGGTAAGGATTCCACTGCATACTCGGATAACAATGTTATTCCGGATACCGTATATACATATAGAGTAGCTGCATTTAATTCAAGTACGGAATCCGAATACAGCCAGGAAGCAAAATTAAAAACCGTTATCCCCGTCGATTTAATTTATTTCAGTTACGATCTTAATGATAAAGATGTTGTGTTGAAATGGATAACTGCAACTGAAACTAACAACAGTGGTTTTGAAATACATAGAAAGTTAGAAAATTTAACCTGGCAAAAAATTGGTTTTGTACGTGGCAAAGGAACAACAACCAAAAAATCCGCTTATCAATTTAAAGATGAAATTGGGAATATCCCTTTAACCGGAATTATAAAATACAGGTTAAATCAAATTGATTATGACGGGACAATAAATTATTCAAGGGTTATTGAAATGAATTTTGATAAAATTCTTACCGGATATTCAGTCAGCCAAAACTTTCCGAATCCGTTTAACCCTGTTACCACGATAAACTATCAGCTTCCGGTGAACGGATATGTGACCTTAAAAATATTTGATATTTTCGGAAATAAAATTAAGACATTGATAAACGGATATAAATCCGCCGGTATATATTCAATTAAATTTGATGCGTCCGAATTGGCAAGCGGTGTGTATTTATACAGCTTGAGAGCAGGTAATTTTGAGTCAATCAAAAAGCTCGTGCTGTTGAAATAAATTAGTTTAAGTATAAGTTTTAAACAGATATAATAAAAGTTACGGATTAAAGATATTACCGCAAGCAATTTGTATTTCGAGCATAGTTGACAGCTTTATATAATCTTTAAATATAAATAATAAGTAACTATATTAATTATAGTTAAAGGTATTCCGGTTTTTGCAAATTCCCAAAAGGATAAGGAAATTTTTTTTCGTCTCTCTGCATTTTGTATTATAATTATATTGCTTGCTGCGCCAAGTATAAAGAGATTGCCCGCAACCGTACTGCCTGCTGCCAATGCCATTAACCCTTGCACGGATATATTAAGATGATTAAGAATCGGAAGGTAAAGTGCAACAAGCGGTACATTTGAAATTAACTGGCTGAGTAAACAGCTTACGCTTAATATCATAACGTTAGACGTAATATTAATTTTAGAATGTACTATTATTCCCTGGAAGAATCCGCTGTTCCAAACACTCTGCATTAGAATGAACATTGCCGCAAAGAATATAAGTGTGTACCAATCTACATGTTTCAAAATGCTTCTTCTTTTTGAACTGAATATAATTACCGGAAGTGAGGCGGATATTGAGATGTATGTTAGTTTAAGATCAAAAGTAAGTTCAAAAAAAACGATTATTAATTTTATGAAAATGAGTATAAGAATAATACCGAGTGAAATGCGTGAAAGCATAGCTAACTTAGTATCGGTTATTGATTCGGGATAATGCTGCAGTGCAATACTATGAAATTCTTTCTTATAATAAATTTTTAAAAGTATATAAGCAAAAAACAAATTTATAATTGTCGGGATGAACAAATATTTTGAAAAAGTTATAAAACTGTTTCCTACATTGCCGTTTAAAGCAATTAATAAATTTTGCGGGTTTCCGATTGGGCTCATAACACTGCCGGTAGTAATTGCAAATGCAAGTGCAAGCAGAAGCATTTGGGGTGAAAGTTTATTCCTTTCCGCAAGAAGTAGCACAACCGGCGTTCCGATAACAGCAACAGTATCGTTCATTAAAAAGACCGATATCATTCCCATTCCAAAAATCAAAAGTAAAACCAGGCTATTTACGGATGAAGCGCTTTTAAAAAAATTGTAAGATATATAAGCGAGTAAACCGCTTTTTACAAGTGCTTCTCCAACAATAAACATTCCCAAAAGGAAAATAATAACATCAAAGTTTATAGAGTTGAATGCATCTGTTATTGAAATTTGACCTGTTGCCAATACGGCAACGGCACCCCCAAGCATAATTTGCCAGATTTGTAATTTTACATTACCAACCTGCCTAACTGCTATTAAAATAAATACTATTATTAAAATTATTATGGAAACCATTAACCAAATTTTAAATTTTATAATTACATTTAAAAAGATATAAAGGAATGTTTAAGATCCTAAGTCAAAGGAATCACAATAAAACATTATTAACCGGAATTCATTTAAATATTCGGATAATTAAATTTCTATAATATTCCTCAATAAAAAAACACCTGGTGGTTTAAATATTTTCCGTTTTCATAATTAAACTTTGCGCTGAAGAATTTATCTTGTTTAAGCCATTTAAGGAAGACCGCATCACCGTCCCATAAATTTAATTCCGTTACCTTGTCGTTCGGTATCCATTCCAGATTACCTTCGGAAGAATCAATTAACTCGCCTACAAAATTATCCGCAGTAAATATAAATACATACCAGTCGTCTTTTCCGTCAAACTGAGGAAAAGTAATAAAGCCGTGCATTCGCGGCGAAAATATAGTTAAACCGGATTCTTCTTTAACTTCTCTAATTACACATTCTTCCGGTGATTCCGTTTCTTCCAGCTTTCCGCCAAGTCCGTTCCATTTCCCTTCATGGTAATCATTCTTTTTCTTAACACGGTGCAGCATAAGAGTTTTATTTTGCTTTTCATCAATTACATAACACAGGGTGGCAAGCTTCATATTAATTTTCCTTAAAGATTAACAAATGTATTGACACTTATTCTTTACTAAATTAAGTTTTACTACGTAGTATTTATTTTATTTTTGTTAACACAAAATATAATATAAATTTATTTTGCTCTTTAAAAAAATTTATAAATAATTAGGGCATATTAATTTTTATAAGCAAATTTAATTATAATAATAGGAGACCTATTGTAATGAAAAGTGCTTTTAACGATTCGGAAGAAGAATTAAAACCAAGCGAAGAATCTATTGAAGATCAGCTTAGTAAAATACTCCCGGCAGCCTGTAAAGATAGCGAAGATAACTTAATCTTAAACTTAGGCGGCAGAAAAAAGAATGACGAAGAGGATGATTTTGAAGATGATGATGACTTTGATGATGAAGATGATTTTTATGAGGACGACGAAGATGAAGAAGATGATGATGAATTTAAAGATGAAGACGATCTTTTTGATAAGGAGCCGGATGAGGATGAAGAGTTTTACGAGGAAGATTTCGACTTCGATGAAGATGATGAGGATTTATTCGACGATGACGAAGAACTTCCTTATAATTAATTAAATCCCAAATATTTATTTTTTAACAGATAATTTTTTACATAGTCGGTTACTCCGTTTTCCAGAGAGTTTATTTTTTTTGAGTAGCTGGCTTTTTTTATCTTTTCAAGTTTAGCTTCCGTAAAATACTGATACTTGCCTGCCAGGTTTTCCGGGAGGTCGATATATTCTATATATACAGGTTTGTCCATTGCATTAAATATTGCGGTAACAAGATCGTTCCATGTACGTGCTTTACCGGAGCCGGCATTGAACAAACCGTTCTTATCTTTATTTTCCAAAAAGAACAATGTCATATCCACCGCATCTTTAACATAAACAAAGTCCCTCATTTGTTCGCCGTCTTTATAGTTTGGGTTTAGGGATTTAAATAATTTTACTTTTCCCGTATCCCTAATCTGTTCAAAAGCTTTATGTACAACACTTCGCATGTTGCCTTTATGATATTCGTTAGGGCCGTACACATTAAAATATTTTATACCTGCAATATTATTTATATAGCCTTGTTTTATGGCGTGGATATCAAAAAGATTTTTTGAATACCCGTACATATTTAAAGGCTTAAGCTGCATGCATAGTTTTTCACTGTCGTCAAAACCTAATGAACCGTCACCGTAAGTTGCAGCGGAAGATGCGTAGATAAATCTGATATCTTTGTCTAGGCAATACCCGGCAAGCTTCTTCGTATATTCATAATTATTTTTCAAAAGATGATCGGCATCCTTTTCGGTAGTGGATGAATTGGCTCCCATGTGTATTACTGCGTTTAAATTAAAATCTTTTCCTGCTTCAACATCGTTTATAAATTCATCTTTATTTATAAAATCATAAAAATTTAATCCCACAAGATTCTTCCACTTTTCATCTGTACCCAATTCATCAATTATTAGAATTTTATCTTCACCCAGCTTATTTAACTTCCAAACAATTGCGCTGCCGATAAATCCTGCACCGCCGGTAACTGCCATCATTGTTATATCCTATTCTAAATAATGTATCTTTTTAATAGAACTTAATTTAATTATATTTGCACATGTTTACAAAAAAGACGGATTTCATCAGCCGGTCAAGTTAGAACCAAAATCAGATGTCAGAGGTCAGATTGATCTCTGATTTCCCCGTCTTCAGAAGTTGATTTTTTTATTTTGTAAAATTTATTATTGAGTTCTTACGTCATATAATTTTTTGCCGGTGTTAATTTCTCGTTGCTTAAATATGGAAGAGAATAAATTTAATTTAAGTTAAGTCTAAAATTACTAATATAATGAACAACACATATAATGAACAACACATTCAATCAATTAAAAGATATTCTAAATAAAAGAATTATGATTCTTGACGGTGCAATGGGTACAATGATCCAAAGTTACCGTTTATCCGAAGAAGATTTTAGAGGAACAAGGTTCAAAGATCATTCGCACGATTTGAAAGGTAATAATGATCTTTTAAGTATAACGCAGCCGGATATCATAAAGGAAATTCATAAGGAATATCTGCTAGCCGGTGCCGATATTATTGAAACCAATACTTTCAGCGGAACAGCAATTTCACAAGCCGACTATAAATTAGAAAATATAATTTACGAAATGAATTTGCAGGCGGCTAAAATAGCTCGCCAAGCTGCCGATGAAATTACAAAACAAAATCCCGGCAAACCAAGATTTGTTGCAGGTTCATTAGGGCCTACGAATAAAACAGCATCACTTTCTCCGGATGTAAACGATCCGGGTTACAGGGCTGTTACGTTCGATCAGCTTTCTGCTGCCTATCAGGAACAAGTTGCTGGTTTAATTGACGGCGGTGTGGACATCTTTTTAGTAGAAACCATATTTGATACACTTAACGCCAAGGCAGCTATTTTTGCAGTTGAAGAACAGTGCAGAAAAGTTAATAAAGAAATTCCCGTAATGATTTCCGGGACAATTGTAGATTTAAGCGGTAGAACTCTTTCCGGTCAGACAACCGAAGCATTTTGGATTTCAATTTCGCATACAAAAAATTTATTAAGTGTTGGACTTAACTGCGCTCTTGGCGGAAAACAAATGCGTCCTTTTATAGAAGAGCTTTCCGGGATAGTGCCGTGTTATGTAAGCATTTATCCAAATGCCGGTTTACCTAATGAATTAGGTGAGTATACGGAAACGGCAGAATATACATCTTCCGTTCTTCGGGAGTATGCGGAAGAAGGTTTCTTTAATATTGTAGGAGGATGCTGCGGCACAACTCCGGAACACATTAAAATGATTTCCGGGATTGCCGTAAATTTTATACCTAGAAAAATACCCGGAACGATTCCTTATTTAAGGTTAAGCGGATTGGAACCTTTAACAATTCGTCCCGAAACAAATTTTGTAAACATAGGCGAAAGAACGAACATAACCGGTTCAAAAAAATTTGAGAAATTAATTTTAGCCGGTGATTATGAGACTGCATTATCCGTTGCCAGAAGCCAGGTAGAAGGCGGTGCTCAAATTCTGGATGTAAATATGGATGAAGGTCTTCTGGATTCCGAAGCAGCAATGACTAAGTTTTTAAATCTTCTCGGCTCCGAACCGGATATTGCAAAGCTGCCTATAATGATCGACTCATCAAAATGGTCTGTAATTGAGGCTGGCTTAAAATGCCTTCAGGGCAAAGGAATTGTTAATTCTATAAGTCTGAAAGAAGGAGGGGAAGTATTTAAAGAACATGCACGTAAAATACTTCAGTACGGTGCAGCCGCAATTGTAATGGCTTTTGATGAAAAAGGCCAGGGCGATACTCTTGAGAAAAGGAAAAATATTTGTAAGAGAGCTTATAAAATTTTAACTGAAGAAATAGGTTTCCCTCCGCAGGATATTATTTTTGATCCTAATATTCTTACGGTAGCAACCGGAATTGAAGAACATAATAATTACGCTGTAGACTATATTGAAACGGCAAGATGGATTAAACAAAATCTCCCGCTGGCAAAAGTAAGCGGCGGTGTAAGCAACATTTCATTTTCTTTCCGAGGCAACAACACTGTTAGAGAAGCAATGCATTCTGCATTCCTTTACCATGCAATAAAAGCAGGAATGGATATGGGAATTGTTAATGCAGGTCAGCTTGAAGTTTATGAAGAGATTCCTAATGATCTTTTAACTCTTGTTGAAGATGTCCTTTTCAATAGAAGGAAAGATGCAACCGAGAGATTGGTTGACTTTGCGGAAACGGTTAAACAAAAAGGAAAAGAAGAAGTAATAAAAGATGAATGGCGTGAAAAGCCTGTTGATGAAAGATTAAAGCATGCATTAATTAAAGGTATAACGGATTATATAATAGAAGATACCGAAGAAGCACGAAAGAAATATCCCAAGCCGCTGGATGTAATTGAAGGCCCTTTAATGGCAGGGATGAATGTAGTTGGTGATCTTTTTGGTTCCGGTAAAATGTTTTTGCCGCAGGTTGTAAAAAGCGCCAGAGTGATGAAGAAAGCGGTTGCATATCTTGAACCGTATATTAAAAACCAAAACCAAGCCCATCCCCCAACCCCTTCCCAAGGAGAAGGGGAAGCCCATCCCCAAACCCCTTCCCAAAGGGAAGGGGAGAAAATGAGTGGACGGTTTGGGTACCAAACAGCAGATCCGGTTTTGTATGGCAAACTTAAAGACTTGGCTAAAGATAATCGTGAGAAACCAACGCCTGCCGAATCAGCGCTTTGGAAATACTTAGGAACAAAAAAACTTGAAGGATATAAATTTAGAAGGCAGCATATAATTGGACGGTATATTGCCGATTTTGTTTGTCTTGATAAAAAATTTGTAATTGAACTCGATGGTTCAATTCATCAGTTACCGGAAAATCAGGAATCGGATGAGATAAGAACTAAATGGTTGAATGAAAACGGGTTTAAAGTTGTTCGATTTAAAAATGAAGAAATTCTGAATAACTCCGAGCAAGTTTTATCTCATATTTTAATAGAATTGGAAAGTCTGCCATCAAAACAATTCTTCCCCAAAGGGGAGGACTTAGAAGGGGCTTCCTTTGGGGAGGATTTAGGTGGAGCTTCTGGTACAATAGTTATGGCTACTGTTAAAGGCGATGTTCATGATATTGGAAAAAACATTGTTGGTGTGGTTCTAGGATGCAACAATTATAATGTTATTGATCTTGGAGTAATGGTTAGCTCCGATAAGATAATACAGTCCGCAATTGATGCAAAGGCGGATATAATCGGTATCAGCGGACTTATCACTCCTTCGCTCGATGAAATGGTTCATGTTGCAAAAGAAATGGAACGGCAGGGATTAAAGCTGCCTTTATTAATCGGCGGTGCAACTACTTCAAAAGTGCATACTGCAGTAAAAATAAATCCTAATTACAGCGGCACAACTGTGCATGTTCTGGATGCCTCCAGGAGCGTCCCAGTTGTTAGCAGTCTGCTTACGGATGATATAAGTGTAAGAGAAAAATTCATTAAAAATATTAATGATGAATATGAAAGGGTAAGAGAAAACCATTTAAAAAAGAGTGAATCGAGAAAGTTTATTCCAATTGAACAGGCTAGGAAAAATAAACTTCAAACTGATTGGAGTAAAATAAAAATTACAAAACCGGAAATTATGAGTGTTACGGTGTTAAATAATTATTCCCTTGAAACTTTACGTAAGTATATTGACTGGACACCGTTCTTCCAAACATGGGAGTTGAAAGGTAAATACCCGGCTATACTTGAACACGGAAAATACGGTTCCGAAGCAAAGAGAATTTTTAATGATGCCAATAAAATTTTAGATGAAATAATATCTAAAAATTTATTACATGCAAACGGTGTCTTTGGAATTTTTCCTGCAAATTCCGTTGGAGATGATATTGAAATTTATACGGAAGAAACATGTAAAGGAGTAAGAAGAGTCTTGCATACTTTACGTTCCCAAACTCAAAAAACAGACGGACTTCCAAACATTGCACTTGCGGATTTTATTGCACCTAAGGAAACGGGAATCGCCGATTATGTCGGTGCATTTGCTGTTACTACGGGCATTGGCATTGAGCCGGTAATTAAAAAATTTGAAGAAGAGCATGACGACTACAACAGTATAATGGTTAAAGCAATAGCAGACCGGCTTGCTGAGGCTTTTGCGGAACATTTACATGAACTGGTAAGAAAAAAATATTGGGGATATTCGAAAAATGAAAAATTGACAAATGAAGAACTAATTGGAGAAAGCTATACGGGAATACGTCCTGCGCCCGGTTACCCGGCACAGCCGGACCACACCGAAAAGCTTATAATTTTTGATCTGCTTGATGTTGAGAAGAATGCATCCATAACACTTACGGAAAGCCTGGCAATGTACCCCGCAGCTTCCGTTTGCGGTTTATATTTTGCCCACCCCGGTGCCAAATATTTTAATGTCGGTAAAATTAGTAAAGACCAGATAATGGATTATCATAAAAGGAAAGGCATGAGCCTGGATGAAATTGAAAATTGGCTCGGCAGTTCTTTGAATTACGATAAAGGCGGATAAATTATTAGTGTAATTCAGCTTCCGGAAGATTTTTATTCCTAAATTTTATAAAACAACCTTAGGTCCTTAATATCAATTTCCTTTTCCCCTGTAGTGAGAATATTAAATAAAAACTATGACTCAACTGCATCATTTACCATCATCCCGTTAAAAATTTAATACCTGGTTAGTAAGGTTTGCCGGTAAATAGTTAAGGCAGTATAGAAAGTGTTCGATTAAACTTCGCCATCTCTAATTGCTTTTACAACCGCTTGAGTTTTAGAATGTACATGCAGTTTCTTATAAATATTTCTAATATGATTTCTGACCGTTTGAAGGCTGATAAAAAGCTTTTCCGAAATCTCATCATTACTCAGCCCGGTTACAATAAGTGAAAGAATTTCTTTTTCCCTTGCCGACAGGCTGCTCGGTTCGTTCTTATACGGTAAATAATTCTTGAATAAATTCAGCACCTGCTTTGCGACCGACGGTGTCATCGGTGAGCCGCCCGCTGATGCGTCTTCAATAGCCTGTAGAATCCTTATCGGCGAGGTCTTTTTAAGAAGGTAGCCGTCAGCGCCGGAAAGTATGGAGTGAAAAACCTTTTTATCGTCGTCAAATACAGTAAGCATTATAATTTTGACATCGGGGAATTTCTTCTTTAGAAAAGAAATCCCTTCTATACCTGATATCCCGGGAAGATTTATATCAAGAAGAATAACTTCAGGAACTTCTTCACTTTCAAGAGCACTTTTTACAGACTCGAATTCGCCAACACATGTAAACCCTTCGGTAGAGTTAAGAATGTAATAAATACCTTTTCTAAACTCTGCATGGTCTTCAATTATTGAAACTCTAATGCTCATTCAACAATCTTCTTAATATTTATCTTTATAAAGATTTCGATTTTATTAATTCAATTCAATAGTCAATTTATGTCAATTTTCTCCTTACCGAAATTTCTGTCCCTTTACCATACCGGGAGTTAATTGATAGTTCACACCCTGCTTTTCGGGCTCTATGTAATATATTTTTAATTCCATGTCCGTGAAGTTCATTGCCCGCAGACTCATCGGGCGAAAGAATTGTTTCCGTATTAAAGCCGATTCCGTTGTCAGCCAGTCGTATTTCAAAATGCCCGTTGGAAATTTCCGCTTTTAGTTCAACACGATTAGCTCTGGAATGATGAATGATATTATTTAACGCTTCTTTAAAGATGAGATAAATTTCTCTTCTTGTTTCATCCCGGATTGTATAGTCGGAATTATTCAAATTAATTTGGCAGTTAAAATTGATCGAGTTGACAGAGCAGATATCTGAAATTAAAATTCTAAGCCGCACAATAAGGTCGCTTAGTTTATCATGTTCCGGCGAAATTGTCCATACAATATCCGTAATTGATTCCGTTGCATCGGCTAAAAGTGAATTCACCTTATTAACCAAAAAGGCATCTTCATCCGGCAGGTTTTGCATCTTCCTTTTAAGTGCCTGAATATATATAACCGAACTGCTGATTGTTGAGGCAAGATCATCATGCAGGTCTCTTGCAATTCTGTCTCTTGTTGCATGCTTTTCTCTTTTGGCTAATCCAACCAATACTACGCGTTCATAAAAGAGATAAAGAATAACGAAATAAATAAATATTGAAGAAACCGGGAGAATTGTTGACAATAATATACCTTTGAAATTGAAAATCAAAATCTGAAATATGTAAACGGCAAGTGCGGAACAATGTACTGCAAGACTAAAATTGTTATTCCAGCCGTATCTTTTCTTTCCGTAAAAGAAAGAAGATACTACAAGAAATAAAACAAATGCAAGTTTGCCGGCCTCGAATTGAATTTCGGGATCTATTGCAGTTCTTTCAATATATTTAATGGAAACAGTTTTGAACGCAGCTAAACCATCTTCCTCGCTAATAAATATTTTTTGCCCGGGCATTACGTTTTTCAATATCTTTTTAATGTTGCTTGCGGGGAAGAGTATAACCAGATCATATAAAGAATTTTTATCTGCTCCAAAGTGGATTTCAGTAGAATTGTGTGAAGTATACCCCGAACCGCCGTTAACTTCTCTATAGCCGAGGAGACCGGATTTTATCCCCGCATAACCGCTTCTGTAAAGCCATACTTTGGCTCCAATTGCATCTCTGTTGCTTATTGTCCCTTTTAATTTCAGCAGCAGGTAATTTTTATTGTTCAGTGTATTTATAAATAAATTGCTTGGGCCGTTAATGTAATTTGCCGAATAAAGATCAATATCTCCGTCGCCGTCTATATCTCCGGCTGCAGTTCCAGTTCCATAGCCGCTGTGCCGGGCTCCTGTTTGATTTGTAATCCGGACGAACTTTTTACCGTCAATATTTTTATATAAAATATTTTTGCCGACGTTTGAAATGTACAAATCGAGGAATCCGTCCTGATCAAAATCTGCAAAGGTTACTCCGTAAGTTAACAAGGAATCAAATCCTAGATATTTTTTTGTTACATCTTTAAATACACCCGTGCCGTTATTTAAGTATAGACGGTTGGAAGTACCTCTGTTGGCGACAAAAAGATCAAGATTGCCGTCGTTATTTATATCAGCAAAAGCAACACCGTTGCTTTTTGCAAACGGTTCTCCGCCCGTATTAGATGCATTAGTTATGTTTTTAAATTTTATAATACCGTTATGCGAAACATTTCTATATAAAATATTCGGCAGGCCCCAGTTGGAAACGAACAAATCAAGCCTGCCGTCTCCGTCAATATCCGCAAAAGAAGCACACATGCCTCCGTATTTTGTAGTAAGCCCTGCTGGTCCGGTTATATCTACAAAATATCCGTTGCCGTTATTTCTAAAAAGCCTGTTGGAAGAATATTCGTTTGTAATAAAAAGATCAACGTTACCGTCATTGTCAACATCTCCAAAGACTGCCATATTTGTTCGTTCTCTTTCAGTGCAGGCTCTTCCTTTTTTGTTTGTTACATTTCTAAAATATCCGCTTCCATTGTTAAGTAATAATTTGTTTTTGCCTACCAGGTTGCAAAGGTAAATATCCTCATCGCCGTCATTATCAATATCGGCAACACCTACGCCGAGAAAAATTTCGTTGGGAGCATTAATGCTAGAGTCCTCGGTCATTCCTGTAGCCCCTCTATATACTGCTTCGTTTTCAAAAGATATTTCTTGAGAATTGTTAAAATTACTTCCCAGGTAAAGTCTGCTCGGCTCAAAGATACATACGGCGTAAATATCTTTTATATTGTCGTTATTAAAATCTTCTATCGCAACCCCGTATTCATCATTAACATCTTTACTGTAAGGAGACATATTTATCAAATCAAATCCGAGGTTTATATTTTTAAAATTTTCTTTTTTAAAAGAATATTTAAGGATAGTACCTTTACTGCCGACAATCCATCCTTCATTATTTGATGTCATAAAAATATCGTGTAAGTTTTCCCCGGTAGGTGAGTCTACTTTTTCCCAGTGTTTCCTGTTGAAGTGAATAATTAATCCGTTTAAACCGGCGCCCCAAATCTCCCCGTTGTTAAGAAAAAACAGACGGCTGATGCTGCCGAACAAAGAATTACTTGAGTGCAATTGCCATCCGGAATGATTACGAATAAATAATTTATTCCCGGTTATTACAAAGCCGGAATCCCGATCAAAAAAATTCATATAGATTATTTTCTCTTTAATAAATTGCTGCATCCAATTACCGTTTACAAATGAGAATAATTTTTGATCACCAGTAAGTATCCAAAGGTTATTCTTATCTGTACCGCATATATAGCTGATACCGGCCGATGTGTTAGGATATTTAAGGAATTTCCATTGACCGTTCTTTAAAAATGCAATCTCTCTATCTCCCGCAAGCCAGCCTGTTTTCTTATTTAAAAAAAAGATACTGCTAATCTGGTTTGCTAAGGGATTATATTCGGCTTTCCACCCGGTGCCGTTATAATGGTAAAAATCAGAACTGTTTGTAAGGTTTGAATGTGCCGCCCATATATTGTTTTTATCAAGGAGAAAGAAACACTCGATAGTTGGAACAGGAGGAGATTTTGAAGATATAATCCATTTACCATTGTTTAACTTCAGCAGGTATTTGCCTGCGATATAACCCTGTGTTTTAGACAGCATAACAATTCTGTTAAGTTTATTCTTCACAGGAGACTCATAAATCGTCCACGTATTTAAATTTTGCTGTTTGGTAATTTGAGAAAATACTTCCCCCATTCCGCAGAATAATAATTGAAAGATAATATAATATTTTATGTTAAATATCATAAGAATTTTAACTTTGTGTTAATATAGTAAAAATTATTTTATTTTAGGTAAGATATTTTACAACCGAATGTGGTTATTCATTTGCAAAGGAAGCCATTATTAATATTAAGCTGCCTGTACTTCCTGTTAGCCGTACTTAAAACAAACGGGCAGATTCTGCCGTTCCATGATTATACTATGGGCGATGGGCTTGTTTCCGATAATATTCATTCTATTTGCCAGGACTCATTAGGCTACATTTGGATAGGCACCGGAGAAGGTCTGAGTAGATTTGACAGCAAAGAATTTTATAATTACTCTAAGGCAGAAGGCTTAACTTCCGATAAAATTTTCAAAGTAGTAGCAGATAGACAAAACCCCGGAGTAGTTTGGATTGGAACGGAAGGAGGAGGAATGGAAAAATATGTTAACGGGAAATTTAAAAATTATACTACCTCTCTTCCTCCACCAATGAAAGTGATTGATGCTTTATATCTCGATGAAAAGAATATCCTTTGGTGCGGTACGGACAGCGGTCTTTTCAAAATTGAAAAAGATTCCATTCATATTTTTCAAAACACGTTTAAATTAGGTAATATATACTGCCTGACATCGGATGCAAACGGCAGCATCTGGATTGGCAGTGAAAACGGTTTGTTCAAATTTTCGATTAGAATGCTATTACTTACCAGGGTGAAATTAAAAAAACATACCAATCAAAAAATTTCACTTTTGTTCAGGAGTAAAAGGGGGGAAATTTGGGCCGCAACATTTGACGGATATCTTTTTAAGATTTACCCTCATTTCAATTATTCGCAATTTGTTAACCTTAATACCTCAATATATTGTATTAAGGAAGATGATAACGGTAATATGTGGATTGCAACATCTTCAGGTATATTCAAATTTAAAGAGAACGCCTTTCCCCCTCGTTTGCCGGAAAACCTTACAATGGAAAACGGCCTTTTGGAAAATAATGTCACATCACTTTTTTTCGACCGTGAGAACGTACTTTGGGTAGGAACAAATGATAACGGTATCCAGAAACTTGTCCATCAAAACCTAATTAGGTTTAAGATACCCAAAAAATATATAACAGAAAATTGGTCATCTACATCGGTAGATACGAACAATCATTTCTGGTTATCTTTTGCTAAGGGATTAATGGAAATATGGTCCGACAAATTGGGGAAATGGCATTATTATTTTCACTCCTTAAAACCAAATACTTCAAGTGATTTTTTACCGTCAATATACTTAAGCAGATCAAATATAATTTATATGGGTTACGGTAATGGAAGTATAAAAATTTATAAGATTATAAATAAAGTGCCGGCTTCACCCTCTCCATCTTATTTGGAATTAAAGGAACATTTCAATTTGGGTGATAAATTAAAGTTCTATAGTATTTATACTATATACTGCGATAGAAGAAAATTCATTTGGTGCAGCGCCTTAGATCTTGGTGTTGTAGTTATTGGTCCAACAAAGCAAAGAAAAATAGTTAAAATATATAGAGACAGGGACGGATTGCCGGATAATTCGGTAAGAAAGATTTTTGAAGACAGCAAAGGAAATTTTTGGTTTGGAGGATATGCACATGGACTTGCCGAATTTTCATTAGGCAAAGTTTTAACTGATTTGCATTTGAAATTAAACAGGCATGCAATTTTTAAAAGGCTTTATACAACACTAAACGGGTTACCCGATAACGGCATAAGGTCTATGTCCGATGATGACAACGGAAATTTATTAATAGGAACAAGATACGGCGGTCTGGCTGTGCTTTCGGGAAGTAAATTCCGTTCAATTACAAGAGAACAAGGCCTTTTTAGTAACGCAATCTGGAGTATTGCAAAAACTCCTGGAAATGAATTTTGGTTAGGGACCCAGTCGGGAGTTCAGAAAATAAATAAAAATTTAAAACCTGAGTTAAAGTTGGGCGGCGAAATTCCAAAGGTTCCGTATTATTCAATTTGCTGTTCAAACAAAAATGTACTTTGTTTTATAAATAATACGGATATTTATTTGTATGAACCCATGCTGGAGAAAGGGAAAATTTTACCGCCGCCGGTTTATTTAAGCCGTCTTTTTATAAACGGGCAAGTTGAAAGGATAAGCAGCAATCTTTCACTCCCAAGCTTTAAAAATACTATTACTTTCCAGTTCATAGGTATAGTAAACCGGAGTGAAAATCTTACCAAATATTTTTACCGGTTACGGAATGTTGATGATAATTGGAATTTACTTGTCAACAGGAATTCCGTAACGTATGCTTCCCTTCGACCGGGAAACTATAAATTCCAGGTGTATGCGGTTGATAATAATAATATCAAAAGTATTCACCCTGCAGAGCTGTCGTTTACAATTGAAGAACCCTTCTACGAGCAATGGTGGTTTATTTCTGTAATACTTTCAATAATAATCTTAAGTATTGTAATAGCTGCCAGGGCCAGGGTAAAAAGCCTGCTGGCAATCGAAAAAATAAGGATGCGCATAGCGGCGGATCTTCATGATGAAATAGGTTCCGGCTTAACAAGAATTGCAATACTTTCCGAAAATGCTTTGAGTGAAGAAAAGACGGATGAAAATTTACCGGAAGATATCTCAGGAAAATATTCAAGAAACAAATCTATAGAAAGAGTCGGAAAAATATCCAGGAGTCTTGTTGATTCAATGATGGATGTTATTTGGTCCATAGATCCCAAATATGATTCTTTGGAAGATTTTATTTTTAATTTTAGAACGTATGCAAATGAAGTTTGCGAAGCAAAGAATATTAAATTACTTATAAAGACAAAAAATGTAGATAACGTAAAAGTAAATTCCCAAATTAAAAGAAACCTGCAGCTTGTATCCAAAGAAGCTTTGAACAATGCACTTAAATATTCCGGATGTACGTTTATTAATTATTCGCTTGAAGTAAAAGGTAAAGAAATAATTCTTTTGATAGAAGATAACGGAACGGGTTTCGATATCGGCACAATAAAATTAGGGCATGGTATCTTTAATATGGAGAAACACGCTAAGGATTTATCCGGTGCTTTTATATGCGAACCGTTGTCGGGAAGCGGAACAAAAGTAGGCATGAGGTTCCCGCTCCGTAAATAAAACTGTTCAAATGATTAGTTGTAATTTGGAATTACTTAGACTATGATTAGTAAATAAACAAATAAAAATTTTTATCCTTTGATGAATGGTAAACCCATAATTAGAGTAGCTATACTAGATGATGATGAAGAGTTCCGCGAAGTTCTTTCCGTACTTTTAAATAAGTCCGAAGGGTTTAAATGCGTAGCTACTTACCAAAACTGCACCGAAGCGCTAACCAGGATTGAAAATGATCTTCCAGATATTTTACTGCTGGATATTGAAATGCCGGGAAGATCCGGTATAGAAAGCCTTAAGGAATTAAAATCTATCTATCCTACAGTAGATGTAATGATGCTTACGGTATACAGCGACAGTGAAAAAATATTTCAGTCGTTACGTGGAGGAGCAGTAGGCTATCTTCTCAAGAAAAGCCCGGCAGATAAACTTCTAGAAGCAATTAAGGAAGCCTATGACGGAGGCGCACCTTTTTCAGGAGAAGTTGCACGCAAAGTGCTTCAATACTTCCAAACCCCTTCTCAACAAGTTAATCCTTCTTTGCTTTCGGAAAGAGAAAAAGAAGTGCTGGAAGCTTTAATTGAAGGCCACGGAACAAAGGCAATTGCGGATAAGCTTTTCGTTTCCTTTCATACCGTAAGATTTCATCTTCATAACATATATACAAAGCTTCATGTAAACTCCCGCTCCGAAGCCGTTGCAAAGGCCCTTAAGAATAAGCTGGTTTAACATATACTGCAAAACTAATCAAATGATTAGTTGTTTTAACTAACACAAGCCTTTAACTTCAATACATTGTTAAATCTTGATCCTGTATTGCGTCTAGATTAGCTGCGGATAAATCAATCTTATTAAAATTTTTTGCAAGATAAATATATATAAGTTAAAAAATCTCGGAGGAAAAAATGAAAAGGATTTTATTACTGACTGTTGCTGCCGTCTTATTTACTATTGTTTCCGCACAGGCTCAATTTGATGGCTTGTTAAATCATGTTAAGGAGAAAGTAAAAGAGAAAACCGAAGAAAAAATCGACAAAACAATTGATAAAGCAACTAGCGGGAACAAGAAAGACAACAATGGAAATTCCCAAAGCACAAATTCCAATAATTCAAACAACAATGCCTCTAATAATGGTTCAAATAGTTCTGCGGGTAATAGCAACGGCAAGCCTACAATAATTTCTTATAGGAATTATGATTTCGTTCCCGGAGACACTGTAATATTCCAATCAAATTTAGCTGATGAGGAAGTCGGAGAAATCCCGTCTCAGTTTACTCTGCTTGATGGGCAAATGGATGTAGAGTCTGTAGATGGAGAGAATGTAATCCATATACCCAAGGGACACGGGACAACATTCGCACCAAGAATGAGCACAACTACATACATGCCGGAACAGTTTACAATTGAATTTGATTTCAAAAATGAAAGCTACGGACTTGGACGCATCCATATAAAATTCGGCGATGGAGATAATATTGATCCGGATTTAAGTTACTATGCCGACGACGGAATTAACTGGTCAACAGGCAGCGCACCTTATCCTCCGGGATTAGAAGTCGGCTCCGACCATCCAAACACATGGCACCATGTTGCTGTAGCAATCAATAGAAATGATGGGAAAGCTTATGCAGATCAATACAGGGTTGCAAATGTTAACAACCTTCCCGGAAATGTCCAAAAGATTATCTTTAATATTGATGGTTATGAAAATTCATTTATAAAAAACATCCGGATAGCCGCGGGCGGAATTAATATCTATAAGAAGATTACTACTCTGACAAAGATTGTAACCCACGGAATTTTATTTGATGTTGATAAAGCCACTATCAAACCGCAATCAATGGGAACAATAAACGAGATTTACAGAGTTCTCAAAAAAGATCCCTCTCTTAAGTTTGAAATCGACGGACACACAGACAACACCGGCAATGCCGCTCACAATTTGACACTTTCCCAGGAGAGAGCAGATGCAGTTAAAGCAGAGCTGGTAAGCCTCGGCATTGATGCCTCAAGGTTAACAACCAAAGGCTTCGGCGATACTAAACCGATTGATACAAACGATACCCCTGAAGGAAAAGCAAACAACCGGAGAGTTGAATTTGTAAAGATGTAAGATTTAATAAAATGAAAATTGTGATTATATGTTTTATACTGCTTTCTTGCATTCAACATAAAATGACGGAAGCACAATGCAGGAAGCAAACGCCTTCGGAGAAAGCAGTAATAAGCAAAGCGGTGAAAGTTTTTGAGGATACTTTCAACAAGCCTATGCAAAATATTGGGTGGCAAATAACGGAAGAAGATAATGGTTACTCCTCTTCAATTGCAATTCACCCGGCACCATTCCGTCCATTATTTTTGTGCGATAATTTTTTTGACCTCAAGCTTTCACTAAATCCAAATTCTGCTTATGGCAAAATGATGCAGGATTCTGTTGAGTATTATAATAAACTGGTTGTACAATACTCCCAACAATATCCAATGAAAGCGGCTACGCAGAAGGCGCTTAAGCAAGCTTCGGAAAATATGTCCCGGGTGTCAAGCCTGCAAAGCGCTGAGATAACTATAGATGCCAACAATCCTGCCCTAAAAGATAACCGGCACATAAGCGGCAAGGATAAATACACGGTGATGCATATTGCCGGGGCAGCTTATGCCTGCCGGATTTATATTGCACCGGAAGATAATAATTCAGGTTCGGCAAAAGTATATACTAAACTTTTCTTTGGTAACTGGAATGGCGCCAATTACAACGCCAGCACTGCTGCCGGCTATCCGTTTATTCATAAGCAGCAAGGACCATTTATTGAAAACTTTGTGGTTACAATTGAGGCGCCGGCTTCTGCTGCCGGTAACATCATTCAAAAAATAAATTGGAATAAATTAAATAAAGCAATCAGTAAATAAATGAATGTTTTCATGAAGAAATGTTTTTTAATAGTAGTAATGTTTGCTTATGTCGTTTCGGCAAAGGCTCACGAGAGTACGTATAAATCCGGAACCGGATATTTTTTCTGGCCCGGCAATGAAATTACACTTCCACCTAACGGAAGAGATACTTTGAGAATCGACCAATCATCAGTAACAAATCCTGGACTGACTGAAGCCAATATTATCTCAGCACAATGGACAATTGATGGAAAGGGTTATACAAACCAAAATACGGATGAAGGCAGTTTTAAGCTGGCGAAATTACAATTTCAAAAGGGAATATATACGGCACCTGCTCAAGTGCCGCCGCATAATCCGGTTGATATCTCGGTTTCTTTTCAACCGCCGGGGGAAAAAACTAAAATCGTTCTCTACTGCCGCATCCACATTATCGATAAGGAAAATTATTTCTACTTAAGCGACAACCGTAACACCGCAGGCGGCACATTGTACGAATTGAAGGAGCCTTTAATCTCATCAATGCGAAATGAAAATGCTTACTACACGCACGGTGAGTGGCTTCTCATGGTAGAAGGATTCAGAAAAATAAAGGATAATAGAAACTCTATGCAGCAAATGTCCATTGATGTAGGATTTATTGGAGACAAAACAGGTAGTTATACATGGACGTTTAAGTGGAATGAAAGTCAGGGCGCTATCCCGCCATACAATTCCGTATCCGTAGAAGGAATAGGTAAGGACGGAAAATTATTCGAGGATTTGTCTTCGGACTGCGTGCCGCATGGGTGCGGTGGAGCGCATGGTGATGATTGTAAGAAGTGCTATGCTTTGGAAGGCACTACCACCGTTACAGTATTTGACAAGCTGAAGAAAATCATTAAAGGATACTTTTCAGGAATACTCGTGACGCCAACAGGTCAATACGTTTCGGTATCGGGCGCATTCTCTACAAAAATGATGGAATAAAACTTTTACGAGAAATTGATTTGGCAAGGCTGAACGGTATAAAAATGAGAAATTAATACAAAGGAGTCCACGCAGATATGAAAACAATAATTAGAAATCTTCGATTGGCTGTTCCGGTAATAACAGGTATGGTTTTATGCGCCGTTTGCTTGGTCCCGGCTAAAGTTAGTTCCGTTAAAAAAGCAGAAACATTTTCCTCTATTGAAGGCGGCTCCGGTAAAATTGAGAAGCCGAAAGTATTAAATAGAATAAACGATTCAGTTGCGATAGACTCATTTTCACCGTCATTTGTGAGACGCGCTCAACATTTTGTAGATAGATACCGAAACAGAACTCAACCTCCCGGTGTAGCCGTTGCTGTGTATGGCAATGGTAAGTGGTGTTATCTTTTCAGTGGTGATGACGGCTCGAGCGCTCACAAGCCGTTAACATCGCATACAGCTTTTGGGATGGGTTCCATAGAAAAAGTTTTTACCACAACAATTCTCGCTTTTGCTTTAGTGGAAGGCAAAGCCAGCATCAACGATACGGCAGCTAAGTTTCTTGTAGCAGAAAATGGAGCAAAGGTAAATCCCCGGGCTGCGTTTTGGAAGATAACTTTGAAAGACCTGGTAACCCATACTGCTGCACTTCCAAGGAGAGTTCCGAATACTACATATAGAGTTGGTACCGCTCTCTTTCATGACCGCCGCATGCCGGGTC
>JBJKSH010000207.1:0-28729 GCA_046704255.1 Ignavibacteriaceae bacterium | reverse complement strand
GCAAGCGGTGTGTATATATATAAATTAAAAGCCGGAAGTTATTCTTCCATGAAGAAATTAATTTTATTAAAATAAAGACGCTGAGAATTATATAAACATTATTTGGGAAATGGAATATTAAAACGATGGTAGTTCACAAAAGATTCCATTTCCCAATATTATAAAATTATAAAAATTTCAAATTGATTTACTGTGAAAATTCTCGAAATCTTTTTTACAATTTAATGACAATTATTCTTTTCAAATTAGTTATATTTATTAAAGATTAAAATAATGAAGAACGAAAAAAATGCACAAAGTAATTTTTATCTTTTGTGCGATATTAAATTTTTCATTTCTTCAGATATTTGCACAAGTAATTAAGAAAAGCACTTACAAAACATCTGGTGCTAAAAAAGGAATTTCCAAACCTCTTTATTCTGCCCGGCCCAACCATTTGGACTTAGTCGCAAAATCGTTTAACCTGGCTGTTAGCGCAGGTTTTAATGATACCTCGGGAATTTCTTCAGATGAAATACTTGAAAGATTAAAGGCAGGTGCCTACTGCGAAGACTATGATATAATACCGGGAATAATAGGAGAACATTTTCCGGTACCGTGGGATAAAGGGCCAACATTTGATTTCAACGGATTGTATCCTATCGCCAGGATACCTTACGGCCCAATCGAAGATACATTAAGCGGATGGTTCAGAGGGTATTCGCATGGATATGATCCGGTAACAGGTTTTAAATGGCCGGGTGCGGTTGCAACAACAATTGAATGGGCAAACTCTTCTTTAAATTCTCTTTCCTGGGATAAAGCAATTACTCTATACAAAGCAGGCAGTAAAGCAGAAGCTTATGAATGTTTAGGACATTTACTTCATTTACTGGAAGATATGTCTATCCCTGCGCATATAAAAGTTATAAATCACGGCATTAGTATTAACAAGTTAAAATCCGGAACAATTGTAGACCCGGATTTATTAACTCTTATAGTTGATGAGTATGAACTTGCATTGGCAGGCGGAATAACACTGCATAATGTTATTTCACTAATTCCTGATTTAACAGATGACTTTACAAAAGCATTTAATTCTTCGAAGATTCAGGACATTCCGCATTTTAATGATTGGAAAGATTATCTTATAAATCTTGCACTTTATACGTACAACGATAAAACTGTAAATAAAAATTATACCGGTCCGGGGAAAGGAGGTGAATGGGGTAATGTAATTGATGAAAACGGAAATACAATTCAGCCTAAAGAATACGGAATAACTCCTCCTTCAAAAATCGGCGATCGCTGGGTTCAGATATCTGTTAAGAGTACAGCTTCAATTACGGGCGGTTCTATCATTTCTAAATCCGAAATGATTAATATGTGTAATAGTTTTGTTCCCAAAGCCGCCGTTTATGGAGCAGGACTTATACTTTATTTTTTTAATCAGGTTAAAGTAACAGAGGTTTGTCATAGAAATAATCAGCCGCATATATTTGAACTTGTACAAAATTATCCCAATCCATTCAACCCCTTTACAACTATTACCTATCAATTACCTGTTTCCTGCAGAACAACATTAAAGATTTTTAACTTGCTCGGACAGGAAGTAACAACTTTAGAAAATGAAGTTAAATCCGCTGGCGGGCATAAGGTTGAATGGAATGCAAGCCGTTTTGCAAGCGGTGTTTATCTATACCAATTACAGGCTGGAATATTTGTTGATACGAAAAAATTAATTTTGGCTAAGTAGAAATAATTGAGACGTCTTGCTATTGCGTCTCGTTTATATAATTAACAAAACAAAAAAGGAGAGAGCTATGAAAAAATCAAATTCCCTCGTATTGTTTACTGTACTATTCGCTTTGATCTGTTCCTTCAGCTACACTCATGTTAAAGCACAGTATAGTGCAGCAAAGGGAGATACCATTTGGGTATTACTAAATCAAATAAAGCCAGATAAGACACAGCAGTTTGAGAAATTTATTCATGAAATCTTTTGGCAGAAGTCATCAACATTGGACCCTGAAGACCAGCTAGTTTTCAAGCATACACGTATTCTGCATCCGGTTAAAATGGATAAAGACAGCACTTACACTTACATATTCTTAATGGATCCGGTTATAACCGGTAAAAGTTACAGTATTCTATATTATCTCAAGAAGATGTACACTGAAGAGGATGCAAACAAATACGATAAAATGTTTGAGGAATGCTATGCAAGTCCTCAAACAGGATATGAAGTTATTCAATCAGACCAGGATTCAAATGTACAAGAAGCAATTGCAGCCGGAGACAAAGAATTTATGGAATCCTTTCAGAATGGCGATGCGGGTGCCTTAGCAGCTCTGTATACGGAAGGCGGACAACTGCTTCCGCCGAATGGTGACTTTGTTAATGGGAGGAAGGCAATTGAGACTTTCTGGAAAGGCGCCATGGACATGGGGATTAAAACCGCAAAGCTTGAGATTGTAGAGGTCGGAGGCTTAGGGGAAACGGCGTATGAAGTTGGAAAGTACACATTGTTTGGAGATAATGAAAAAATTCTTGACCAAGGCAAGTATGTGGTTATCTGGAAGCAAATAGATGGGCAGTGGAAACTGCATAGAGATATTTGGAACAGCCTTTTACCTGTACCAAAGCAGCAATGAAATACATAACAATTTAGTCATAACTCCACCTAAAGATGGCATCCGGAAGGTCTTCGGGATGTCATCTTTACGTAGGTACGCATATAAATTGTATCAGGCAGGTTTGCAAACGGCATTTACAGGCAAATCGTTTATGTAAAACTATGAAAATGATTTTTTTAGAATAAACGTTTATCGTTCAAATATTTAAAAATAATTTTATTGAGGACGTAATAAATGACCGAGAATTAATAGTAAGTAAAGTATTGCAGATAATCCTCCGATTGCAAATACTACAAAGAACAATGTTAAAAGAATCAGGCTGTTTTTTATTGAAGTCAAAAATAAGTTGTTAACACTATTTTAATTCAATCCAAAGGAAACGGCAATGAAAAAATCAATCTTCAATTATATTATCATCTTTACTCTAACAGGAATTGGTGAGATATACTCCCAAAGCGGATGGTTCTGGCAATATCCTTTACCGCAGACAAATAATTTATGGGCATCCGATTTTGTTAACAGCGACGTTGGCTGGGCTGTAGGTGATAAGGGTACTATTATTAAAACTACAAATGGCGGAGTATCCTGGAATAATCAATCACACAGTATTGCAAAGATGTTTTATTCCGTATGTGCTATTGATGTTAATACTGCCTGGATAGTTGGCGAAGGCGGTACAATTCTAAAAACTATTAATGGCGGTATTAGCTGGGCAATTCAATCAACCGGTTATGCAGCTAATTTACTTTCCGTATTTTTTATAGATAGTCAAACCGGATGGATCGCAGGACGGGAAGGAAGGATTTTTAAAACAATTGATGGCGGGAATAACTGGATTCAACAAACAAGCAATTCAAATAACGATCTTAGAGCAGTATTTTTTATTGATCAGTATACCGGATGGACTGTCGGGTATTCGAGTATAATTTTAAAATCAACAGACGGAGGACAAAACTGGTTCCAGCAGTCAAGTGGTATTTCATCTATGCTTTTTTCTGTTTTCTTCATTGATAATAATAACGGACTAATATCCTGCTACGATGGTAATATTCTTAGAACAACTAACGGAGGAACAAATTGGATATCCGTTACTAGCGGCACTGCTAAACAACTGCGAACCATACATTTTTCCGATGGAAATAACGGCTGGGCAGCAGGGGACAACGGCAATATGTACCGATCCACTGACGGCGGTTCTACATGGAATGCTCAAAACAGCGGGACTTACTTTCCAATTAATTCTGTGGTATGTATCGATTCGAATACCGGCATAGCATTCGGCGAAATGGGAATTATTCAAAAAACTACCGATGCAGGTTTAACATGGAACTCGATGGTAACGGGTTCGCTGGCAGGGCAAAATGGAATTTATTTCATAGATCCGAACACCGGATGGACGGCAGCAGACTGGGGAACAATTTTAAAAACAACTAACGGCGGCATTGACTGGGTTACTCAAACAAGCGGTACGGGAGCTTATTTGCAATCGGTATTTTTTATTGATGCGAACAAAGGCTGGGTTTCCGGTTCCAATGGAACTATATTAAAGACAACCGATGGTGGAATTAAATGGTCTGTTCAGCCGACAAATGGTTTACAGGATTATGTTTACTCAATTCAATTTATTGACAGCAGTAACGGCTGGGCTTGCTGCGGTTCAGGCTGGGTTTTAAAGACAACAGACGGCGGTAATAACTGGGCAAAGATTGCATGCGGAGTAAGTTCTACTCTTTACGATATCTTTTTTATAGATAAAAATGTTGGCTGGATTGTCGGTTCCAACGGACTAATTCGGAAAACAACAGACACCGGTTTAAACTGGTTTGAACAAACAAGCGGAACAACTTATTCATTAAGCGGAATACAATTCATAGATGAAAATACCGGCTGGGCTGTTGGCGGCGGCGGTCTGGGAACAATTGTCAAAACTACTAATGGCGGTTTAAACTGGTTTATGCAAAACAGCGGAACTGTGTATTACCTTCACGATGTTTTTTTTATCGACAGTAACAATGGCTGGATTACATGCGGAAACGGCACCGTATTAAGAACTACAGACGGCGGAGAAAACTGGAATACTCAATATACAAGTGATGCGAATTCATTATTCTCAATTTATATGCAAGACGAAAATACAGGCTGGGTGGGCGGCGAAAGAGGCGCAATTTTAAAAACGTCCACGGGCGGTTATCCTACTAGTGTCGAAATTAAATCAAACAAGATTCCTACGGCATTTTTATTATTTCAGAATTATCCAAATCCATTTAACCCTTCCACTAAAATTTGCTGGCATATCCCGGCAGGCAGCTGGCAAACTTTGAAAGTTTACGATGTTTTGGGAAGAAAAGTTACAACTCTCGTAAATGAATATAAATCTGCGGGTTCGTATGAGGTGAATTGGAATGCTGAAAGGTTTTCAAGCGGCGTATATTTTTATCAACTTAGAGCAGGAAATTATTTCCAAACAAAGAAAATGATCCTGATACGATAAGAAATGTTTTTATTCCAAAACATAAAGGAAGTTATTAATTATAAAACTAATAGGAAAAGTTAACTTGTTCTATTTTAATTTTATTAAGGAGATTTACAATGAAAACGTTAATAAGAATTTTCGTTTTCTTTTTTCTTGAAGCGCAGATAAGTTTTCCGCAATGGTTCTGGCAAAATCCTTTACCGCAAGGCAACAAGCTTTCCGCCGTTCAATTTATAAATTCAAATGTAGGATGGGCTGCCGGCGACGGAGGCACTTTACTTAAAACCACCGATGAAGGTGCAATATGGATGGTTAAACATTGCACGCAAAATCCGGTTAATCATAATAATATATTTTTTATAAATGAAAGTGTCGGCTGGGTATGCGGTTCAGGTGGTAAAATATTTAAAACTCTTGATGAAGGAGAAAACTGGACACTTCAATCAACTCCTTCTAATATTGATCTTTATTCAATCGTGTTTAAGGATTTTAATTACGGATGTGCAGCAGGAAACGGAGGGCATATATTTGGAACTTCAGATGGAGGTGAAACCTGGAATGAACTAGAAAGCGGAAGCACAAAGGATTTAAAATCTATATTCTTCGCCGATTTACAAACCGGCTGGGCGATTGGTAAAGCCGGCACACTTCTAAAAACTACAAATGGAGGAATATCATGGTCAACTTTAAACAGCACAACATATTTCGATCTTTATGCAGTTTATTTTGAAAATATTAATACCGGCTGGATTGCGGGTGATCTTGGTGTAGTACTTAAAACTTCCGACGGGGGAGCAACCTGGAATCAAATAAATTGCGGAACCCAGAACTCAATAACATCAATTTGTTTCCCGGCGGGCAATATAGGATTTATGACAGCAATAAACCTGATTCTGAAGTCTACAGACGGAGGAGATAATTGGACAACAATTGATCCTGCTGTAGAGCATTATTTCTTCGATTGTTCATTCACAAATGAGAACAACGGAATCCTAGTAGGCAATAACGGCGCAATTATTAAGACTACTAATTTGGGATTAGACTGGTCAGAGGTTTCAACCGGATATCATTATAATTTTTCAGAAATTTATTTTACTGATAAAGATAACGGCTGGGCTTCAAGTAACGACGGGATAATTCTTCATACAAATAATGGTGGAAATGACTGGCAGCTTCAAAACTGTCCTTTAATTGATTACTATTCATCTTTAAGCTTCATTAATTCGCAGGTCGGGTGGTCTGCCGGATCAGCAGGAACAATAATAAAAACTACAAATGGTGGAACTACCTGGAATACCCAGAATAGCGGTACAACAAAAGATATTTTTTCAATTTATGCTAAAGATGAAAATACTGCATGGGCTGTAGGTAGTGAAGGATGTATTTTTAAAACTGAAGACGGAGGAGTGAATTGGATAAATAAGCTAAGTGGAACAAACAGCATACTCCTTTCAATATTTTTTATTAATGAAAATGACGGCTATGCGGCAGGGTACTCTGGAACAATACTAAAAACTACTGACGGCGGAAATGCATGGAGTTTATATAATACGGGAGTTTACTCAGCACTTTACGATATTTGTTTTGCTGATATAGATAATGGGATTGCCGTTACGGATGCCGGGCGTATTCTTAAAACTACAGACGCCGGAAATACGTGGTCTCTTCAAATTATAAAAACAGGATTCTCTCTTCATTCGGTCCATTTTGAAAATACTTCGACAGGTTGGATTACAGGAAACGGCGGACTTATTTTAAAAACAACAGATGCCGGCATTAATTGGGAAGAACAATATACAAACACACTGGAGTTTTTTAATTCGGTGTATTTCAATAATGAAAATATAGGATGGGTTGCCGGAAACCATGGTGCAATCCTTCATACAACAAACGGCGGTGTAACTTTTGTGCCAGTTAAAGAAGGATTTATTCAACCAGGAGGGTTTTCTCTTCTTCAAAACTATCCTAATCCCTTCAACCCGACTACAATAATAGAATATAATATTCCAAAATCTGTTTTGGTACTGATTAAGGTCTATGATATTTTAGGAAGAGAAGTGGTTACTCTTGTGAATGAAGAAAAACCTGCCGGTAGTTACACTGTAGAGCTTAATGCAAGCAGCCTGGCAAACGGAGTTTATTTTTATAGAATGCAGGCCGGGAACTTTGTGTCTGCAAAAAAATTTGTTTTGCTGAAATAAGGGAAATCTCACCAAATTTACTTAAGAGTAACAATTGTTTTACATCCTTTTTACAATTTGTTGACAACAGCGGCTTTATGATTTGGTACGTTTAACTGTAGTTAATTAAGATTGTTTGTTCGTAAAGTATAGTAATTGAATTTATAAAAATTAGCAATTGGTGGAAATCATGAAAACTAAAAAATTATGTCTCCTACTGCTAGTTATATTACCAATCATTTTACTTAATGTAACCGGCTGCACTACTGTTGAACAAACTATATACCTGGGTGATGTTAAAGCAAATGGTCCCATTATTCCGCCTCCGACACACATTAATATAAATAAGAAAGAAGGTGGGGTTACTATTTCTCCAAAATTTTCATTTGTAACTACGAATAAATTAAAGGGTACAACGGATGATGGGTTTTACAGTCCGTATGAATTACAGGATGGTAATATTTATCAAGCTAACCCTGAAAATCTGTTATGGAATTTTTCCGATTATACTTTCGGTGTGGACATCGATATAAAAGCTAGTCGGGTCTTTTCAATATTCAGCGGGTTAAATATTTCGAAAGGAGAAAATAATAATCTTACCGGCGGATATTTTGGAATCGGGTTACATACCGATACGGAGAATCCTTGTACCAGAATTGATTTCGGTTTGAACATCCAAGAATTTGATTATTTAGCTGTTACAATTGTTGAAACAAAAGAAACTATAACTTTTATTAAAACAACACGAAATGAATATACCAGCATTTATGAAGATAAAGGACAATCCGTAAATGTAAATCCTTTTTTTACTATAACCTTAAATTCCAATTTCGATTTCCCGAAAATAAATTATTTCGGGACGATAGGATTCTTTACGCAGAGCATCTTAAACTTTAAACCTGGCGAGACTCACTACAATAGTTTTATTCCGCCTTTGTATGTAAGCTCAACTGTTGATAAAAGAGCTAACTATACAGGCTATTTCGTCTTTCTAAATCCGGGTATAGCTTTCAGTTTAGGACAGAAAACCAGATTAATTGTTTCTCCTAAATTCCTCTTTGATGCATCATCATCCGGTGAATTTTTTGCTGCACCGGTCCTGCAAATGGATTTTCAATTATAGTTAAAAATGCAAAAACAATTGATAGTTAAATTATGCTTAGGATCTATGAATAAAATTAAAATGGATTTTATAAAAAAACATGAGAGGTGCAAAATGAAAACGTTAAAGTATTTCTTGTTTGTAATATTCTTATCACTTTTAGTATGCTGCGGAGATTTATCAACTAATTCAGGCGGTACGGTAGTAGGCTCTACACAATCATCAAATATTCCAAATCTAACTTTTAGTGTGGATACAGCTTATTTGGAATCTTCTAAAAGCAGACTTGTAGCAAAAGGTTATGTAACAAACAACGGCAACTCCAAGGTTACTTCACCCTGGTATGTTGAAGGACAGTTTTATACCGATGAAACTTATAAAATAAAAATCGGAGGCAACTATACACAAATCGGAGTTCCTTTATCCAAAGGGCAATCTACATTGTGGACGATATATTATTCTTCCACAAATTTTAATGTAAATGATTATCCGGATTGTAAGATTGGAGACTTAAGAGGAATTTATAAGTAATACAGATTAAGAATATGGTTTAATTTCCTAAATAAAAAGAAATGAAGAATTAAAAATTTACTTCTAAAAGGAGAGAAAATGAAAAAGCTGATTTCATTTATTTTAATTCCTTGTTTGTTCTTTTATTTAACGGGCTGTTCCGGTATGGGTGCGGTGACTAAGGAGGAATTTAAAAAAAATTCGGTTAAAGGAAAGATAATATTAATAACCAAAAATTTAGAGACATATCATTTTGATGAAGGTTACTATTATATTGAATCAGATACATTGTATGGTGACGGAGAAAAGCTTATTAAAAATGAAACCGGAATTCCATTTAAAGGAAAGATTCCCCTTAATATAATTTCATCGATAACTATGGAAAAGACGGATGTTGTTGCATCGATTTTTTTAGGTATAGGCATTATAGCGGGTATTGGAGTAATATGTTTTGGCGTTTTTATGATATTAATGGCAAGTGCTTTTTCGAATGCCTTTTCTTCATGTGGGAGGTCTGTTCGAGTAAAATAAATTATTAGGGCTTTATTTTGTACAGTCTATACAAACATGTATCCCCGATTAATTTAAAAGGCTCAACATCAAAATTTTCAATATCTTTTTCTTTTGTCTGCTTGGAACGTTCGATAATTATAAATCCTGTTTCGTTTAAAAAATTATTTGCAAGAATATTTTTAACCACGGTATAAATATCATCTTTAAAGAAAGGAGGATCGGCAAGAATTAGATCATAGGTTTTATCTATTTTTAAGCCGGCAAATCTTACTGCCGGCATTTTATAAATTGTGCACCGGTCTTCAACTTCTAAAGATTTAATATTTTCCATAAGATTTTTTTGAATAACAAAATTCTTTTCCACAAAATCTACGGATGCAGCACCGCGGCTTAAACATTCTAATCCAAGCGAGCCGGAACCAGCATAAACATCAAGCACCTTTAATCCGGTAAAATCAATTGTGTTATTTAAAAGATTGAATAAAGTTTCTCTAACTCTATCCGTAGTAGGCCTTATTAAATCCGATTTCGGAACGTTTATAAATCTTCCCTTAAATTCTCCGGATATAATTCTCATTCTCATCTGCTAAGCCAGCCGATAGGCAATGCCCGCAGCAGGAGAAAATGAATTAAATTTTTCGGAAAAATATTTGTTGTCGAATAAAACCGGTTCGGGTTTTAATTTTTCAAAAGGATTGAAGGGAATAAAATCCAGCCCTAATGTTTTATTTAACGATTGAATTATTATCCCGGTTATATCATCACCGGTTATATATGCCGAAGAAATTGAACTCCGGTTTATATTAAATGATTCACTTTGAGTTGTTTCAGCCAGAAGTAAAGAAGGAACTTCTCCGGCATCGTTTAAAGGAATTACTTTTAATTTAACCGGCTTGCCGTCAACCGAAAAAATAACAGAAAGGTATTTGTTATTAAAATAAACACTTAAAATTATACCCCTGTTGATTAAAGGATAATTTAATGAAAGCGCCCGCTCGGAAGCAAAGTGCAGGTTATCTACAAATTGAAGATTAAGGTTATTCGTTTTACAAAAATTAACTATCAACTGAAGATATTTTCTTGGCAGCCCAATTACAATTGCTGAATTATAATCAATAAGGTTGTACTTTTCAACTTCAATATATTCCACCGCAAAATCTTTGTGAGCTGCAAAAGGATATAGAACAGAAAGCTCCCACCGGAATTCTTCTACAAGGTCTTGATGGAGCAGGGTGTTATCGTACGGGACCTGCATAGTATAGAATAATTCGAAAGGCAGCGTAAATGATGCAAACGAACTTTTTAAGGATTTCTTTATAAGCATTTCGTTATAAGCGCCCTGCAGCATAGCGCTTATTTTTGTTTCTTTATCCGTTTCTAGGTTTAAAGGCTCGCTGTAGTAAGCTTCATCTATATTTTCAAGAACATATTGATCGTTTTTATATACGACTTCTACAAGCTGCAGTTTTGAGCCGGTAACTTTAAACCCGACACGATTTTCAAAACCTGTCATAATTTTTACCGCTCCCAGGAAGCAGTGTTTTTCAAAGCTGGGTTTGTTAAACTGCCGATAGAACCATAGCCATCCGGGTCCTCAAGATAATAAAGGGTTCCTATATGTTTTGTGGAATCTATTCTTAATATTTTTCCGGTTCTGGAAACCACAGTATCAACACTTACCGAGGTATCTACCGAAAGTTTATAAGGCGAAAATGATTTTGGAGTCTTGTACAGGCTATCCGGAACGAATTTGCCTGCAGCTAATTTTACAAACGGATTTGTAGATTTGTGTGTTAGAGTGTCTATTCCCGCCTCCGCACTATCTACCATTGGGCTGGTTTTAAGGAAATTAACAAGCGAATCCATATTTCCCGTGAACTGCCCGTATTTTTTAAACCACAAAATCTCGCCTTCCTTAATGTCATCCATTCGTGCTCTAGATTCGGTTGTGTAATAATTTTCCGCAGCAACCACCTTGTTGGGATCGATAATGGCAACTTTAACCAAAACTATAATTAGAATTACAATCACTGTATAAAGTGCGGCATGAACATACCAAGGATCTTTTCTAGAATTCATTTTACCTCCGGAACTTAATAGTTTTAAAGATTTTTATTCGATATAAATATATTTTTTTATTTTGTTGAATTTTTTATTTCCAATACCTTTAACTTTCAATAAGTCTTCAAGCTTTTTAAAGCTGCCCAGGCTGTTCCTTAATATAAGAATTTTTTCTGCAGTTTTCTCTCCAATTCCGGGAAGCCTGGATAATTCTATAATTCCTGCTTTATTAAGATTAATGCTTTTATTTGCCGGAATGATCTTAGTTTTGTTTTTTCCCGAATTAGTTTCGTTAAATTCCAAAACTTCCTGCTTATAATCAACAGTTTTGTTTTTTATTTTTTCATTATTTTTTAATAATTGGCTGTCTGCCCCGGCAATATTAAAAAGGCTGTCCTCTTTTTCGTAATTAAATTTTCGTAATGCAGTATTTTCATCCGGCTTTGTTGCGGTTAAGTAAATATAACCGGCGGCAAATACTGCAAGTAAAAATAGTAAAACCTTAATCTCGCTCTGAGAAAATCCGGTTTTTTCGGAAACTTTGTTAAACATTTTTCAACTCCGGTAATTTGGCAGTTGAAATTTATTCTGTTTACTTTACATATAATTAAAAAGAAAATCTTTTGAAGAAATTTTTTTCATCCGAAGAAGAAGGTTTTGCAAAATTCGGCATAAGAGAAAGTTCCTTCAACAATTCTTTTTCTTTCGATGTAATTTTTTTCGGAATTTCGATATTCACTCTAACCAGTTGATCTCCCCGGCCGGAATGATTTAAATGCTTTATTCCTTTATCCCGCATTTTTAAAAGTTTACCCTGCTGTGTACCGGGATCAATTTTCAAAATAGCTTTGCCGTTAAGCGTAGGAACTTCAACTTCTGCACCCAGCGCTGCATTGGGAAAACTGATGCGGAGATCGTAAATAATATCATCGTCTTCCCGAATAAAATATTCATGCTGAATTTCTTGAAAAACGACTATAATATCTCCTGCCTGCCCGCCGCGTTTTCCCGCATTACCTTCGCTGCGCAGAGTCATATAGCTTCCTTCGTGTACCCCCGGTGGAACATTTATAGAAACGTCGGCTTCGTCCGTTACTCTGCCGTCTCCCATACATTTTTTGCAAGGAGAATCTATAACATTTCCTTCACCGTTGCAATTGCTGCAGGTTGTTATATTAACAAACTGCCCGAATACCGAACGGGAAACGGTTTTTACTTCACCGGTACCGTGGCAAACCGGGCACGTCTTTGTTGAGGTTCCGGCTTCTGCACCGGTGCCGTTACATTGACCGCATTTAACTTGCTTTTTTATTTTTATTTTTTTAGTAACGCCTTCGGCAATTTCTTCAAGTGTTAATTTCAAATTCACTCTTAAATCGGAGCCTGCAACACCTGTACCGTGTCTTCTTCCTCTTTGCCTTTGTCCGCCGCCGAAGAAATCATCAAAAATAGAACCGCCGCCGAATATATCCGAAAAATGCGAAAAGATATCGTTTATATCCGTAAATCCCGATGAACCGTAACCCGAGCCTCTTAGTCCGTCATGGCCAAAACGATCATAGTTGGCTCTTTTTTCGTCGTTGCTTAAAACATCATAAGCTTCGGCTGCTTCTTTAAATTTTTCTTCTGCATTTTTATCATCCGGGTTTCTATCCGGATGAAACTGCATGGCTAATTTTCTATAAGCTTTTTTTAAATCGTCTTTAGTTGCGTCTCTGCCAACTCCAAGCACTTCATAATAATCCCGCTTAGGCATAAATTCTATTGTTCCTTGTTATTATTCTCAATGTCGTTTTGTGTCTCTTCAAAATTTTCCTGCTCGTTATCTTCGCTAACAATCACTTTTGCGTGCCTTATAACTTTGTCCTTATACATATAGCCTTTTTCAATTTCGTCAAGAACCGTATGTGCCGGCACGTTTTTGGCTTTACGCTGTAAAAGAGCTTCATGAAATTGAACATCAAAAGGTTTGCCTATAGCCTCAATTTTGGTTACGCCCTGGTCTGTTAGTACCTTTATCAATTTATCATAAATAAGCAGGATGCCCTGTTTTATAGAATCCACATCTTTTGCGTTTTCAATATGCTCAAGTGATCTTTCAAAGTCATCAACAGCAGGCAGTAGTTTTATAATGAAGGATTCTGCGGCATACTTAAGCAGGTTTAACTGGTCATTTTCAGTTCGCCTTTTATAATTTTCAAATTCGGCAGCCTTTCTTAAAAGCTTATCTTTATAATCCGCAATTTCACTTTCATATTGTCCTATTTTTTGCCGGGCTTCTTCCAATTCTTTCTCTAGTTTTAATTCAGCCTCGTTATTTTCAGTTTCGCCGGAATTAGTGTTGGAAAATTCCATTTCTTTCTTTTCGTTCTTATATGAATCGCCGTGCTCTATTTTTATTTCATTTGTTTGGTCACTGTGTGTTTTATTATCGTTCTTATCTTTCTTCATCCCTTAGTAGCTCCTTTATTTTACTGTAGAATAAGTTAAAACTTCCGAAAGCATTTTGGATATGTAATCCACTATGGCAACAACTTTGGAATATGCCATTCGTTTTGGTCCAATAATACCTAGTGTCCCGGAAACATCGCCAAGCTTATATTCCTTGCTGATAAAACTGAATTCTTGTAATTCTTCCAGTTCATTTTCTTTACCGATAGAGATATAAACCTGGCCGGTTGCCGTATCGCCGGATTTTTCCAAAATGTGAATTATAATGTCTTTGTCTTCAATAAGCTCTATAACACTCTGAAAGCGCTGCGGGTCTTCAAATTCCGGCTGCTTAATAAAATTTTTAGTTCCTGTAATTAATACTTTTTCTGTTTGCTTAATATCCTTAAAAATTTTATCCAGCGAATCTACAAACAGCCTTATTACCGGTTTATAATCTACCTTTACATCTTTAAATCTTTCCGTAAAAGTAGCCCTGATTTCGGAAAGTGTTAAACCTGAAAGCCTTTCGTTCAACAGCCTTTGCACCTGTTCCATTTGAGATTGTTTGATGTCTGAAGTAAGCTCCAACGATATTGTTTTTACCAGCCCGGATTTGATCGAAATAATTACCAATATCCTGGTTGAAGACAAATTAACAATCTGAAGCTTTTCCAGTATTCCTGTTTCAAGCTTTGGGTATAAAACACATGCCAGTTGATTTGTTATATTACTTAAAAGAACAGATGTAATTCTTAGCAGCTCATCCGTTTCGTTAAGATTCGGCTCAAAACTTTTTTCTATAATTCCTTTTTCGGAATTATTTATTTTTTGGATATCCATCAGCGAGTCGACGTAAAAGCGGTAACCTTTATCTGTAGGAATTCTTCCGGCAGAAGTATGAGGATGGTCTATGTACCCGGAATTTTCCAGGTCGGACATAATATTCCTTACCGAAGCCGGTGAAAGCCCTACGTTGTATTTTTTAGTAATATACCTGGAACCCACCGGCGAAGCAGTTAAAATAAACTGCTGTATAATATACCGAAGAATATTTTTTTCCCGCTCGTTTAATTCTTCTTCCATCATGTTAACTATTGCTGCCAAAACTATTTTACAAATTTAACCGGTAAATATAATAAATTTTAAAGAATTTTAAGTGATACAATTTAGAATATACTTAACTTAAAGAAAAACAAAAAGTTCCCAAATGGAATTATTATATCATCTCGATGGTTTTTTTTACCAGCTTTTCAAATTTATCCTTAACAAAGCCGGCTGTTTCCGTAACTTCACGGTGGGAAAGTTTTTTATCCGAAATGCCTGCTGCATAATTTGTTATGCAGGATACGGCGGAAGTTTCCAGCCCCAAATATGCGGAAAAAACTGCTTCATGAACTGTGGACATTCCAACGGCATCGCCGCCGAATGTTCTAATCATATTTATTTCCGCCGGTGTTTCGTAGCTTGGGCCTTTGGTATACCAGTATGTTCCTTCTTTAAGAGGAATCTTTTCCTCAAGTGCGGCGTTTTTTATTACTTCGTTTAGTTCCTGAGAAGGGAAATTAAAAAAATTAGTCCTTCCTTCAAGGCTGGCTAACCCTATAAGATCCGTTAGTTCTTTTTTAATTGAAGTTCCGTTCATTGAATTAGCAAGCATTAAATCGCCGGGTTTAAAAAATGAATTTATTCCTCCTGCTGCATTTGTAAGTAGCATTTTTTTGCAGCCGAGTTTGTAACCCGCATAAACCGGAAGAATGCATTGAGAAACCGGATAACCTTCGTAGAAATGAATTCTTCCCTGGAAAAGTAAAATTTTTTTCCCGGCATATTCTGCAAAATGAATTTTGCCTTCATGTCCTTGTATTGTAGAATGCGGGTAACCTTTCAAACCGGATGCAGATATAGTTTTATGAATAATTACGCTGTTAGCAAAATCTCCCAAACCGCTTCCAAGTATGATAGAAATTTCCGGTTCAAACGGTTTTTCTTTTAACAGTTTGTCAATCGGTACTTTATATTTAAAATTTAAATCAATCATCAATTAGAAAATCAAAATAAAATTCCTGCCAGGGTAGCAGTCATTAACGTTGCTAGTGAACCGCCTATAACGGCTTTTATACCAAGCCTTGCCAAATCGGATTTCCTTTCAGGAGCCAACGGCCCAATGCCGCCTATTTGAATTGCAATGGAACTGAAATTTGCAAATCCACACAAAGCATAAGTAGCCATAAAAATTGCCTTGGGATCCGAAATTGCTTTTGCAGATATCATTTTCCCAAGCTCAAGGTAAGCAACAAATTCGTTAAGTACAATTTTGGTGCCTATAAGGCTGCCGAAGTTTAGTGCATCATGCCACGGTACACCAATACCGTATGCCAGATATTGAAGCACCCATCCAATAACAAGCTGAAAATCCAGCGGGTGGCCGTATACTGCTTTAAGAGTTGTATTCCACCCGGTAACATTTCCTAAACCTTGCAGCAGATAATTTACTAGGGCAATTAGTGCAATAAAAGCAATAAGCATTGCGCCTACATTAAGTGCAAGAGTTAAACCTTCGCTTGCACCGTTTGCTGCGGCTTCCACAAGATTGGAAGAATTCTTTTCAATCTTTACCCGTACAGTCCCTTTTGTCTCGGGTTCTCCCGCTTCGGGGAACATAATTTTTGATATAACCAATGCGGCAGGCGCAGCCATTACGCTGGCGCCGAGTAATTGTGTTGCAAACATCTGCTGGGCTTGTGCAAGAGGTAAGCCCAACGTATGTGCGTATGAGCTTCCTAAAATTTGAATATATGCAGCCATAACACCGCCGGAAATAGTTGCCATTCCTCCAATCATAATTGTAAGCAGCTCGCTGTTTGTAGCGCCTTTTATAAAAGGTTTAATCATTAAGGGAGCTTCGGTTTGGCCGACAAAAATATTTGCCGTGCACGAAAGTGATTCCGCTCCGCTTGTACCCATTATTTTTGCCATTACCCACGCCATCCCCTGGACTATTCTTTGCATAATTCCAAGGTAATAAAGTATAGACATAAGGCTTGCAAAGAAAATAATTGTGGGTAATACTTGAAATGCAAAGAAAGAACCCAGGCTTCCCAATGAACCCGGGCCTAGGGCTAGATTTCCAAAAACAAATTTTGCACCTTCGGATGTAAAATTTAAAATTAAAACAAAGAAACCGCTAACCCAATTAAAAAAATCTTTAGGCCATCCGAACGGAGAAAAAAATTGTTTTAATGAATCTCCCTTCAAAATTAAAACAGCAAATACTATTTGAATTCCTAATCCTCCCAATACCAGGCGCCAGTTTACTTTCCTTTTATTATTAGAAAGGACGAAAGCAATCCCCACCAGCAGGCCTATTCCTATTAGCCCTCTTAAAATAGCAGTAAAGCTCATGTTTATCCCTTAATTTTCTTCAGGTATGTAATGACATTTTCTGCACCGTGCTTCATATATTTCCGAAGCACCAACTATTACTCTTTCAGCCGATGCGGTTTTTCTTTGTGTCCTGTCTGCCGGGTTACCGCACACAACACAAATTGCAAGAGACTTTGTTATGTATTCGGCTACCGCCAGCAGTTGCGGCATCGGGTCAAACGGAACTCCTCTGTAATCCATATCCAAACCTGCAACAATCACTCTTTTACCTTCATCGGCAAGCCGGTTGCAAACTTCAACAATATCTTCCGAAAAAAACTGTGCTTCGTCTATTCCTATTACCTCCGCATCTTCTGAATATTTCAGCACTTCTTTTATATGTTCAATTAATATTGAAGGAAGCGATTGTTCACTGTGTGAAACTATATCGGAGTTTGAAAAGCGGGTATCAATCTTCGGTTTAAAAATTTTAACTGTTTGTTTGGCAATTTCCGCCCGGCGCAATCTTTTAATAAGTTCTTCGGTTTTGCCGCTGAACATACAACCGGTAATTACTTCTATCCATCCGGTTTCTTTAGGCATGGAATGGGGAGCTCTTTCTATCATAATTCATTCGTAAATATTATATAGATTAATATTAGGTTAAGTCTTTATCTCCAAAAGCAAATGGAAGCAAGCCGCTCAGTTTAATAACTTTCAACTCTTGTTTTTGATTTATCATTATAACATCAATATCGCCGCAAAGATCCAAAAGTACCTGCCTGCACGAGCCGCAGGGCGGGCAAAAGTCCGCCGAATCACTAGCAATTGCAATTGCTTTGAATTTCCTTTGGCCTTCGGAAAATGCCTTGAACACTGCCGTTCTTTCCGCACAAATTGTAAGACTGTAAGACGGTGTTTCTATATTTCCACCGAGGTAAAGTTTTTCGTCCTCAGTTAGTAATGCTGCCCCTACGTGAAAATTTGAATAGGGAGGGTATGCCCTTTTTTTTGCTTCGACAGCTTTTTCTGCAAGTTCTTTGTATTCCATTTTTTCTCTGTGCTATCTTTAAGTTCAAAAATATGGTTTTAGATTTATAAATTCAAAAAATATTAGTCACTAATTTCACTAATTAACACTAAATATTTATAATAAAAAAATCTGTTTACTTCCATTTATCCTTCCTAAAACCGGCGTTGAAAAAATTTATTATTAATAATATTTCATAAAATAATTGAAGATAAGCTGCTTCTATTAATTTGAACCGGTAATTAAACTTTTTTTGTAAAGAGGAAACAACCGAAACATCGAAAATTATTTTGGCCGTAAAAAATATAAAATATTCAGGATTAAAAAACCCTGCAATCAATGGAATCAATAAAATTAAGTTAACCAGATGCCAAAAGCCCAACACAGCTTTATGCTTAAAAAGATAATGGAATGAAGTTTTAACATGCCTTGATTTCTGAGTAAAATATTCCCTAAAATTTTCTTTTGCCGAAGAAAAAACAAACGAATTTTTTTCTGCAGCAATTCCTGTTTTAAGTTTGTTCTTAGCGGCTTCCCTTAAAAGCAAGTCGTCATCCCCGCTTAATGTTTCTTTCGTATTTGAATAACCGTTTATTTTTTCGAATGAAGATTTTTTGAATCCGAAATTTCTAGCAGCAGCGGAATACGGCATTTTTAATCCAGCCGCAGTTAATGTAAGCAGCCAGTTCCGCAGATTTTCGAAACACGATATTTTGTTTACCAGTTTTTTATTTTGAATAAAAGGTGCAATCCCGAAAATAAAATCGTAACCTTTATTAAAAAGTGCCGCATAGGATTTTAACCAACCTGGTTCCGGGCGGCAGTCGGCATCCGTAATCATTATAAAAGGATTTTTTGCTTTTGAAATACCATAACTTAATGCTCCTTTTTTACCGGGGAGTATTTTTTCCCCGGCATGATATAAGCTGAAATTGTTTATCCCTGCCGATAAACTTTTTGTAATATCGAATGTTTTATCGGATGATTCATCATCGACAAAAATAACTTCAAAATTATCACAAGGATAATCTAATTTATTAATTGAATGAATAAGTCCCGGAATATTTTTCTCCTCATCTTTTGCAGCGATAATTACTGAAATTCCGGGATTGGAGGTCAACGATTGCGGTGAATTAAATATCTTATTTATATAAATAATAATTAAGAAGTTGATCAACAAGTAGAAGAAAAGTAATAAGGTAAAAATTAAATAATATTCCACTTTAAATAATTCGTTTAGTCTATAAGTAAATATTATAAAGTATTACTGTTTTTTGTTCAGTAAATTAAATGTATTCAATAGGACGCGGGCGACACCTGCAACACGGATTATATCCAATCATTTTAAATATCCGTAGTTGTGTGTGTTCGTGTTCTATTGATTACATTGGGCACTATTCATGCTCATCATCCAGCAGCCAGCCTTCTGCAAGTTCTGGATTAACCTCGGATATAAACCTTGAGGGCTTGGACAATGTCGTCCCCGCTTCCCGGTCGAATAAGTTCATGGGATATGTAATAAATAAATTTTGTTTAGCACGTGTCGATGCAACATACATCAGTCGCCGTTCTTCTTCAAGTGATTCCAGTTTATCGGCAGATCTGCTCGACGGGAAAAATCCTTCCACAAGATGAATAATAAAAACAGTATGCCATTCCAATCCCTTTGCAGAATGAATTGTTGACAAGGTTACAAATTCATTTTCCTTATCCTCTGCATCAATATCAATAACGCTGTCTATTATCGGTTCAATTGCCATATCCGCAAGCAGGCTGTCCAGGGATTTATAATTCTCGGTTATATTCAAAAAAATATCTATATCTTTTTTCCTTTTATTAAAATCATCGTACTTATCTTTAAACAAAGGGTAGTAATAATCTATAACCAGTTCGGCTTTTTCCGTAGGAAGTTTCTTTTCCGTATGCAATTTATAAAGCAGCTGAAATAATGATGCTATTTTTTCATTATACTTAAAGGTGGTAATAGTATCCGGGTTAGCTTTTATTGTTAACCGTGCAGTTGCCAGTTCATCTAAAATTTTTTGAGCGGTTCTAGGGCCTATACCTTCGTGCAGCAAAAGAACCCTGTACCAGCTTACCACATCTTTGGGGTTTACGGCAATTCTTAGAAATGCAAGAATATCTTTTATATGAGCCGACTCAATAAATTTCATCCCGCCGAATTTTTGGAAAGGTATGTTTGCCTTTGCAAGTTCTATTTCGAGATCAAAAGAAAAAAATGAAGATCTGAATAAAACAGCTATATCATTTAAGGGCACTCCTTCCTCTCTTAATTCAAGAATTTTTTCAACAATAAATTTAGACTGTAAATTATCGGTAGTAGCAGCTATAATTACCGGCAATTCACCGCCCGTCTTTCTAGTAAAAAGATTCTTGGAATATTTTTCTACGGAATGTTCTATAATATTATTTGTAAAGTTAAGAATAGGCTGAATACTGCGGAAATTTTCTTCTAGCTTAATAATTTTAACATCTTTAAATATTTTGGGAAAATCCATAATATTCTTAAAACTTGCACCGCGGAAGGAATATATTGACTGGGAATCATCGCCGACAACCATAATGTTGTTTCGCAGCTGAGTAAGGCCTTTTACAATTTCCGCCTGCAGTTTATTTGTATCCTGGTATTCATCAACCATTACATAGTTTACTGTAGAGAGAAGCGACCTGGCACCCGGGCTTAAATCGTTTAGAAATTTATTTAAATATACAAGTAAATCATCATAATCCAGCAGATTATTTTTGGCTTTGTAGTTTGTAAAAATTTTTTGGATGTTCAGTATCTTATCTATATTATCCGCAAAATGAGGGTAATCTTCCTTTATAATTTCTTCGACCGAAATTCCCGTATTAACACTGAAACTAAAAACCTTGGCAAGAGTTTTTTTATTGGGAAATCTTTTTTCTTTTGTAATAAACCCAGCTTGGGAGCGGATTAAATTTATTACGTCTTCGCAATCTCCCTGGTCTAATATTGTAAAGGAATTATCCAGGTTTACCGCCTTTGCATATTTACGAAGAGTTAAATTGGCAAAAGAATGGAAAGTACCGCCGGTAACTTTAGAACACCTGTTGTCTAAAAGAAGTGCGGCTCGGTTCATCATTTCGTTTGCAGCTTTTCTTGTAAAAGTTAAAAGAAGAACAGTCCTGGGATCGTACCCAAGTTCAACCAGCCTTGCAACCCTGTAAACAAGAGTTCTTGTTTTACCGGTACCTGCACCGGCAATTATTAAATAGGCTCCGTCCAAAGCCGATGCTGCTTCAAACTGCGCCGGGTTAAGTTCGTTTGAATAATTTATTGTAAAACGGCTTTCATCAACTATAGTCCTTTGCGGAAGAGGCTCATTTAATCTTTTTAACTTGTATTTTTTTTGGATAATCATTGAATTTATATTTTGTAGATTCATATTAAAAATAACTCAATAACCTAAGTTACGCAATCCGTTACTCTTTAATTTGGAACTATTTTTTCGATTATTTGTATAGATGATATTTTTACTTGTTATTGAAGGTAAAAAATTGTTTAAGTTAAAACTAAAATTAAAACGCAAATCACAATCTTTAAATATTTAAGTGATTTAGGGTAAAACGCTTAATAGGGGGTTTAAAGTTAGTAAAATATTATGTAAAATTAGTGCAGTCGGCTTATCTTGATTGCTGACATTAGTATAATTATATTAGTCATTGTGGATTATGACTTAATTTTGTTACTTATTTAGATTATTAAGAAAACTAGGGAATTAAGATGGATGGAAATTTTTCAGACAGGTTACAGGATGTAATTAGGTTAAGCCGAGAAGAAGCTTTGAGGCTGGGCCATGATTATATAGGAACCGAGCATTTATTGTTGGGAATAATTAGAGAGGGGCAGGGTGTTGCAGTTAGGATTTTAAGAAACCTTGACTGCGATCTGATGAAACTTAAAAAAGCTATTGAAGATACGGTAAGAACTTCCGGAGGTACTTTAACAATCGGAAATATTCCTCTTACCAAACAGGCGGAAAAGGTTTTGAAGATTACTCAAATTGAATCTAAAATATACAAAGCAGATGTAATTGGTACCGAGCATCTTCTGCTTTCTCTTTTACGGGATGAAGATAATATTGCCACGCAAATATTGCATCAATTTAATATTACTTATGATTCGGCTCGTTCCGAATTAAATTCAATGTTGAGTTCTAAAAATCCTAAAGATGCCGGTGCCGGTTTACCACCGCCAGATAAAAAAATTGAGCGGACAAAAACCCCGGTGCTGGATAACTTTGGGCGCGACCTTACAAAACTTGCAATAGACGATAAGCTTGATCCCGTTGTAGGGCGTGAAAAAGAAATTGAACGTGTTGCACAGGTTTTAAGCAGAAGGAAAAAGAACAACCCGGTGCTTATTGGTGAACCGGGTGTTGGTAAAACCGCAATTGCAGAAGGACTGGCGCTTAAAATTGTTCAAAAGAAAGTACCGAGAATTTTACAGGATAAGCGTGTTGTTACTTTAGACCTTGCGGGCCTGGTTGCCGGTACAAAATACAGGGGCCAGTTTGAAGAAAGAATGAAGGCGTTGATGAACGAGCTTGAAAAAGCAAAAGAAGTTATTCTTTTTATTGATGAGCTGCATACAATTGTTGGTGCTGGCGGTGCTTCAGGCTCTCTGGATGCTTCCAATATGTTTAAACCTGCGCTCGCCCGCGGCGATATTCAATGCATCGGCGCTACAACTCTTGATGAGTACAGAAAATTTATAGAAACAGACGGGGCATTGGACAGGCGTTTCCAAAAAGTTATGGTAGAACCGCCGAGTTATGATGAAACAATAAAAATACTTAACAATATTAAATTCAAGTACGAAGAACATCATCATGTAAAATATTCCAAGGATGCTATTGATTCTGCCGTAAAATTAAGTAACAGGTATATTACGGACCGTCATTTACCGGACAAAGCAATTGATGTAATTGATGAAGCCGGCTCAAGAGTTCACATGGGTAATTTTGAAGTTCCTCAAGAAGTTTTGGAACTTGAAAGCGATATTGAAAAAGTAAGGCAGGACAAAGCGGCTGTTGTTAAAAAACAGGATTATGAAGAAGCTGCAAGGTTGAGAGATAAAGAACGAAATTTGCAGTCCGATCTTGAAATAGCAAAAAGAGAATGGGAAGCAAAAACTAAAGATATAGTTCATGATGTAACCGAAGAAGATATTGCGACAGTTGTTGCAATGATGACCGGAATACCGGTTAATCGTGTAGCTCAAACCGAGTCCGAAAAGCTGTTAAAAATGGATGAAGCTTTGAAGGCGTTTATTGTTGGGCAGGATGAAGCTGTAAACAAACTTACCAAAGCTATAAGAAGAACAAGAGCAGGCCTTAAAAACCCCAACAGACCTATAGGCAGTTTTATATTTTTAGGTCCTACCGGTGTAGGAAAGACCGAACTTTGTAAAGTTCTTGCCAGATATTTATTCGATTCCGATAATGCCCTTATTCGAATAGATATGAGCGAGTATATGGAAAAGTTTTCGTTAAGCAGGCTGGTCGGTGCTCCTCCCGGATATGTCGGTTACGAAGAAGGCGGCCAGTTAACGGAAAAAGTTAGAAGAAGACCGTACTCTGTCGTTCTTTTTGATGAGATTGAAAAAGCGCACCCGGATATTTTCCATATTCTGCTTCAAGTTCTGGATGACGGTGTTTTAACCGATAGCCTGGGTAGAAAAGTAGACTTTAAAAATACAATTATTATAATGACGACAAACGTCGGCGCACGCGATATTAAAAATATTGGCTCGTTCGGTTTTGGAAGCGACAAGCCCGAAGACAAACACGAAACCATGAAGAATACCGTTGAAGAAGCAATGAAAAAGCTGTTCAACCCGGAATTTCTAAACAGGGTAGATGAGACTATTGTATTCAGAAGTCTTGAAAAAGAAGATATTCTTAAGATTATAGACATAGAAATGAAAGAGATTCTAAAGAATATCCTTGAGAATAAAATGGAATTAAAGCTTGAAGAATCCGCAAAGAATTTTTTAGTAGATAAAGGATTTGATCAGAAATTCGGTGCCAGGCCTTTAAGAAGAGCAATTCAAAAATATGTTGAAGACCCGCTTGCTGAAGAAATACTACGCGGCACTTTTAAGGAAGGTTCAAAAATAATTGCAAAATATTTTGAAAATTCCGAAGAACTTGTTTTCCTTGAAGAAGATACCGGCGAGGCAAAGCCTCACGAAGCCAAAGAAAAAAGCGGTTCGGGAGAAATGAAATAAATTTTTTCCAATTGTGCTTTTAATTACTTACAGTTAAACAAAAAGCGTCCTTACTTTCGGGACGCTTTTTTTATGCGTAAATTTAGATGACTAATAATGTTATAAATAACCAAGGAGTTGATGATGAACGCTTTATCCAAACAAGAAATTGAAAAAATGCTGGGTGATATTCCCGGATGGAAATTTGCGGATAATAATATCGGAAAAGAATTTCTCTTAAATGATTTTAAGAGTGCTCTTGCTTTTGTTAATAAAATTGGTAATGAAGCAGAAAAAATGGACCATCATCCTGATATTTTTATCCATTCATGGAATAAGGTTAAAATTACTCTTTCAACTCATAGTGCCGGAGGAATAACGCAAAACGATTTTAATCTGGCAAAAAAAATTGAAAATATTGAAAGCTAGTTGCCTTACTCAAAATCTACCTTTAGAATATTGAAGTAATTCATATCTTTCATTTTTAGATATGTAAGAGTTTATAAATAATAAGAAGGAGATTCTTTTATGAGCTTAAGTGAAGACGAGATATTGGATATATTTAAGAGATCCGGTGCTTTACTTAACGGTCACTTCCTTTTAACTTCCGGAAGACACAGCAATATTTATTTTCAGTGTGCTAAAGTTCTTCAATATCCCAAATACACTGAGGAGATTTGCAGAATAATTTCCGAAAATTTTAAGAACGAAAAAATAGATTCAGTTATTTCACCTGCGATAGGAGGCATTATAGTCGGGCAGGAAGTAGCCCGTCAATTAAATAAGCGCTCTATATTTGCGGAAAGAGAAGATAAAAAACTTGTCCTTCGCAGGGGATTTTCTTTGAAAGAAGGAGAAAGAGTTTTAGTTTGCGAAGATGTAGTTACAACCGGCGGATCGGTTTTCGAAGTTATCGATATCGTACAGAACAGCGGCGCCAAAGTTGTTGGCGTTGGTTTTATAGTAGACAGAAGCAACGGCAAAGTGCAGTTTGGGTGTCCGCAAAAAAGTGCGGTAAAATTGGATGTTGTTTCTTATTTACCGGGTGAATGTGAATTATGTAAAAAGGGAATCCCGTTCGAAAAGCCCGGTTCCAGAAAAATTCAATAAAAGAGGTATTCTTAAAAATTATGGATCAAAGAAGAATTTACAAAACCATCGAAAGCATTGCATCCCAAAAATTTGATTCCGAAACAGATATGCTGATTTCCGTTCTAAACCAAATTATAGAAATGGAAAACATTCGCGTTAACGGCGGAAGAATATGGAAGTTTAATGTTGAAACAGGTGACTATATTTTATTGTACCAAACCGGCAAACTGGAAAAAATAAATCCCGACTTCAAAGTTAAGATAAAAGACTATCCGTTATTTGAGCAGATTGCTAAGGAGAGGACTGTTCTGGGCAATGAGACAAATGAAGTTTTAAGGCAAAAGGGAATATTTAAATATTCTGCATCGGGAGTCGGTTCAAGGGTAAAATATGAAGGTAAACCGTTTTATGAATACCTGCTGGCACTTAACAGCGAAAATATTGATGAAGATTTGCGGATTACATTAAGTATAATTGCTACCGCACTAACATCTCAAATAAAACAACGTCGGTATTCACTTAGAGCTACCACTTTAAAAGCCGATCTTAACAAAGCAAGGGAGCTGCAAAAAGGAATTTTACCGGAACATGAATATAAATTTCACGACTATGTAATTTTCGGTTTATCCGATCCGGCCGAAATTGTAGGCGGTGATTTTTTCGATTACCTGGAAATAGGTTCCGATGGTGACTTTCTTGGTGTAGCAGTTGGCGATGCAGCAAGTAAGGGAGTTAGTGCGGCGGCGGAAGCAATGTATATTTCCGGCGCACTTAGAATGGCCTGCAGCTTTGATATTAAAATTGCTCCTTTAATGAAAAGAATGAACTCCCTTGTAAACAAAATATTTAAAGACGAAAAATTTGCTTCACTTTTTTACGGCGAATTTTCTACAGATAAAAACGGGCAATTTATTTATGCAAATGCCGGGCATAATCCGCCTATGTTTGTTAAGGCAGACTCAAGCAAAATTACAACACTTCCTTCAACCGGCCCTGTATTAGGTCCGTCGCCTTCGGCAAAATATACAATTGATTCCATAAATTTTTCCGTGAATGATGTTTTATTAATTTATTCCGACGGAGTTACGGATTCTGCAAACGCAAAATTCGAAAGTTACGGCGAGGAAAGATTAAGCAAAGTATTATTAAAGAGTAAACATTTATCTCCCAAAGAAATTACCTATACAATTATGGATGATTTAATTAAATTTTCCAGGAACGGAGAATATACGGATGATAAAACAATTGTGGTTGCAAAAAGGATTAAGTAAAATAATTATTACCGGAGGATATAAGAATGATTAAATCTATAAATCCCGCTACTGAAGAAGAGATAAAAATTTATCAAGAAATGGACAACGATGAAATTGACAAAATTCTTTCCAACACATATTCCGCCTATTTAAACTGGATTAAAACCGGTTTTGCCGAACGGGCATCAATAATGAAAAAAGCGGCGGAAGTTCTAAGAACCAAAAAAGACAAATGGGCAAATATTATGACGCTGGAAATGGGCAAGCCTATTTCTCAATCGATGGGTGAAGTTGAAAAATGTGCATGGGTATGCGATTATTTTGCCGGCAATGCCGAAAAATTTTTATCAGATCAAACAATTGAATCGGATGCTTCAAACAGCTTTGTAACTTTTCGCCCCTTAGGAGTAGTGCTTGCTATTATGCCCTGGAACTTCCCGTTCTGGCAGGTGTTTAGATTTGCAGCGCCGAATTTAATGGCCGGCAATGCAGGGGTGTTAAAGCATTCGTCCAACGTTACCGGCTGCGCATTGGCAATAGAAGAAATTTTTCGTGAAGCCGGTTTTCCGGAAAACTTATTTCGAACATTAATAATTTCGTCAAAGCACATAAAAGGCGTAATTGAAAATAAATTGGTAAGTGCGGTTACATTAACCGGCAGTGTTCCGGCAGGAAAAGCAGTTGCTTCTGTTGCCGGTTCGGTTCTTAAGAAGACGGTGCTTGAATTAGGCGGAAGTGATCCTTACCTGGTTTTGGAAGATGCAGACCTGGAAAAAACTGTTGATACCTGTGTTACTTCCAGGCTGATAAACGGCGGACAAAGCTGCATTGCCGCAAAACGATTTATTGTTGTTGACCGGGTTTATAACAAGTTTGAAGAAATGTTTGTAGAAAAAATGAAATCCAAAAAAATGGGCGATCCGTTTGATACTAAAAATGATTTAGGCCCGCAGGCCAGGAATGATCTTAGGGATGAGCTGCACGTACAGGTGGAAAAAAGCATTCATAAAGGAGCCGGTTTATTATTAGGCGGCAAAGTACCGGAGTCTAAAGGAGCATTTTACCCACCCACAGTATTATCAAATGTTTCACCCGGAATGCCTGCTTATGATGAAGAATTGTTCGGCCCGGCTGCCGCATTAATTAGAGTGAAGGATGAAGCTAACGGAATTAAAATTGCAAATGATACTAGCTTCGGTTTGGGAGCCGCCGTTTTTACCTCCGATATAAAAAGAGGTGAAAGAATTGCCAGTGAAGAATTGCAGGCAGGCTGCTGTTTTGTAAATGAATTTGTAAAATCAGATCCGCGGCTTCCTTTCGGCGGAATTAAAGAATCCGGTTACGGGCGTGAGCTTTCCGCATTTGGAATTAAAGAATTTATGAATATTAAAACTGTGTACAGAAAATAGTTGAGTGGTAAAGGTGAGACCCACTTTTAGAAATTTTTTATTACTAACTGAAGTTACGCAAAATGAACCTCACCCCCGTCCCCCCTCTCCTTACTAAGGAGAGGGGGCTAGGGGGAGAGGTAAAATAATGTTAAATTACAACATTTTTTATCTTAATCGATTTTTTTTATCATAACTACTTGTTTAATCTTCTATCATTTTAATTGAATGCGTATCTTCAGCTCCAGATAAAATAGGATATTAAAAAATTGACAAATGAACCACATTCATTAAATACATAATGTAAATGTTTATACAAATCCATAAAGTCATTGGATTATAGATGCTTCCGAATTTGGTTCATTAGCAGTTACTAAAGTGAATTATAAAAACAAGATTTATTCCAATTATTAAGTCACTTTACCCAAAACCAATTATAGGAGTATTGGAAAAATAGAATAAA
>JBJKSH010000206.1:0-5943 GCA_046704255.1 Ignavibacteriaceae bacterium | reverse complement strand
CGGCCTGGCAGGCTAATTTTTCCTTGTCTATATTTTTCGGCATGATATTGCTGGCTGCTTTGAATGTAATTCCTTTAATTTCCGCTATGGGCTTAGCGGCAATAATTTTTGTGCTGACAAAGAGTATCTCCGGCAGGGCTGCACTTAATTCTGTTGATTGGAAAATATTGTTGATTATTGCATCTTCGTTCGGAATTGCCGCTGCTGTACAAAAAGCCGGCGTTGCTCAATTTTTAGGTAACTACATTATAAAATTTGCAAGCCCGTTCGGTTCACTCGGAATAGTAATAGCAATTTATCTTATAACGGTTGTATACGGAAATTTAATATACAGGACCACAGCGGTTATTACCTTATTCCCGATTGTACTTGCAGTTGCAACAAATTTAAAGGATGGAATATTCCCGTTTATATTAACATTAACCGTAGCAGCCAACAGCAGCTTTGCAACACCTATATCGTACCAGACAAACTTAATGGTTTATGGTCCCGGCGGATATAAGTATAAAGATTATTTAAAAATAGGAGTTCCGCTTCAGCTTATTGTTGGAATAATTTCGATAGCTATTATTTATTATTTTTATTTGTAATGGTTTTATCCGGGATTATTTGATTTAATGAAGTTACACAAATAATAAAATTTAATTGGAAGCTGACCAAAAAGTAATTTTCAAATTTAAAATCCGTGGAAATCCGCTAAATCCGCACTATCCGCGATCCATTTTATTAAAAAATATTACTTTTCGGTCACCCTCTATAATAAAAAAGATAAAATCGGCTTTAGCCGCATTAAAAGGCGGATTTGGACTAAAGCCCTTTAGTTTTATTGTTAATTTTTTCCTTTGTCATAAATGGCTGGGCAAGGCAACTGAAACTTTGCGTAACTTCAGTTAATTTATTTTAAAAGGAGGTATAAGATGGCGGATGAAAAAGGGAATTTATATTTATTTGAAGCAGTCGAGTTAAGAAATGAATTTGACAGGCATATCAAACTTTTAGAACATATTTTGGATATTGATGTAGACAGGACGGATAGATTTTTAAGAAGCAGCGAAGATGAAACGAAAGAACCTTCCAATGATTTTCATCCGAAGGAAATTGAAGAACAGCTTAAAAAAATTCAGACAAAGAGGGTTAAATTAAACCAGGCAATACAGGCAGCTAACTTTACTAACCAACTTAAATATAACGGCGAAGAAATAACGATTGCCGAAGCTTTGGAGATTAGAAAAAACCTTCTTGCAGAATTGGATTCAATGACGGGTAAAATTAAGAGTTCGGCATATAAGCAGGTTATTCATAAAGAAGAGCGGGATATTATTAAAAAGTCCAAACATTCGTTTGAAGAAGTATATAATGAATTCAAAGTAAAAATTATCAAGTTAAGAGAATTGATTAACCTGGTTCATTATGCCAACCATACGAACATAGTTAAGTTTAAAGAAGAATAAATTATAATTAGGAGACGGTGGAGCAAGTGCAAAACTGCTGTAAAGCAGGCTAGCCCGAAACTCAATCGCGTAAATTGAGGATGGTAATGCCGGTTATCCATCTAAAATAAATTCGGTGATGGTATCAGAAACCTACATTATTACTAATTACCTTTTATCATCTAACAAATTACAAAATTACGGCTTACAAATTACTTGACGGCTCCGGGTCTCCTTCTAATTTGAAATTACACGAATAGAATAACTTAGACCGAAACCAATAATAATATTTTTCCTCTAAAAACTTAAACTCCATTCTATAGTGAAGGACACACAAAAGTAATTTTTATTGGTGAGTCTTCAAGAAAAAATCTGATGTACAAAAATTATATTTAATTCGAGTAAATTACTTAATGAACCCATTTGTATACGGCACGGTTGTAAAAGGGCCTAATTTTTTCGATAGAAAAGATGAATTAGAGCGTATCGTGGAGACTTTATCCGGAGGGAATAATCTTGTGTTGTATGCTCCAAGGCGTTACGGTAAAACCTCGCTTGTAATAAAAGCTATGGAATCCTTAACTTCTTTGGGCTTTTTATGCATCTACTTTGATTTTATGAGTGTCTATTCACGCGAATCATTTATAGAAGTTTATACAAAAGCAATACTTTCTAAACAGGGTAATATAGAGCGTTCATTTGAGGTAGCCTCTAAATTTATTAAAAGTATTAGGCCTAAATTATCATTTGATCAAAATGGGCTGCCGGAGATTTCAATTGATTTCACTGAGCATAAAATTTCGGATAAGACAATTGATGCCGTAATTGATTTGCCGGAAAAACTTTCCGGGAAGAAGAAAAGGTATATTCTTATTATGGATGAATTCCAAGATATTTCAAAATTAAACGGTGAGAATTTTGAAAAATTATTGAGAAGTAAAATCCAGCATCATGCAAATGTAAATTATATATTTTTAGGCAGCAAAACACATCTTCTTTCCGATATGTTTGCAAATAAAAGCCGTGCATTTTATAATTCTGCTTTTACAATAAATTTATCTGCTCTTCCCGTCAAAGAAACTATTAATTTTTTAATCGACAGGTTCTCATTAAACAATATTACTTTAGATGAGGAAACTGCTTCTTATTTAATAGAGCAGGCAGGCAATATCCCTTATTATATTCAATTTCTTGCATCGGAAGTTTGGCAATATATAATTAACCAAAAGCAAATTGTTGATAAGGAAATTATAAACGTATGTTCAAACAAAATACTTGATTTGAAGAGTGACTACTATTTGGAGTTATTTGATCGTCAAACAGCATATCAAAAGAAACTATTAAAAGCACTTGCTATAAGTAATACTAACATCTTTTCGGCAGATTATGCAAAAAGGTTCCGTTTATCGGCTCAATCCACAACACAAAAAGCTTTAACCGGTTTAATAAATAACGGAGTTATTGAAAAGAATTTGAATGAATATTCTTTCGATGATCCGTTCTTTAAGCAGTTTATATTACGCTACATAGCGTAACGCTCACGGGCGTAACGGCTAGATGGCTTAGAAGTTTTAAAAATAAGAGATTTCTCTTTAAAAAGTGAAGGGCAAAAGTTTAATTATTTTCAATTGTAGTGAGGTTACTTTTAAATCGTTTATAACCACCGATTTCTTATGAGGTTATTAAACAACAGCAAGCTGCATATTTGTATAATTGTCTTATTTTTTATTTCATTCAATTATGTACTTTACAGGAAAGCTGCTCCCGTAAAAATTGAAAGTGATTCGTTAGCATTTAAAGATTATGCAATTGCCTTACTTAATAATTCCAATACATATAATGAAGGAACCGCAATACGGAAAACGGGAGATTTGATAACACCGGGTTATCCTGCATACATTGCAATGCATTATTTATTATTCGGTGAACATGAAAATTTTATTTACGCTTCCCAGTTCCTTTTATCTCTTGTATCTATAGTTCTATTTTATTTTATAGCCGTAAAGCTGTTTGACAATAATTTAATCGCATTCATATCCGCGGTGTGGACTGCCTCCTACTGGCCGCTGTGGCAGATGAATTTCATCTTAATGAAGGAGATACTTTGCGTATTTTATTTTACGGTTCTAATATTTTATTTACAAAAATATTTAAGGAATTATAAGCTTAGTTATATTATTATATGCGGCATTCTTTTTTCACTATTGGTTATTACAAATGTTAAGTTTGTAATATTGGCATTTGTGCTGGGAGTATATTTAATCTTCCATTTGTACAAAAATAAAAGGAATAGTTTGATCTCTCATGCTGTAGCTTATTCGATTTTTATACTAATAACTGTTGCAGCCTGGAATGTGAGGCAGTATAAAACATTCGGTCATTTTGTACTTTTTAATCCCGGAAGAATGGTGCTGTTAAATAGTAACGATATTACACCGTTAAAACCGTATGAATATTACGAAAATAAATTTACGAATCCCGCTGTAAATGCAAACGCAAATGAAAAAAGATTCCGGGGATTTACAAAAACAAAATATGACGAATTAAAATTAAAGCACGAACAGAAATACGGCATCAGGCTTTACTACTCACGATTTCTTGCTTTCTGGGAAACGGTAAGATTTAATTTTGAGCTTGAACCCAATGCATGGTATAGAATAGTTCCGCCGCAGTCTTTAATCCGAAACTTAACCGAAGGACTGCTTGTTTTGCCGATGTTTATTTTCGGAATATCCGGGTTTTATTTTTCAATAAAGAAAAAAGAACACTTTGTTATAATACTTGTATCCTTTATTCTTTCATACTGTCTGCTTCATACGTTTATAAGTTATAATGCCCGCTACCGTTTGTTAGTTATACCTATAATATTTCTCGTAGGATGGTACGGAATTTATGAATTATATAAGCAGCTAATTCACCGTAGAAAATTTGCAGGATGAAATATCAAGCTGGTAGACTCTAGTCAGTTAATATGTAACATGGTAGTTGGATGACGGCAGATGGAAAATAAGAGGTCAGAGAACAGAGGTCAGAGATCAATCAATTAAAGATGAGAAATTAACGGTTAACTAACAGTTATTATCAAAATTCCGACTTATTTATACATATACATAGATTGGTGTGGCAAGAAGGAGTGGTTTTAATTTGTTGGAAGCCGGGCTGCCGGAGAGATTGATTAAATAAAGCTCCGCCCCGCAGTTGAAAGGGACGAAGCTTTGAATTAACCGGAGTGCTAACCTGCAAAGGTATTTGAATAATGAACAACCGCTCCGGCGGCATCCAGCGTAACCAGTATGAAGAATCCTTTACGGTTATTATATTTTTCCAGCATTTGAGTTTCAACTCCTGAAAGCGGAAATGTGAACTCAAGTGCAGATGCAAGGTCGGTATCCCTTGAAGGCGAAATGTATGTTAGGAAATTATTTTTGCCTACAAGGTTGTCAACCGGACTGCTCAGGTAAACGAGCGAAATTAATTTAAGCGAAGGTTCTGCGGCTGCTTCAATACCTGCCGTATTGCCTATAGCTTCAAGGTTAACCTTTACTTCTGCCGGGCCCAATGTTATTACCGGATTTGCAGCATTAAACCCGAGTGAAGGTGCTAGCTTAATAAGGCCGGATAATTCCGAAGAATCTATCATAGGATAATTCGAACGCATTATATGATTAAATGCTAAAGTCCCCTGCGGAGTATCATTTAACCATAGTTCTTTAAGTTCCGGGATTGAATTAATTTGCTTTGCTAATTTAATTGACAGGGAGAATTTTTCCCTTCTTGCAATGGAACCCGGATCGTTACCCGGAACAAAGGAATCCGGCCTGGTTGATAAATAAGTCTTTCCGTTTCTCTGACGGAAGGTAACGTCGCCTAATGCGCCCTTTACTTTGCCAAGTATTTCTTTTTTAAATTTTGCCATTTTAAAGTCTCCTTAAAAGTTTATTTGAATTATAAATAAATATTCTTAACCCGTTGTTCGAAATGGTCCGGAGATATTATAAACCGTTGAAACGGTTAAGAATTATCACATTTGGTTTTATTAACCCACGACTTAAGTCGTGGGTTAATTAGAAAAATTAAAACAACAACCGTTTTAACGGTTTTAATTTTTATTTCGAACAATTGGTATTCTTAATACTTATAGTTACTAAAAAGAGCAGGAGTAAGATTAAGAATAAAATTAAGAGTAAGAACAAAGCGTAATTTTTTGCGAATGGCCAATGAGCAGTAATCATTGACCGGCCGCTAATCTGTGGGGGCTCTAATTTTTATTGTGTCATTAAATAACGTCCTGCGAATACGCAGGCTGTTCCGGTTATGAAAATATTTCTTTACCGGCCTCTTTTTCCGTTCATAAATAAGTGCAAAGTATAAAGACCAATTAAAGAACAATATAAGTACTAGATAAGTACAAGATAAGATTGATTTGATTTTTTGCTTTTTCATAATTTTTTAATCATAATATTTGATATTATTTAGGAGTTAAAAAAAACTAATTTCATATAGAGGGTACTTT